>DATFPF010000127.1:0-3534 GCA_035264945.1 Rubrobacter sp.
ACGCATGGATGCTATGCCATGCGCGCGCGTTCCGCAACGCCCGGAGGGCGTCAAACGTGCTATCCGACACAAATGAAACAACAACGAAAACCCTTCGTTACCCGCCCGCAACCTTTTCGTTGTTGCGGGCGCCTTCGTAGCCCCCCGAACTTCTTAGAAACCCCTCGGCGCGAAGTTCGCGGAACACCCCTTCCACGCACTCCGGTGAATAGAGCAAAGATCACCCATTTGGGGGGTACGCTCGCCCCCGCCTCGGAAGTATGATGCATTTGTTGCTAGCAGAGGCGGGCGTAGGCTCGCCCGGGAAGGGAGTGTCGATGAATACCAGAAGCATCCGGCGACCGAAGAGCGCCGCCTTGCTGACCGTGCTCGCGATGGCGGCACTGAGCCTTGCCGGCTGCGGGCAGGACACGCAGGCGCCGGGGTCGGACGGATCGGAAGCGGACGCCAAGATCAAGAGCGCCCTGAGCGCGGGTCCCGAGGAGATCGCCGAGGACGCCACCGTCGTCGACTACCCGCCCAAGGCCGGCCAGCCGCTCGTCGAGCTGCGGAAGGGCACCAACGAGTGGACCTGTTTCCCGGACTGGGAAGTCTCGCCCGGCGAAGACCCCCAGTGCCTCGACGAGATGTGGATGCGGTGGTTCGAGGCTTTCAGCGCCGGGACCGAGCCTAACACCACGGCCCCCGGCATGGCCTACATGCTCCAGGGCGGCAGCGACGCCGACAACACCGACCCCGGGGCGTTGAAGCCCCCGGAGGGTGAGGAGTGGGTCTCCTCCCCCCCGCACGTCATGCTCATCGTGCCCGGCGAGCTGGGCGGGGGCCCCGCTGCCGCCGACCGCCACTCCGGCGGGCCGTGGGTGATGTACGCGGGTACGCCCTACGAGCACCTGATGGCGCCCGTCGAAGGAGAGATGGAGTAAACCAGGCGACCGGACGCCCTCGCGCACGGGGCGAACTTCCGAGAACTATGCGCCTTCTACGAGGTTGGGTGAATAAGGCCGACGAAACACGAGAAGGAAGGGCCTGTAACCTCCGGGGCAGGCTCGGCGGTGTTGGGGCGAGCGGGCCGCCACCAAGCGCTACGTGCTCGTCCCGGCCAGCGCCGCCCTCGTTCTCTCCACGACTGATCGGATGTCGGGCAGCTCCATTCCCTCCAGCGCCGACACCTCGCCGTGGAAGCCGACGTTGGAGAGGGACCCGTGCCCGGGGTAGAGCTCGACCCACACCCCGACCGCCTCGCGCACGGCCGGGGTGGCGAGGCTGCAGATGACGAGGTGGGGGCGCGCCCCGAGCGCCGTCGCGTCGAGTTCCTCGGCCTCCGAGACTTCGATGAACGGCCCGCAGACGGCCCGCAAGACGACCGCTATGGCCTCGCGGTAGGAGCGGGGCTCGTTGGCCACCAGCACGCGCACGGTCCCCACGCCCCTCACCCCTACAGCGGCCTCATCCGCGAGATGGGCTTGGGAGGAGCCGACGTTACGGGGTCGGGGCCGCCCGTGCCGACCTCGAACTGCATCATCATGTCGTGGTCCTCGTGGACGAGGTTGTGGCAGTGGACCATGTACTTGCCCTTGTTCGGCCCGAACTGCCCAAGCACCCTCACCGTCTCGCCCTCGCCGACGTAGGCTACGTCCTTGGGGCCCTGCTCCCACGGGAACGGGGCCCGGCCGTTGCGGGAGAGGATCCTGAAGTCTATGAGGTGGATGTGCAGCGGGTGGAACCAGCCGCCCGACTTGTTCTCGATCTCCCAGACTTCGATCTCGTCAAGCTCGCACCTCTCGTCCACCCGCTTCGGGTCCCAGATCCCGTCGTTGATGGTCCACATGCCGTTCGTGCGCCCGAGCTCGAGCCTGTGGACGCCGGCCATCTGGGACTCCTTGAGCCTCATGGGGTTGCGGGGGTAGTTGCCCGGGTTGAGAACCTCGGGCACGGCGTTGTTTGTCTTGTCCCTGGCCTCTGAGACGACGTCGAAGCGCATGACCTTGTCCGTCGCCGCGAAGTCGATCGTGTTCTCCAGGCCGAGGTTTCGCAGCTCTACGCTCTGCCCCACCCTGTACTTGGAGAAGTCTATGACCACCTCGTAGCGCTCGGCCATGCCGATCCGGAAGTGGTCCACGTCCACCGGCGCGGGGGCGAGACCTCCGTCGTGGCCGATGATCGACAGCGGCTCGCCGGACGAGAGGGCGAGGTCGTATCCCCGCGAGATCGAGGCGTTGAGGATACGGAAGCGGTACTTGCGACGCTCCACCTTCATCACCGGCCAGGGCGCGCCGTTCGCCAGGACCACGTCGCCCATGAGGCTGTCGTGGCCGCCGCGGCTGCTTCCGTCGTCGAAGATGAGCTGGCCGTCGGTGCCGAAGATGGCGTCCTTGATGGTCAGCGGCACGTCGTACTTGCCGTGGGGTATGGGAAGGGAGAGCTCCTGCTCGTCGTGGAGGTGGTACTGGGCGGCGAGGCCCATGTAGGCGTTCTCGGCGGTGTGGTGGACGCCGTGGTCGTGGTACCAGAGCGTGCGGGCATTCTGGTTGTTGGGGTAGCGGTAGTCCTTGAACTCCCCGGGGTAGGTCACGTCTTCGGCGTAGCCGTCGTACTGGGGTAGGGAGGCCGAGCCGTGCAGGTGCACGCTCGTCCAGGACTCGTAGCCGAGGGACGGGTGCCTCCTCGGCAGACGGTTTATCTGCCTAACGACGGCCTCCCTGCCTTGCATCACCTTGATGGTGGGACCGGGCGTGATGCCGTTGTAGCCCCAGATCTCGGTCTTCGGGAATCCCGGCAGTATCGGGACCTTGTTCGCCCTCATGGTTATCTGGTAGTAGTCGGTCTTCCCGCCTTTGCGGACCGGCCTTAGGACCGGCGGCACGGCGAAGGGGACCTGGAAGGGCTTCGGCAGCCGGCTCTCGGGTATGCGGTCGGCGACGGCCAGCTGGGTCCTGGCCCTTCGCTCTAGGGGGAGCATCAAGGCGGCGCCCCCTAGCACGCTAAGCTTCAGCATGTCCCCGCGGGTCATCTTCCGATCGAGCGTCTCCATGGCCTGGGTTCCTCCCGCGTTCTTCGACCGACCAAGCGTCAAAGGTATGATCGCCCGCGGGGTGGGGTGCGCCATCGCTTGGATAAGCGATCTTTGCCTGGCTCGTATGGGCGATCTTCCGCCGGACCGTGCATCCTGGCCCGAGCTGCGTACTGCCCGCGCGCAACGCCGTTCGGATCCATGCCCCTGGCGGCGGGCGCACGGAATGAATGCAGGATGAACTTCCTAGAACCCCCTACGCACGAAGCTCGGAGAACGGGCCCTCTGTGACCTACCGCGACTAGAATGGGGTGCTCGGAGGAACACGCCCACGGGGAGGTGCCCGTATGGTCATCGTCAGCGTCCGCCACGCCGAACCGCACGACGCCGAGGCCGTGCACCGCGTCCTGGCCGGACCGCGGGCCGCGGCGGGCACGCTGCAGCTGCCGCTCCAGCCGGTCGAGGCCGTCCGCGAGCAGTTCTTCTCTAACGCGCGTGAGGGGGTCTACCACCTGGTGGCGTGC
>DATFPF010000128.1:0-7660 GCA_035264945.1 Rubrobacter sp.
CCTCGGACCTAGAACCTCAGAACCTCGCAAGCGGCCGGCCTCCGGGGTGTAGACTCTGGCCGTGAACCGAGAGCCGAGGAGGCGCGATTGGTCAGGGAAGGCGACGGTCCGAGCTTCGGGCTCTGGTACGACTTCAGGCAGAGGTTGCCGCTCGGCGACTACGCGGCCTTCTACGGCGAGTGCCTGGAGGAGATCGAGGAGGGCGAGCGGCTCGGCTTTACGGGGGCCTGGCTCTCCGAGCACCACTTCGTGGACGACGGCTACCTGCCCTCTCCGCTCGTGGTCGCCGCGGCCGTCGCGGCCCGCACCAGCACCATCACCATAGGAACGAACATCCTGCTGCTTCCCATGCACCACCCCCTGAGGGTGGCCGAGGACGCGGCGGCGGTCGACCTCGTCTCCGGCGGGAGGTTCGTGCTCGGGGTCGGGCAGGGCTACGTCCAGCACGAGTTCGAGGCTCTGGGGTACGAGAGGCGCTACAGGCCCTCGCTCTTCGAGGAGGGCATCGAGATCATCCGCCAGGTCCTGCAGGAAGGACGCACAGGCTACGAGGGCAAGCGGTGGCGCTTCGACGACCTGCCGTTCGAGCCGCGCCCTGCCGGCAAGCTCCCGATCTACGCCGGCGCGTTCGCGGACCCGGCCATAGACCGGGCGGCCCGTCTGGCGGACGGCTTCCTGGCCTCGGCCGGGGGCGGGGCGTTCGGGGAGACGTACCGGAAGGTCCGCGCGGCCCTGGAGAAACACGGCAGGGGCGGCGAGCCGTTCCCTTACGTCGCCTCGGGGGTGGCGTTCGTGCACGAGGAGGCGGGTAGGGCACGGGAGATCGTGGGCCCAGCCATCGCCTACCAGCGGACGCGCTACGCGGGGTGGGGCACGGACCGGGAGAAGCCCCGCCCCGAGCCCATCCGGGAGGAAGACCTGCCGTGGGAGCGCTACCTCGTCGGCACCCCGGAGGAGGTGGCGGAAGGCCTGATCGGGCTTCACAGGGAGGCCCCCTACGACCACTTCTGCTTCTGGGGACGCCTTCCCGGGGTCACGCACGAGGAGGCCCTCGAAAACATGCGCCTCTTCGCCACCGAGGTAGCCCCCAGGGTTCGCGAAGCGGTAGGGACCAACCCGGCGTGAAGGCCGCCTCCGGCGTCCTGTCCCCTGAGCAGACCGCCTTCCTCGTCCGCCAGCGGGTCGCCCGCCTTGCCACCGCCGACGCCGGGGGCAGGCCGCACGCTGTCCCCGTCTGCTTCGCCTACGCGACCGGCTCCGTCTACATCGCCCTCGACGAGAAGCCCAAAGACGTGCCGCCCGCCCGCCTCAAGCGGGTCCGCAACATCCTCGAGAACCCGAACGTGACCCTCGTCGCCGACCGCTACGAGGAGGACTGGGGCCTCCTTGCCTTCGTCATGGTGCGCGGCCGGGCCGAGCTCCTCGACCCCGGCGCGGAGGAGCACGCCGCCGCCGTGAGGCTGCTGCGGGGGAAGTACCACCAGTACGAGGAGATGAGGATAGAAGAGAACCCGGTGATCTCCATCCGGGCCGAGGGCGCCGCCTCCTGGGGGGCGCTGGACGAACCGCCGTCGACGGGGTCGCCCACACTCGACGCCATCCGCGGCCGCCGCTCCGTCCGGCGTTACCTGCCGAAGCCGGTGCCGGACGGGGCCGTCGAGCGCGTGCTCGAAGCGGCGCGGTGGGCACCGTCGCCGCACGGCAGGCAGCCCTGGCGCTTCGCCGTCATCCACAGCGACGAGACCAAGGGGCGGCTCGCCGACGCGATGGGCGAGGAGTGGCGCTCGAACCTCGAGATGGATGGGCAGGAGGCCGAGGTCGTCGAGCGGCGGCTCGAAGGCTCCAGGCGGCGCCTCCTGGACGCGCCGGTCCTCGTCCTGCTCTGCCTCTACCTCGAAGACCTCGACGCCTACCCCGACCCCAAACGGCAGGAGAACGAGACGACTATGGCCGTCCAGTCACTCGGATCAGCCGCCCAGAACGCCCTCCTCGCCGCCTACGAGCAGGGCCTCGACGCCGGCTGGATGTGCGCCCCGCTCTTCGCCCCCGAAAGGGTAGCGGGAGCGCTCGGCCTCGATCCTAAGCTTGTGCCCCACGCGCTCCTCACGCTGGGGTACGCTGAGGGGGACCCCCCGAAGCGCCGCCGCCGCAGGCCTCTCGACGAGCTCGTCTTCTACCGGGACTGAGCGGGCCACCGGCCACAGTGAACCGCGAGAAAACCCTCGTCTCTAGCCCGCCTCCGTAAGGGGCGAGCTGCGGTTCGTGCCACGGACTGCAACTTAGGATTGCGTCCTAAGCCTACTGACCATCCTTCCCTGTAGCGTCGTCCCTGGATCCGCGTCGGTTACCTCAACTAACAAGTAATGACAAAATAGTTGCGCAAAATATTTGCCTGCATGGTACATTGACGATATGGAGACTTTGGGCGCGGCGGGCGACAGGCCCGCAGAGGATCGGGTAGGGCGCGTGATCTCGGGGCTTGGTGCAAAGATACGGCGTGCGCGCAGGGGCCGGGACATGACGCTCGAGGCTCTGGCCGAGGCGTCGGGCACATCGGTGGCGCACTTATCGCGGCTGGAATCCGGGGAGAGGCAGCCCTCTCTGGACGGGCTGTTGAGGCTGGCCTTCGGCTTGGGCGTCCCCTTGGACGAGCTCTTCGAGGAGCCCGGGGAGCCGGGGCCGGGCACGGTGGTGAGGGGGGCTGAGGCCCCGTTCTACGAAAGTTGGGCGCTGCGCTTTCAGCCGCTGATGCCGGAGGCTGGGCCTGAGGGGCTCACGGCCGTGAAGGTCGTTTTCCCGGCCGACCGGGCAGACACCGAGCACCGCGACCACGAGCACGGAGGCCAGGAGTGGCTGTACATGCTCAAGGGGAGGCTCAGGCTCACTTTAGGCAACGAGAGGACGGTCCTGGAGCCCGGGGATGCGGCCTTTTTCGACGCCAGGCTGCGGCATCGCTTCGAAGTCTTCTCCGAGGAGGATGCGGAAGTCCTGATGGTCTCGTGCGTGCCGTGTACCCATGTGGGGGGATCCCCCGGGCACCCGCACCCGTTCAAGGCGGACCATCGCGGGTTCGGGCGAGTGGACGCGGGCGGACGGCGCGAGACTTGAGGCGTGGCGGGTGGCTTTGGCGTGAGGCTGACGAAGAAGATCAAGTACGCGATGAGGGCCGTGGTGGAGACCGCGTGCCATCAGAGCATACCGGGTTGGCTTCTCGAGCGAATCTTCGGTGGACCGCGGCGCGTCGGCATCTCGGAGAGCCGTCGCGGGCGCACTGCCTGGCGGGATCGGGCGAGGAAGTGACGGTGCTCGGCATCGTGGAGTTCCTGAATGAGATGAGGCGCGCGTCTCGCTCGAAGGTGTATTCGGCCGCTACAGCGTCACCCGGCCCTCCGAGTGCGAGCGCGGGAGCCCCGATCTGCAGGTAACGTGTGGTCCGCCCTGGCTCCATGCACTTCGAGAATCGCGTCAAGTGGTAACCACGGAATTGAAACCTTCAAGAGGAGGAGAAGAAGATGCAGGCGACGCATAATCAAGAACTCGTAACGTACGACGTCGTGGTGGTCGGCGGTGGCGCCGCCGGACTCGGCGGCGCGCTGATGCTTGGGCGGTCTCGGCGTTCGGTGCTGGTCATCGACGCGGGGGAGCCGCGCAATGCGCCCGCCGCCGGGGTCCACGGGTTCCTCACCCGGGACGGCATGAGCCCGGCCGCGCTGCTGGAGGCCGGCCGGACCGAGGTCCGTGGCTACGGCGTGCAGGTGCTCGACGAACGCGTCACCTCGGTCGAGCCTGTCGACGGCGGCTTCTGCGTGACGCTGGAGGATGGCGGCAGGGTCGTCGCAAGGCGACTGCTGGTCACCACGGGACTCGTCGACGAGCTGCCGGACGTTCCCGGGGTCCGGGAGCGCTGGGGGCGTGAGGTGCTCCATTGCCCGTACTGTCACGGGTGGGAGGTCCGGGATCGGCCGATCGGCGTCCTGGCCTCGGGCCCAAAGGCCGTGCATCAGGCGTTATTGTTCCGGCAGTTGACGGAGGATCTGACGTTTTTCGTGCATACCGCACCCCAACCGACAGACGACGAGGCCGAGCAACTGACCTCACTCGACATCACGGTCGTGGAAGGCGAGGTCGCTTCTCTTGAGGTGGTCGAGGACCGACTCACGGGTGTCCGAATGCGCTCGGGCGAATTCGTTCCACGCCGGGCCGTGGTGGTCGGGCCCCGCTTCGCAGCCCGCGCCGGGATGCTCGCCGGCCTAGGCCTTGAGACGACCATCCATCCCTCCGGCATGGGCGAGCACGTCGAAGCCGACGCTACGGGCCTCACCGCCGTGCCCGGCGTCTGGGTGGCCGGGAACGTAACCGACCCCACCGCGCAGGTTATCGGCTCCGCAGGTGCCGGCGTGATGGCCGGGGCGGCCATCAACGCAGATCTAATAGCCGAGGACACGCGAGGGGCCGTCGCCGCCCACCGGGATCGCCTGCCGTCCACCGCGGGAACGGGGCGATCTTGACAAATCCCTTTGGTCATGCCGACCGGGTCCTCGTCTTCGTGTGCCCGCAGCCACCCAACACGGCGGACGAGTCAGGAAAAAGGAAGACCAAAGATGAACGGTGAGGTTCACGGCGAAGGCGGCGGCAGCCCGGCCGAGCGGTTCTGGGAGGAGCACTATCGAGCCTCCGCACGACCCTCGAACGGTAGACCGAGTGGCGCCCTCGTCAGGTTCGCCGGGCCGCTCCCCGAAGGTGCCGCGCTCGATCTGGGCTGTGCCCAGGGAGACGATGCCATCTGGCTGGCCGAGCGCGGCTGGAGGGTGGTCGCCGTCGACGTGTCGAGCACGGTCCTCGCCCGTGCGGCGAAGAACGCGCAAGCCGCGGGTGTCGCGAACCTCGTCGAATTCCAGCGGCACGATCTGGCGAGCACTTTCCCCGAAGGCCGGTTCGATCTGGTCTCCACGCTGTACCTGCAATCGCCGGTCGAGTTCCCGCGTACGCAGGTGTTGCGGGCCGCCGCGCGGGCCGTGGCCCCCGGTGGTCTGCTGCTGATCGTCGAGCATGCCTCGGCAGCACCCTGGTCATGGGCCGACCCGGACACGGCCTTCCCGACCCCGGAGGAGGCGCTGGCCGGGCTCGACCTGGACCTTTCTCGGTGGCACTGCGAGTTCGTGGGTGCCCCCGCACGTCTGGCCACCGGCCCGAACGGGCAGAGGGCCACCGTCACCGACAACGTCATCGCGCTCAGACGCCCCGCACGATGAATACACGTCTGCCTGCCGAAAGCCATTTTCTGATTTCACCAGGGAGGGTTTCCGCAACGAGTACTCATGCAAGCGCTGACGCGGCCAACTCGAGAGCGGGCAAGCCGCGGCCTCACGCGGGGCCCGCTCCACGGTGCGACTGGCCCGGGACGCAGTGCCGCGGCCGGACTGTGCGATGATAAGCGCTTCGTGCCATTGCGGTTCCGTCCGTATCGAGATCGAGGCCCCACCGACGGAGGTCACGGAGTGCGACTGCTCGCTGTGCAGTCGTTACGGCGTTTTGTGGGCATACTACCTGCCGGATCGGGTGCGCAGGTCGCCTCCCGATCCGCCCACCGAAGTCTACATGTGGGATGGCAGGTCCATCGAGTTCCACCGCTGTCCGAACTGCGGCTGCGTCTCGCATTGGGCTGCCGCAGATCGCAGGCGCGACCGGATGGGCGTCAACGCCCGCCTCATGCCCCCGGAAGTCCTGGCCGGCGCCCGCGTGCGCCACCGCGATGGCGCCGACACCAATCGGTACACCGACCGACCATCGGTGGCCCGGGGGAGAGGAAGACCGAGGACAAACGGTTGGCTTCACGACGGGGGCGGTACCCGCGATACGGCCAGCAAGGAGGCAGTTTGAGGGGACACGCTAAAGACGGCCCGTCCCATGACGGTCCGGGATCGGGAGTAGCCGACGAACGCTTCGGGGACACGGGCTCCACGTCCGCCTGGGTCGAGAGGTTCGTGGGGTCCGAGTTGCCCCCGCCGCCCGCGAGGGTGCTGGAGGTGGGCTGCGGCACCGGCGAGCTGGCGCTCGCGCTCTCCGCCGGGGGATGGCGGGTGACCGCGGTCGACCCGCGGGCCCCCAAGGGCGGGCCCTTCGTCCGGGCGGCCGTCGAGGATCTCGACGCGGCGGATCACGCGCCGTTCGACGCCGCGGTCGCTGTACTCTCCCTCCACCACGGCGCGGATTTGGGGACGATGCTGGACAGGGTGCGATCCCTGCTGAGATCCGGGGGCGTCTTCGTGGTCGACGAGTTCCGCAAGGAGCACCTGGCGGACAGGGCCACCGCCGCCTTCTTCTACTACCAGCGGCTCTCCCTGCTCTACGCCGGCAGGAGGGCAGGTGGGGGCGGGGCAAACGGGGGGCACCAGACGGACGAGGACGAAGCCTCGTTCGAATCGTGGTACGCCCGTATTTCCGAGAGCCGCGCGAGTGTCCACGGGGAGTGGGACGTTCTGGCGGCGCTCGAGGAGAGGTTCGCCACGCGGAGCGTCTCCTACGGGCCCTACCTCTTCCGGCACGGCCTCGACGCCGAGGTGGAGCCCCTGGAGAGGAAGCTTATCGAGGAAGGGGGCATCCGGCCCACCGGCCTGCGCTGGGTCGGGGTGCTGGCCTCCTAGCCGCGAGAACGCCAGCGGAAGGAGGTCCGGGTCCGGCTCCAACCCGCCACCCAGGTCGAAGCGCCCGCGGAGGGGCGTGGGCGATCCCCCGGACCTCCTTCCGCTGGCCGTGGTGCATTGCCTTTCGGGGGCGTTCAGCCGGCGGAGTACGACCTCTCGGGGACGCCGTAGAGGGTGTTGCGACGGCGGGGGGTTCGTCCTATCTCCCGGATCATGGCTTCGAGGTCCTCTGGCAGCATCTCCTGGCCGTGGCTGGCGCCCGCGGCCCGGCTGATGCTCTCGTTCATCAGCGTGCCGCCGAGGTCGTTGCAGCCGGCCTGCAGGCACGCCTTGGCGCCCTCGGCGCCGAGCTTTACCCAGGAGACCTGCACGTTGTCTATGTAGCCGTGGAGCGCGATCCTCCCTACCGCGTGCATCTTGAGCGACTCGGCGAAGGTCGGGCCCCGCCGGGATCTCCCCTGCAAGAAAAGCGGGGCGCCCATGTGGACGAACGGGAGCGGCACGAACTCCGTGAAACCGCCGGTGTCGGCCTGTATGTCTCTCAAGACCATGAGGTGCCGCGCCCAGTTCGCGGGTCCGTCCACGTGGCCGAACATTATGGTGGTGGTGGCCGAGAGCCCTATGGCGTGCGCCTTGCGCATCACCTCGGACCACTGCGCGGTGTTGATCTTGTCAGGGCAGATGACGGCCCTTACCTCGTCGTCGAGCACCTCGGCCGCCGTGCCTGGCAGCGTCCCCAGCCCCGCCTCTTTAAGCTCGACCAGGAACTTCTCGACCGTCATTCCCAGGGTGCGCGCGCCCTGCCACACCTCTAGCGGCGTGAAGGCGTGGACGTGCATCTCGGGCACCTCCTCCTTTACCGCCCGCAGGTACTCCAGGTAGTTCTTGCCCGTGAAGCTGCCGTGGATGCCCCCGACCATGCAGACTTCGGTGGCCCCCTTCTCCCACGCCTCCCGCGCCCGCCGCGCCACCTCCGCTGTGTCCAGCAGGTAAGGGTCGCCGCGCAGGTTCAGGGA
>DATFPF010000129.1:0-2458 GCA_035264945.1 Rubrobacter sp.
CCCCCTGCGAGGGGCAGGTTGCCCACGTGTTACTCACCCGTTCGCCACTTTACTCACCCCGAAGGGCTTTCTCGTTCGACTTGCATGCCTAAAGCACACCGTCAGCGTTCGTCCTGAGCCAAGATCAAACTCTCCGAACTAGCTTCTGCTACCCGAAGGCAGCTATAGCCACGTTGGTGCGGGCGCCACCCGCTCGACGGTCCGGCATTACACTCTCGGACCGCGAAGAGTCGATTCTCGGCGTTTTGACGGGTTCCTTGTATTTCACCCGATCTTTCGCTGCTATTCAGTTTTCAAAGCCTCAGGCCCCTGCCTCTCGGCGGAGCAACGGAGACGAATCTCCGGGGACAAAGACGCCCACCTCGCGGTGGGCCGGCAAGCGCTCCCAATCTGTCGGGAGTCCTACCCTATCTCGCCCTCTCGGTTGTCAATTCGTTCCCCGTCATCAGCCAGAGAAGTATAGCACCGGCCCCGGGGGAGTCAATCCCCTTTTCGGGAGTTTTTCGGTGCCGCTCCCTCTGACTTGCCGATGCCCCGGCGGCGCTGCAGAGCGCCCGGGCCTCATCGGCGACGCGGATTATAGCGCCGGGACCGGGGCCGTCAAGGGACCTCCCGAAAATCGTCCGGCGGACCCCTAGCGGGCCGCGACGATCCTCGCGTATCGCCGCTTGCCAACCTGCAATACCGCGCCCTCGAGGTCGGCGGCCCGGAAGGTTAGCTTCTCGTCCCCGACTACCTCGCCGCCAAGGCGCACGGCGCCGCCGCGCACGAAGCGCCGGGCCTCGCCGTTGGTCTTGGCGAAGCCAGCGCGGGTGATGAGGTCGACGATCCAGACCATTTCTTCATCCCCCACCTCGACCTCGGGCGCGTCGTCCGGCACCTCCCTGCGCGCGACGGCGTCGAAGGTCTGCTCGGCGCCCGCGACGGCGGCCTCCCCGTGGAAGGTCCGCACCAGGGAGCGCGCGAGGTCGCGCTTCTGCTCGACGGGCTCGCCTTGCGGCATGGGCCGGTCGAGGACCAGGGAGAAGTAGTCGCCCATCGGCCCGTCAGGGACGCTCATTGCCTTGCCGAACATGTCGTTCGGCGGTTCGGTAACGCCAATGTAGTTGCCGATGGACTTGCTCATCTTCGCCGAGCCGTCGGTGCCGACGAGAAGGGGGGTCGTCATCACGCACTGGGGCGTCTTGCCGTAGTACTCCATCACGTGGCGCCCCATCAGCAGGTTGTAGAGCTGGTCCGTGCCGCCGAGCTCGACGTCGGCGTCTATGGCTACCGAGTCGTAGGCTTGCATGAGCGGGTAGAGGAGCTCCGTCAGCGTAATAGGGTCCCCGGCGGCGAAGCGCTTGGAGAAGTCGTCGCGCTCGAGGACGCGGGCCACGGTCGTCGCCCTGGTCAGTTGGATCAGGTCCGCCAAAGCCAGCGGCGCGAGCCACTCCGAGTTGCGCCTGACCTGCGTCTTGTCCTCGTCGAGGACGAGGTAGGCCTGCTCCAGGTAGGTGCGGGTGTTGTCGTCTATCTGCTCGGGCGAGAGGACGGGCCGGGTCTTCGAGCGGCCCGAAGGGTCCCCCACCCTCGCCGTGTAGTCCCCGATCACGAGCACCGCCGTGTGGCCGAGCTCCTGGAAGGCGCGCAGCTTCTTGAGCACGACGACGAAGCCGAGGTGGATGTCGGGCGCCGTGGGGTCTATGCCCAGCTTTACCCGCAACTTCCGGCCCGAGCTCAGGCGACTTTCGAGCTCCTCGCGGGGGATCACGTCCACGGAGTTCCGGTAGATGGCGTCGTGTTCTGGGGCAGCCGTCATAAGACCTTCGCAACCTCTTCGCAACGGGAATGTAACGTACAGGCGGGTAGTGTAGTATACCGGCTCGATGGCTCGCACCCACCAGAGAGGACGAGGTCGGGGACCGGGCGCGGGGACCTCCGGACGCAAGGGCGTAAGCCGCCCGGTCAAGCTGCCCGCGAGCCGCAGGAAGCAGAAGCCTCGCAAGGCAGGCATCTCGTCTCGCATCCTGCGGGTCCTAGGCGTGCTGCTTCTGTGCCTCTTCGTCGCCGGCGTGGCGTTCGCGGCGGGCGGGTACTTAGGGATAGTGCAGGGCGTAAAGCAGCTCGACCCGCCCCAAAACTTCGAGACGCACCCGACCTACATCTACTCCGCGCCGCTCGGCAAGAGCGACAGCTCGCGGCGGGTGATCGGCACGATCTTCAGCGGTCAGAACCGCAAGAACGCCTCGCTAGCTGACATGCCGCCCCACCTCTTGAACGCGCTGGTCGCCAAGGAGGACGAGCGGTTCAGGGAGCACGCCGGCGTGGACCTGTGGGGCATCATGCGCGCCCTCTACGTCGACATCAGGGCAGGGGCGACGGTCGAGGGGGCGAGCACCATCACCCAGCAGTACGTCAAGAACGCGTACCTCTCGCACGACCAGTCGATCACGCGCAAGGTCAAGGAGGCCCTGAT
>DATFPF010000130.1:0-19902 GCA_035264945.1 Rubrobacter sp.
CTGGCTTGCGAGCCCTTCGCCCGTTCGAGCCGACGAGGAAGGCGCACGCGGAGCGGGCGTCGCGTCCAGGTGCCTTCCGGCGGCCTTGGGAAGCAGGTCAGCCCGTGTTCAGGAGGCCTGAGGAGATCCCCGAGACGGTGAGCAGCAGGGTCTTGAGGATGCCTTCGCGTTGGGGGGAGTCTTCCGGGAGGTCCCTGAGCTGGCGCAGCAGGCCGACCTGGACGTAGGAGAGCGGGTCCACGTAGGGATTTCTGAGTCGGATCGAGCGCTGCAGGACCGGCGTGTCGTCGAGCAGGCTCTCTGCGCCCGTGATGAGGAGCAGGGCATCGATGCAGGCGGCGTGCTCCTCCGAGATCCTGGTCCACATCCGGTCCCTGACGCCCTCGTCCGAGACGAGGGACGTGTAGGTCCGGGCTATGCGGAGGTCGCTCTTGGCGAGGGTCATCTGCATAAAGTCGAGAAGCGTCCGGAAGAACGGCCACCCGCGGTACATCTCGCGCAGGGTCTCGAGCTTCGCTTCGTCCTCGGCGAACGAGCCCAGTGCCGAGCCGGAGCCGTACCAGGAGGGCAGGAGGAACCGGTTCTGCGTCCAGGCGAAGACCCAGGGGATTGCGCGGAGGCTCTCCACGTCCGGGCTCTGAACCCGGCGGGCGGGGCGGCTGCCCATGTTCAGCGCCGGCAGCTCGCCGATGGGGGAGGCCTCCGAGAAGAAGGGCAGGAAGTCTTCGTCCTCGTAGACGAGCGAGCGGTACGCCTCCCTGGCCGTGGCGGAGAGCTCCTCCATCGCCCCCGTCCACTCGGGCGCCGGGGCTGGAGGGGACGTGTCGGCGGTCGCCTCGAGGACCGCCGCCAGCACCGTGTCCAGGTTGCGGCGGGCGAGGCCGCGCATGCTGTACTTGAAAGAGATCACCTCCCCCTGCTCAGTGATCCTGATGTTCCCGTCGAGCGTGCCGGCGGGCTGGGCCATGATCGCCCTGTAGCTCGGGCCGCCGCCGCGCCCGGCGCTGCCCCCGCGCCCGTGGAAGACCCTCAGGCGAACGCCGTGCTCGCCTGCGACCGAGGCGAGCTTGCCCTGGACCTCGTAGAGCGTCCAGTTGCTCGTGACGTAGCCTGCGTCCTTGCCCGAGTCGCTGTAGCCGAGCATGATCTCCTGCACCCCGCCACCGTGGGAGAGCGACGACCTGTAGAAGGGGTCCTCTAGCAGGCCCCGCAGGGCGTCGGGTGCCTGGTTGAGGTCCTCGACCGTCTCGAAGAGCGGCGTTACCCTTAGGTGGTTGGCCGTGCAGTTGCCTTCCGCGTCAACGGAGAGCAGGCCGGCCCGCTTGGCGAGCAACTGCACGCAGAGAACGTCGCTCGCGTGGTGGGCCATGCTCAGCACGAACGTCTCGACCGGCATCTCCGAGAAATCTTCCCTGGCCGCCTGTATGCGTTCGAAGGTGTCGAGCACCTTCGCGGAATCCTCGGAGAGGTCGTCAGGTGCGGCGTCGAGCGGGTCCGGGTCGGCGAGGAGGCGGCGCAGGACAGCGGCGCGTTCCGGTTCGTCCATATCGACCAGGTCTTCCCCCGTGGCGTGGGCGACCACGGCCGCCGTAGCCCTGACCACCGTCGCGCTCTCCTGCCGGACGTCGAGCTTCGCGAGGTGGAACCCGAAGACCTCTACCTGCCGGATCAGGTCCCGCAGGCCGCCCTCAGCCGCGCGCTCGCCCCCGTGCCCAAGCAGGCTCTCCCGCACGATCGACAAATCGTCCAGGAACCCCGCCGCGCCGGCGTAGGCGTGCGGGGACGGGGGATCTTCGAGCGTGCGCCGCAGGCGTTCGGCCACGAAGAGCAGCATCTTGCGGTAAAGCTCGTTCGGGTCGATGCCCCTGTAACGGTCGGCCACCTCGGGCATCTGCGCCTCGTAGCCCCCGATGGCCTCCCTGAGCTCCTCCGAGACGCCCGTAAGCCTCTGCGACTGGCTCATGTGGTCCACCAACACGGAGACCGAGCCGAGGTGCCGTTCGACGATCAGGCGCCGGTGCAGGCCAAGCGCCGTGTTGATCATGGGCGGCTCGACAAAGGGGTTGCCGTCCTGGTCCCCGCCCACCCAGGAGCCGAACTCCAGCACGCGCCCGAGCCGGGGCGTCCCCTCCGGGAACTGCGCCTCGAGATCGTCCTCGAACTCCCGGTACGCCTCAAGTGTCGCGGAGATGAGCGGGTGCTCGAAGAAGAGCAGGGTCCGCTCTATCTCCTGGGTCACCTCGGGCCGCCTGACCCTGAGCTCGTCCGTCTGCCAGAGGACCGTGATCTCCTCGGCGAGGTCCTCCTCGATCCGGCGCCGCTCCTTGAGCGTTAGCGAAGGCGACTCGAGCCCGGCGAGCATCTCGCCGATTCGCTCGTGCTTGCGCCTGACGCTCCTGCGCATCGCCTCGGTCGGGTGGGCCGTCAGGACGAGCCCGACGTTCATGCCGTCTAGCACCCGCTGCAGGTCGCCCGCGCCCACCCCCTCGTCCTTGAGGCGCGACAGCGCGCTCGCCACCGAGGCGCGCTGCGGCGGGCTGTCAGGCGAGGCCTCGTACTGGCGGCTGCGGCGCACCCTGTGGTAGCGCTCCGCGATGTTGACGAGCTGGAAGTACACGGAGAAGGCCCGCACGATCCGGTTCAGGTCGTCAGGGTCGAGGCCGTCGATCAGGTCCCGCAGCCTGCCGTCGAGCCCCGGGTCGTAGTCGAAGCGCAGCCGCTTGCACAGCAGGCGTATCTCCTCTTCGGTGTCGAAGAGCCGCCTTCCCTCCTGCTCGATCAAGACCTGCCCCAAGACCCGCCCGAGCAGGTTGATGTCCCGCCTGAGCGGCTCGTCTTTCGGCGCGAAGCCGACCCCGGGCGGGAGGTCCGCGTACCCGGCGCTCGGCGCCTGCTCCGGTCTCTGACGGATACTCACGGTCGGTAGAGTAACATTACGCCTCATGGGGCCGGAGACGAAACGCAAATCTCTATACATCGGGACAACGTGGGGGCTGGGTTGAGGATCTCGCAACGCAGCATCGAGGACGTGCGAGAGGCCGCGGATATCGTCGAGGTCACCTCGGAGTTCACCGCCCTGCGCCGCCAGGGCGCCCGCTTCTCGGGCCTCTGCCCGTACCCCGACCACCAGGAGAAGACCCCATCCTTCAGCGTAACCCCGGACAAGGGCTTCTATTACTGTTTCGGCTGCCAGAAGGGCGGGGACGCCATCAAACTGCTGATGGACCTGAAGGGCCTTGATTTCGCCGAAGCCGTCTCCTACCTGGCCGACCGCTCAGGGGTCGAACTCCAGTACGAGGGCGGGGGTGACGCCGACGCCGCCAGGAAACAGTCCGGCCGCCGAAAGAGCCTCCACAAGGCCCTCGCCGCCGCCACCGTCTACTACCACAAGTACCTGCTCAGGTCCAAGACCCCCGAGGCGGAGCAGGCCCGCGACTACTTGAAGGGCCGCGGAATGACGGTTTCTACTATAGAAGAATTTCGTTTGGGGTACGTTCCGCGGGGGGGTTCGGGTTTCTTCCAGGCGGCGAACAAGCTCGGGATCCAGCGGTCCAGCCTCGACGCGTCGGGGTTGCTGTCATCGCGGGGAGGGGAAAGGTTCGCGGGCAGGGTTACGTTCCCTATATCGGACCGCCGCGGCCGGATAGTTGGCTTCGGGGCGCGCACGCTGGGAGACGCCCAGCCGAAGTACCTGAACTCGCCTGAGACCGAGATCTTCAACAAGCGCGACCTCCTCTACGGCTTCCCGCAGGTGACGCAGGCCATGAACAAGGAGCGGGCTGCCCTGATCGTGGAGGGGTACACGGACGTCTTGATGCTCTACCAGTCAGGCATCAAGAACGCCGTGGCGACGCTGGGGACCGCAACGACGGCGGGGCACCTGCGTCTCCTGAGCAGCTACGTGGACAGGATCTACATGCTCTTCGACCCGGACGCTGCGGGCGAGAGGGCCCTGGAGCGGGCCGACGCCACCGTCCGCGAGCTTGAGCGCTCCGGCGGCGGCGACACGGTCTCGGCGGCCACGAAGCTGAAACTGGACCTGCGGGTCGTGCGCCTCACGGAGGACCCCGCGGACTGGCTTCGGGAGCACTCCGCCGACGAGTTCCGCGCGCTGCTCTCCGAGTCGACCACCCTGCTCGAGTACCTGTTCAGGCGCAGGGCGGAGCGCGCCAGGGGCGCCGGCGCCGCCGAAAGGTCGCGCATGATGGCCGAGATACAGGAGGTCATCGGGCGGATCGACGACCCCGTCTTCTACCGCGACGCCCTCCGCATCGCCGCCGAGGCGCTCGGCGTTAGCCCGCAGGAGCTGCAGAGCGGGCGCCGCCAGCGCACCGCCGTCCAGACGGCCCCAGAGAGAAAGGCCCCGTCGAGGAGCCCGCTAGAGCAGGCCGGCAGGGAGGCCCTCGCGCTGATGCTCGCGCACCCGCACCTGGCCGAAGAGCTTCTGGAGAGGGGGGTGCGCGTCCCGTTCCTTCCCCAGCCCTTCCGCCTCGCCGACGCCGACTTCGCGAACGAGGCCCAGGCCGGCCTCTACCGGTTCCTCGCGTCCCGCGCGGGGCAGACGCTCGACGCCATGCTCTCGGACGAGGAGGGGAGGGGCCGGATGGACGAGCTTGTCGCGCTCGGCGCGGAGGCCGAGGAGATGCGCCAGAACGACCTCCACTCCTCGCGCGGCGCCGCGCGGGAGACCTGGATTCGGCTCGGCATCCTCAGCCGCCAGCGCGCGATGCGGGACACCCCCGATTACGACAGAAAGGGCGAGCTGCAGGCGCAGATACAGGTGCTGAAGGAGGCCCTCCGAGCCGTCTCTTCATAACCTTGAAGCCGGCCCGGACCAGACGTATAATGCCCCTTGCTGCAACCTTTCCCCTGTAGCTCAATTGGCAGAGCATTCGGCTGTTAACCGAAGGGTTGCTGGTTCGAGTCCAGCCGGGGGAGCCGGACGGTGTCCCCCAGGGCGCACCGCCACGGGCCCATAGCTCAGTTGGTTAGAGCATCCGACTCATAATCGGACGGTCCCAGGTTCGAGTCCTGGTGGGCCCACCAGGAACCGCTAGCGCCGCAGCCCTACCCAAACCCTCCCCGCTTCCAACCACCGTTTTCCCAACACCCAACATGTTGCGTTCTACCACCCGCCCGTGCCCACATATCACCCCACGCACGCCGGCACCGGTCGAGACGCCCCACCACCACCATGGCCCTATTAAAAGGATTTTGTAGGGGGTCCATACCCCTTGGGGGGTGGGGTAGAGGGCATTTTGGAGGTCTGCGGGGGCCCATTCTGGCCCTCTGGCGGTGCCTACGTTGCTTATTTTTGCCCCATATGCAAGAATTTCGCCAGTTGTGGGTCAAAGTGGAGCGTAGTGGGAGGACATGACCCTGGCCCTTCTAGGCGAGTACGAGCACACGCTGGATGAGAAAGGGCGCCTGACCCTCCCGTCTCGCCTCCGCCCGTACTTCGAGGGCGGGATCGTCATCACCAAAGGGGTAGACCGTTGCCTGTTCGCGTTCCCGCCCGAGGAGTGGGCCACGTTCAAGGCGAACATAAAAGCAAACGCGGACCTCTCATCGCGGGGCCGTCAGCTCTCCCGCATGTTCTTCTCGATGGCTTTCGAGGCGACGCTCGATCGGCAGGGCCGCGTCCTGATACCGACCAAGCTCGCCGGGTACGCGGGGTTGCAGAAGGACGTGACCGTCACCGGCGTGGACGACAGGTTGGAGATCTGGGACACCACCGAGTGGGACCGCTACGTGACGGGCGCAGACGACTCGTTCTCCGAGATCGTGGAGGAGTTCGCCGGCAGGGACCTCGGGGCGTGATGGCGACGGGCCACAGGCCGGTCCTGTTGGAGGAGGCGGTCTCGGCCCTGCAAGTGCAGGACGACGCGGTCGTCGTGGACGCCACCTTCGGGGGCGGCGGACACACGCGACGGATCCTGGAGGAGGTGGGACCCGGCGGACGCGTGGTCGGGGTGGACAGGGACCCGCGGGCCGCCGACCGGGCCCGCGACCTGGCTTCGGACGGGCGCTTCTCGTTCGTCGCGGGACCCTTCGACGGGGCGCTGTGGGGGATGGTGGACGGCGGGGAGCGGGCCGACGCCGTGCTCTTCGACCTGGGCCTCTCCAGCTTCCAGATAGACGACCCCGGGCGCGGGTTCTCGTACGTGGCCGAGGGGCCGCTCGACATGAGGATGGACCCGGGCAGTGGCATCTCGGCCGCCGAGTACCTGAACGGGGTCGAGGTGGCTGACCTCATCGGCACGCTGGTCCAGTATGGGGATGTGCCGCGGGGGGAGGCCCGGAGGGTGGCGCGCGAGGTCGTGCGCCGCAGGCCGCTCTCCACGACGACGGACCTGCACGACGCCGTGCGGGCGGCCGTCGGTTGGAAGGAGCGGGGCGGGAACCCGGCGAAGAGGATCTTCCAGGCCGTCCGGGTCCGGGTAAACGACGAGCTGGGCGGCGTGCGGCGGGCGCTCGAGGCCACGGAGCGCCTGCTCGTTCCCGGCGGACGGCTCGTCGCCATAACCTTCCACTCCGGGGAGGACCGGCTGGTCAAGCGCTTCATCTCGGAGCGGGAGGGGCGTTGCGTCTGTCCCCCGGACCTGCCCGTCTGCGCCTGCGGGGCGAGCCCGATCTTCCGGCGGGGTACGGTGCTCCGGCCGTCGGAGGAGGAGATACGGGAAAACCCGCGCAGCGCGTCTGCAAGGCTCCGCTCGGCGACACGGACCGCGGAACCCGCGGGGGACGACGCCTGATGGCCGCCCCCCAACGCCGGTACCGCTCGACGCTGCCGACCGAGCCCGCGTGGCCAGCGTGGGAGCGGGCGCCGGGCAAGAAGCAGGCCGAGAGCCAGCGACGCAAGGATCACGGCCGCAAGCGGCGGTTTGCCGTGCTGGTTGTGGTTCCAATGTTGCTGATGCTCGGGAGCATCTACCTGCACGCCGTATCGTCCAGGCTGGAGGTCCGGACCGCGGGGCTGGAGCAGGAACTGGACGCGGCAAGAGCCCAAGGGGAGAGGCTCGATGTCGACGTCGCCAAGTTGTCGGCTGCTGACAGGGTCCGACCGTTAGCCCGCCAAAAGCTGGGCATGCGGGACGCGGGGAGCGCGGACCTGGAAGTCATCAAGGGTAGAGAACGGGAGGATGGGACCACAGATGCGGGAGCAGAGGAAGGAGGGGGGCAGCACTGATCGGGCGCGCGGCCGGGCCGCCAAGGCCAGGGCCGGCACCCCGAAAAACTCGCCCCGGATACCGAAGAAGAGGGCGCGGCCCCGCGGGCCGAGGGTCGTGTCGATCTCGGACCATCGCCTCGCCCGGTCCAACAGGCCCGGTCGCCGGAAGGGAGGCGGGCGTTCCGGCACTCCCCCGGGTCCGCCCGTCGGCTACGGACGGTTGCGCATCGTCGCCGCCGTGTTTCTCGTGACCGGCCTGCTCCTCGGGGGGCGCGCCGTGCACATAAGCCTCAGCGACGGCGACCACCTCGGCGCGTACGCCTCCGAGCTCGGGGTCGAGCCGGTCGCCACGTCGGGAGAGCCGCGCGGCAGCATCGTCAGCGCCGACGGACGGGAGCTCGCAAAGACCCTGGAGACCGCCAGCATCGTCGCCACCCCCTACCAGATCGACGACCCCGAAGGCGCGGCCCGGGCCCTCGAAACCGTTCTCGGCCCGGCCGTGGGCCTCAAAGAGGACGAGATACTGGCTTCGATCTCCGCCCAGAACGCTTCCGGAGAGCCGTCCGGTTACAGCGAGGTCGCCACGGACGTGCCGCCGGAGGCGGCGGGCAGGGTCGAGGACCTCGGCCTTGCCGGCATAACCACGACCCCCGACACCACCAGGGTCTATCCGGAGGGTGCCCTGGCGAGCCAGTTGACGGGTTACCAGGGCGAGTTCGGCGACACGTTCGGGGGCGTCGAGGCCCGGCGGGACCAGGAGCTCGGGGCCGGGGAGGACGTCCAGCTTACCGTGGACACCGCAGTCCAGCAGGAGCTCGAGGACGCGCTCCAGAGGACCGTCGAGAAGAACGAGGCCAAGAGCGCGGTCGGGCTGATAATGCGCGCCGACGACGGGGCCATCGTAGCGCTCGCCAACTCGCCCGGTTACGACAACAACGAGTTCGGCAAGGCCCTCCCGGAGTCGCAGCGGGACCGGGTGATCACGGACCCCTACGAGCCCGGGTCCACCTTCAAGGCCTTCACGGTGGCCTCCGCCCTGGAGGCCGGGGCCGTTTCAACCGAATCAACCTACGTGGTGCCGGACCGCATGACCGTGGCGGACAGGGTGATCCACGACTCCCAGCACCACGAGACGAAGATCATGAAGCCCGCTGACGTGATCCGCGAGTCGAGCAACGTTGGGGCGATACAGATCGCCCAGGCGCTAGGCGGGCAGGGGCTGTACGACGCGATAAAGCGCTTCGGGTTCGGGGAGCGGACCGGCGTGGACCTCTGGGGAGAGGACCCCGGGCTGGTGCCGGCCTACGCGGACTGGAGCGGCTCCTCCATCGGGAACATCCCCATCGGCCAGGGCCTGACGGTGACGCCGGTGCAGCTCGTGGCCGGCTACGCCGCGCTCGCCAACGGCGGCCGGCAGGTCACGCCCCACGTCGTGGAGCAGCGCTCGGAGCCAGCGCCCGGGCCCAGGGTGATAAGCGAGGGGACCTCGGATATAGTAGGCACGATGTTGCAGGGCGTCGTCGCAGAAGGGTCGGGCCACCTGGCCCAGATTCCCGGTTACACGGTGGCCGGCAAGACCGGCACCTCCCAGAAAGTCGACACCGAGACCGGCGCGTACACCACGGAGTACGTCTCCTCGTTCATAGGGTTCGTCCCGGCGACGGACCCCGAGTTCGTAATGCTGGTGGCCGTGGACGAGCCGCAGAGGACCTACTGGGGCGAGCTGACCGCGGCGCCGGTCTTCCATGACGTCATGGACTTCGCCCTCGGGTACTACAACGTCCCGCCCGACGACCCCGGCAACGCTTCCGGAACGGAGGCCCCTTGAGGCCCGCCCTTGTGAGAGAGGCGGCGCTTGCCATGGGCGCCGGGATCCACGGCGCGGGCGAGGCGGCCGAGGTGCGCGGGGCTGCCACCGACTCGCGGCTCGTGCGGCCCGGCGACCTGTTCTTCGCTTTGCGGGGGCGTGCCGACGGCGCCGACTACGCGGAGGAGGCCATGCGCCGCGGCGCCGTGGCGACGGTAGCCTCGCGCCCGCTGTCCGGGCCCACGCTAGTCGTCGAGGAGCCGCTGGCCGCGCTGCAGGACCTCGCGCGGTGGTCGCTGCGGCGGCCCGGGGCCCAGGCACCGGAGGTCGTCGGCATCACCGGCAGCATCGGCAAGACCACCACCAAGGACGCGATCTCTGCGGTGTTGCGCTCTGCGGGAATGCGGGTCTCGGCCACCGTCGGGAACCTGAACAACGAGATCGGGCTTCCCCTCACCGTGCTCGCCGCCCCCGCCAACACCGAGGTGCTCGTCCTCGAGATGGGCGCCGACCACGTCGGCAACATCGCGGAGCTGTGCGGAATCGCCCCGCCCCGGTACGGGATCCTCACGGCCATCGCCCCAGCGCACCTGGAGTCCTTCGGGAGCCTGGAGGCGCTCGCCGCGACCAAGGGCGAGCTTGCGGCCTCCCTGCCCGAAGACGGCTCGCTGGTACGGCCGGCCGGCGTCCCCGAGGCAGCGGTGGCGCCCGGGCGGGGTCTCGCGCGAAGGATCGTCTTCTCAGCCAGGCAGGACGCCGCGGCCGACCTCTGGGCGTCGGACTTCGACGAGGACGAGGATGGCCTCCGCTTCACGGCCCACATGGGGCGGCGTTCGGCCCAGGCGCGGGCGCCGGTGTTCGGGACGCACCTCGTCGAGCCGTTGCTCGCCGCGACGGGCGGCGCCGTGGCGCTCGGGATGGACCTGGAGGACGCGGCCAGGGGCCTCGCGCGCCTCAAGAGGTCGGGGATGCGCGGCGACGTCTACCGCCTGCGCGACGACGTACTCGTCTACGACGACTCCTACAACGCCGCCTCGCCGCCCTCGATGGCGGCCGTGCTCCGGTACGCGGCGCAGGCCGCCCGGAGCCAGAACCGGAGGCTCGTGGTCGTGCTCGGGGGGATGTTCGAGCTCGGGCCGGGCGCCCGCGCCTACCACCGCGAGATCGGCGAGATCGCCAACGGGCTAGGGGTCGGGCTGCTCGCCTGCGTCGGCGACGAGGCCCGCTGGTACGCCGAGACCTTCTCCGGCGAGGCCCTTCATTACCCCGACGCCGGGAGCGCCATCGGCATCCGCGAGCATCTCAGGCCAGGCGATTACCTCATCGTCAAGGGTTCGAGGGGGGTCGGGCTCGACACCCTGACCCGTCAGTTGAAGGAGAGTTTAGCTCTTGTTTAGCGTTGTGCTCGCGGCGGCGGTGGCCTTCGTGGTGACCGTCGCCCTCGGGTCCACGTTCATACAATTTCTCCAGTCCAGGAAGTTCGGGCAGTTCGTGCGCGAGGAGGGGCCGCAGACGCATTTGATCAAGGCAGGCACGCCCACGATGGGGGGCGTAGTGATTCTGATGGGCCTGGTGGCGGCGCTGCTGGTGGTGGCAAGGCCAAACGCGGCGACGTTCGCCACGCTGCTGCTCGTCACGGTGGTGGCCGGCATCGGGCTCTACGACGACTGGCAGAAGATCTCGAAGAAGCGCCCCGAGGGCCTTAGCGCGCGCTACAAGTTCGGGCTCCTGATGCTTGCGGTAGTGCTCGCGGACGTGCTCGCGATCTATTACGTCGGCGTAACCCAGACCGTGCTCGTGCCTTACGTCGACCTGAGCCTCGTGCTCGGGCCGGGGATCGTGGGCATCGCGCTCTTCAGCGGCTTCTTGCTACTGGTGATAGCCGGCACCACCAACGCGGTTAACCTTACGGACGGCCTCGACGGGCTGGCGGCGGGGGCTGGTGCCCTGGCGCTGCTCTCCTACACGGCCATAGCGTTCCTGGAGCGGCAGTACGACGTCGCAATCGTCTGCGGGGCGATGGTCGGGGCCATTATCGGGTTCCTCTGGTACAACTCCCACCCGGCCGACATCTTCATGGGGGACACGGGCTCGCTCGCCATCGGGGGCGTCCTGGCCGCCGCGGCGGTGCTAACCAAGACCGAGCTACTCCTGCCCGTCATCGGGGGGCTCTTCGTGGTGGAGGCGCTGAGCGTCATGATCCAGGTCGCCGTCTTCAAGATAACGGGGAGGCGGGTCTTCAAGATGGCCCCGATCCACCACCACTTCGAGTTCCTTGGATGGGAGGAGAACAAGGTGGTGGTGCGGTTCTGGATCGTGCAGGCCGCGTGCTCCGCGTTCGGCTTCTTCCTCTACTACCTTTTCCTCTACAACGCGGTCGGCTGAGCCCGTGAAGACCCTCGTATACGGCCTGGGAGAGTCGGGCGTAGCCGCCGCGCGGGCCCTGATCTCGGGCGGCGAGAACGTCTCCGTCGCCGACGACCGGGACGACGAACGCGTGCGCCCCATCGTCGAGGACCTCGGCGTCGTGGGGCACCTTGGGGCGGGGCCCGAAATCCTCGACGGGGTAGACCGCTTGGTGGTCAGCCCAGGAGTACGCCCCTCGCACCCCGTGCTCCGGGCCGCCGAAGAACGGGGCTTGCCCGTAATCCCCGAGGTGGGGCTTGGCCTCGACATGATCGGACCGGACGCCCGCGTGGCCGCCGTGACCGGGACGAACGGCAAGACGACCGTCGTGGACATGCTCGGGTGCATCCTCGGTGCCTCGGGCGTGCCGCACACGGTCGCAGGCAACTCCTGGAGGGACCTTACCGGATGCGCGGGGGAGGTGCGGTCCACGGGGCTACTGATCCTCGAGGTCTCCTCGTTCCAGCTCCACTACCTTGACGAACCCGCCTTCGGGGTAGCGGCCCTCCTGAACGCCCGTCCTGACCACATGGACTGGCACGCCTCCTTCGAGGAGTACCGGCGGGACAAACTGCGCGTCTTCGAGGGCCAGGGCCCGGAAGACCTCGCCCTCGTGGCGGCGGACGACCCCGTGGGACTAGAGGCGGCGCCAGGCCTGCCTGGCGAGGTCGTTGTGGTCGGCGAAGGCGACACGGCGGTTCGGAACGGGCGCCTGTACCTGTCTGGCGTCGAGCTCGCGCGCGCCGACGAGCTGTCGTTCGCGGGCACGCACAACTACACGAACGCGCTCTTCGCCGCCGTCGCCGCGGGGCGGCTGGGCGCCCCGGTGGCCGGGATCCGGGATGGCCTGCTCGCCTACCGGCTCAAGGCCCACAGGCTTGAGGTCGTGGCCGAGGGGGGTGGCGTTGCGTTCGTGGACGACTCGAAGGCCACCAACCCGGCGGCCGTCGCGGCGGCGCTCGGGGGCCTGGACCGGCCAGTCGTCCTGCTCCTCGGCGGCTCGGAGAAGTACACGGACTTCTCCGAGATACTTCCCCGCCTCGATGGGTGCCGCGCCGTATTGTGCTACGGAGAGGCGGGGCCCAGGATCGCCGGGTCTCTGGAGGACGCGGGGCACGCTGACCTGGTCGAGCGGTTGGGGGATCTCCGGTCGGCCGTCGGAAGGGCCGCTGAGGTGGCGCGGCCGGGCGACGTGGTGCTTCTCTCGCCTGGGTGCGCGAGCTTCGACCAGTTCGCCGGGTACGCGGAGCGCGGGGAGGAGTTCGCGCGAATCGCCCGCGACCTCGTGGGGGACAGGGGGGCCGTTCCGCGATGACGGCGCTCAGGACCAACCTCTTCTTCGTGGCGCTGGCGCTCTCGTTGCTCGGGGTCGTGATGGTCTACTCGGCCACTTACCGCTTCTCCGGGACCGAGGTCCTGCTCGTGCGCCTCGCGCACCTGGGGCTCGGGATCGGGGTCTTCTTCGTCGTGAGCCGCATCAGGTACACGTTGTGGAGAAAGCACGCCAACGTCCTCTACGGGGTCGTCTTCGTGGCGCTCGTGCTCGTGCTGATACCGGGCGTGGGCATGAGGATCAACGGCTCCAGCCGGTGGCTCGATGTGGGCTTCATGAGCCTTCAGCCGTCGGAGTTCGCGAAGATCGCCGCCGTCGTCTTCCTGAGCTGCGCCCTGGCTCGCCAGAAACCGGGCTCGGGGCTCCCGCTGAAAGCCCTGGCCGCCGTCGCCGTGCTCTTCGGCCTCGTCCTGATCGAGCCGGACTTCGGCACCTCGGTCGTCCTTCTGATGGGCGTGGCCGGGGCGCTCTGGGCATCGGAGGTCCGCACGAAGGACCTGCTCCTCTCGGGCGCGGCCGGCGTGTTCGCCCTGGCGGTGATGATGCTGCTCGCCCCGTACCGGCGCGAGAGGTTCCTGACCTTCCTCGACCCGTGGGCCGTCGCCGACACCTCCGGCTACCAGAACGTGCAGGCCATGATCGCGATAAAAGCCGGCGGGGTCTTCGGCTCCGGCGCGGGCTCCGGCGGGCAGGGGGCAAACGTGCCCGAGATAGACACGGACATGATCTTCGCCCTCGTCGGCGAGGAGCTGGGGGTGCTCGGCATGATCGGGGTGATAGCCGCCTTCTGCTTTATCGCTGTGGCTGGCGTGAAGATAGCGCTCGAGGCCCCCTCCGTGATGGCCCGCTGCGTGGCGGCGGGGCTCACGACGATGCTGGTCCTGCAGGCGATCTTCAACATGGGGGCGGCGATGGTGGTCCTGCCGCTGGCGGGGATAACGCTGCCGTTCGTTTCCTACGGCGGCTCGAGCCTCCTGGTATGCTTCGCCGCCGTCGGGCTCCTCTACAGGATATCGGAGGACAGTGAGAGAGCGAGAGAGATCAAACCCCGCCGCAGCCGCAGGGCCCCCGGCAGGGTCCCCACGCGTGCTGATAGCAGGGGGCGGGACGGGCGGGCACGCGATCCCCGCGCTGTGCGTGGCCTCTAGCTTGCGTGCCATGGGTGCCGACGTGCACTTCGTTGGCGCCCGCTCGGGCATCGAGGCGACCCTCGTCCCCGACGCAGGCTTCCCGCTCCACCCCCTGAACCTCACGGCCTTCGCCGGCAACCCCCTCGCCAGGGCCCGCGCCGCGGCCCTCTTCCTCAGGGCCATCCACACCTGTAGACGCATAATACAAAAGGTCGAGCCTGGGGTCGTGCTTGGGGTCGGCGGGTACGCGAGCGCGCCTGCGGTGGCGGCTGCGAGGACGCTCGGGGTGCCGACGCTGCTGCACGAGCAGAACAGCGTGCCGGGCCGGGTGAACCGGGCTGCTGCCAGGATGACCAGGGAGACGCTGGTGACCTTCCCGCGCGCGGCCGAGTACCTGAGGGGCGCCCGGACGGTCGGGATGCCGACGCGCGAGGAGCTCTTCGGGGCTTCGCGGGAGGAGGCGTTGCGGGGCCTCGGGCTGGAGCCGCCTGTGGTTTTGATCTTCGGCGGTAGCGGCGGGGCGCTCAAGCTGAACCTCGCCGCCGTCGAAGCTTTCCGCGGGGGCACGCCCTACACGGTCGTGCAGGTAGCCGGGCGTCGGGACTTCGGGCGGCTCTCCACGGAGAACCCGCGGCACGTGATCCTCGAGTACGCCGACGACATCTGGCGGTACCTGGCTGCGGCCGATCTGGTCGTCAGCCGGGCCGGAGCCGGGTCGCTCTTCGACATCGCGGCGGTTGGCAGGGCCGCCGTGCTCGTGCCGTTCCCCTTCGCGACCGGCGACCACCAGGCGCACAACGCCCGCTACTTCACCGAGAAGGGGGCGGCGGAGCTGATGATGGACGCCGAGGTAACGGCAGATTCTTTGAAGAGACGGGTCGAGGAGTTGCTCGACGACGACGAGAGACGCGAGGCGATGGCCCGCGGTATGGCCGCGCTGGCGACCCCATGGGCGGCGGACGAGGTCGCCGGGCGGTTGTTGAGCGCGGCGGGGAAGGAGTAGGCGGTGAAGATCCACATGATAGGCATCGGCGGCGCGGGGATGAGCGGCATCGCCGAGGTCCTCAAGAGCCGCGGGCACGAGGTCTCGGGCTCGGACCTCAAGGAGTCGGCCTACACCAGGAGGCTCAGGGAGGCCGGCATAACGGTCCACATCGGGCACGACACGGGGCAGGTGGGAGACGCGGACCAGGTGGTGATCTCGACGGCCATCCCGAAGACGAACCCCGAGCTCCTTGAGGCCCGGAGGCGCTCGATCCCGGTCCTGCCCCGCGCCGCCGCCCTCGCTTCCATCCTGGAGGGGAGCCGCAGCGTGGCCGTCGCAGGCACCCACGGCAAGACGACCACGACGAGCATGACGGCCCACGTCCTGAGGGCTCTTGGCGAGAACCCGACGGCGCTCGTCGGCGGCGAGCTCAACGACATAGGGAGCAACGTGGCCTTCGGGCGCGAGGACCTCGTCGTTGCTGAGGCCGACGAGAGCGACCGCTCCTTCCTCTACCTCCGCCCGCAGGCCGCCATCGTCACGAACGTCGAGTTCGACCACCCCGACTTCTACGACTCGCTGGACGACGTGATCGAGACCTTCGGAAGGTTCCTCGGTGCCCTCCCCCAGGACGGCCACCTCGTCGCCTGCGCCGACGACCCCGTGTGCGTTCAGCTTGCCGAGGATGCGCCCTGCCCCGTCACGACCTACGGCATCTCGGGGGGCGACCTGCGGGCCGGGGTGCTCGGGCCGAACAGCTACACGCTCGTCGAGGACGGCAGGGAGCGGGGGACGGTCGAGCTCGGGGTCTACGGGCGGCACAACGTGCTCAACTCGCTGGCAGCCATAGCGACGGCCCGCTGGCTCGGCCACGATGCGTACCAGGCCGCCCTGACCCTACGGACCTTCGGCGGCGTGCGGCGGAGGTTCCAGCTCAAGGGGGAGCGGGGGGACGTCCGGGTGGTGGACGACTACGCCCACCACCCGACCGAGCTCTCAGCCACGCTCGACGCGGCGCGCTCGACCGTAGGGGAGGGGGGGCGCGTGATCGCGGTCTTCCAGCCCCACCGTTACTCGCGGACCCGCGCCCTCTACAGGGAGTTCGGCGACTCGTTCGGCGCGGCGGATGCCGTCGTCATAACCGAGGTCTACGGGGCGGGCGAGATGCCCCAGCCGGGCGTCAACGGGAAGCTTATTGTGGACGCGATCTGCGAGACCCGCGGGCACCCCGAGGTCTTCTACCTGCCGCAACAGGGCGTCATCCCCCGGGTCCTCCGAGAGGTCTCCGAGCCCGGCGACCTCGTGCTTACCCTCGGCGCCGGGGACATCTCCGGCGTTGGGGACGAGCTACTCGAACTGCTGGAGGCCCCGAGATAGAGACCATGGCCTCACACCTGCGCGCCATCCTCCTCTCTCTGATAGCCGCCGCCGTCACGACCGCCGCGGTCGTGGTGATCGCGTACCTGAGCTTCCCCGTTACCGGCATACGGGTCGAGGGCGCCACCATGTACCCCGAAACCGACGCGTGGGACGCGGTCTCCAGGCACGCCAGCCTGCTCACCCTGAACGAGGAGAAGCTCGAGCGCAAGGTGGAGACTAACCCTTGGGTCGAGGGTGCCGAGGTGCTCGAAGATTCCGAGTCCGGTATAGTTACGGTTAAGGTTGAGGAGCGCACGCCGGTGCTCGACGCTGAGGTCGAGGGACAGCGCAGGACCCTTTCGCTGGACGGCGGGGTGCTCCCGGGGCTCGGGACGACGAGCCTCCGGAGGGTGGAGTTGGATGAGGATCAGGTAGGAGACGTCTTGAGGGTCGGGAGGGTCATGAAAGAGGGCGGCCTGCTTATGGAGTCGGTGGACGCCGCCGGTCCAGGGGGCATCGCCGCGACCGTCGAGGGCCGCCGGGTGATCTTCGCCGAGGACGTTTCGGACGAGCAGGTCCGGGCGCTTGGGGACGTGATGGGGCGCTGGCGCGAGGGGGCTGTCTTCGATCTCCGCTCCCCCGGCCGGGTGGTGGTCACGGCCGACGCCGACGTGGGCGACGGGAAGGGCAGCCTGTAGATGGCGCCTTCGCTCGTGTACGGCATAGATGTCGGCACCACGAAGATCGTGGCCGTCGCCGGCCGGGTGGACGCGCGCCGGGGGTGGGCCGAGGTCCTCTCGATCGGGGAGGCGCCGAGCTACGGGCTGAAGCGGGGCGTGGTGGTGGACCGCCAGGCCGCGGCGGAGTCGGTAGCCGAGGCGATGGACGCCTGCGGGGTTCGCGGCGGGCAGGTGAGCGTGGGCATCGCCGGCAGCCACATCTCGTCCTTCAACACCGAGGTAACCCTCCTCAACCGCAGCCGGAACCTTACCGTGAACGAGCGCTTCCTGAAGAAGCTCGAACAGGAGGCCAGGCACCTGGACCTGCACGAGGACGAGAGGGTAATACACGTCGTCCCCCGCGGCTACGTCCTCGACGGCTCGGAGGGCGTAAAGAACCCGCTCGGCCTCGCCGCCCGCAAGGTGACGATGCGGGCGCACGTGGTCAGCGGGGCCGTCTCCAGCATCCAGAACCTGCTGCACGCCGTGGAGGACTGCGGCGTCAGCGTCTCGCGCCTCGTCCTTGAACCGCTCGCCTCCGCCGAGGCCTGCCTTCACGAGGCCGACCGCGAGGGCGGCATAGCCCTGGTGGACATAGGCGGCGGCACCACCGACGTCGCCACCTTCTCCCGCGGCGCCCTCACCCACACGGCGGTCATACCCCTGGGCGGGGAGAGCTTCACCTCGGACGTGGCCTACGGTCTCAAGGTGCCGGAGCGCACGGCCGAGCTGCTCAAGCTCCGCTACGGGACGGTGCTCTCGACCACCGTCGACTCCGTCGCCGCCGTCAAGATCGACGACCGGCACTACAACGCGAACTTCGCAAGCCAGATCCTCGAGTACCGCGCCCGCGAAGTCCTCGAGTACGTCCGCGACACCCTCGACGCTGCCGGCATGCGCGACCTCCTCCCCGGCGGCGTCGCGCTAACCGGGGGAGGCTCGCTCCTCAACGGCATGCCCGAGCTCGCCGAGGACGTCCTCGGCATGCGCGTCCAGAGCGTCGCGCCAAGAAGGGTGAAGGGCGAGGTTAAACCTGTACAGAAGCCTCAGTACTCGACGTCTGTAGGTCTGCTATACTTCGCGGCTCGTAACGGTGACCCTGGACCAAAGAGTAAAGGTGCAGGAGTTACCAGTTTTGGTAGCATAGTGTCGGCGGTCAAGGGCTGGTTCCGGGGAGGTTAGACGGACGAGCCACCGGAAAGCGCGTGATGGAGGGTAGACGAAGGATGTTGGACGCGGCGACAAACTATCTGGCGGTCATCAAGGTCGTTGGCATCGGTGGGGGCGGGACCAACGCCGTCAACCGCATGATCAACTCGGGTTTGCAGGGGGTCGAGTTCATAGCGGTCAACACGGACGCGCAGGCCTTGCAGATGTGCGACGCGGACCAGAAGATCCACATAGGAGAGAAGATCACGCGCGGCCTCGGTGCCGGCGCCGACCCGAAGATCGGGATGGAGGCCGCAGAGGAGAACAAGGCGGAGATCGAGGAGGCCCTGCGCGGCGCCGACATGGTCTTCGTCACCGCCGGCAAGGGAGGCGGGACCGGGACCGGGGCGGCGCCTGTCGTCGCCAAGATCGCCCGCGACTCCGGCGCGCTGACCGTCGGCGTCGTGACGCGGCCCTTCGCGTTCGAGGGGCGGCGGCGCTCGACGTACGCCGAGGAGGGGATCAAGCGCCTCAAGGAGAACGTGGACTCCCTGATCATCATCCCGAACGACCGTCTCCTGCAGGTCGCCGAGAAGCGGACCAGCATGATGGACGCCTTCAAGATGGCCGACGACATCCTGAGGAAGGGCGTCCAGGGCATCACCGACCTCATCACGGTGCCCGGCCTCATCAACCTGGACTTCGCGGACGTGCGCACCATTATGCACAACTCGGGGTCGGCGCTCATGGGCATCGGCGAGTCGACGAGCGAGTCAAGGGGCTCCGAGGCCGCGAAGACGGCGATCTCGAGCCCGCTGCTCGAGGCGAGCATCGAGGGGGCGACCGGCATAATCCTGAACATCACCGGCGGACCCGAGCTGGGGCTCTTCGAGGTGAACGAGGCGGCGGAGATCGTGCACAACGCGGCCCACCAGGACGCGAACCTGATCTTCGGCGCCGTAATAGACGACGCCTACGGCGACCGGGTGAGCGTGACGGTCATAGCGACGGGCTTCGACCAGCGCCTGGCGAACCAGCGCCGCTCGGAGCGGTCGGTGGCCGAGCCTCCGCAGCAGCAGCGCGAAGAGGAGCCTGTCTCCCCCTCGCAGGAGGGCGACGTCCTGGACATCCCGGCGTTTTTGCGGCGCAGGTAGTCACGACCGCCCGGAGCGTGCGCGCGCACCTTCCCGAACTACACGACGGCGCCCCCGCCGCCATCCACACGGCGGCCGGGGGCGCCGTCTACGTCTACCCCGACCCAGAGCCCGATGGGGCGCGGGTCTTCTTCTTTACCCGCCTGGGCGGCGTGTCCGGCCAGCCGTACGACGAACTGAACGTCTCGGTAAAGGTCGGCGACGAACCCGAGACCGTCGGGGAGAACATCGGCATCATCCGCGAAGCGATGGGCGACCGGCCATCGGCCTGGGTCAAGCAGGTGGCGGGCGACGGGATAGCGCGCGTCTCCGAAGGCGGGTTCGCCGGCGAGGCCGACGCCCTGCTCACCTCGGAGGAAGACCTTTGCCTCAACGTGGCCGTCGCCGACTGCGTGCCCGTGGCGCTCGTCGGGGGGGAGGAGGTCGCGATGGTCCACTCCGGCTGGCGGGGCACCCTCTCCGGCATCTCAGGCAAGGCGGCCGGCCTGATGTCCGGGGAGGCGAAGCGGGCCTATATAGGGCCGTGCATCCGGGGGTGTTGCTACGAGGTCTCCCGGGAGCTCGCCGACGCCTTCGCCGGGGAGTTCGGGGCGGGCGTGGTCTCGGGGCGCCACCTGTCGTTGCCCGGGGCGATACGGGTCGACCTCGAAAGGGCTGGGGTCGAAGTGGTTGACCTCGGACTGTGCACG
>DATFPF010000131.1:0-8738 GCA_035264945.1 Rubrobacter sp.
GCGCCACGCCGGGAAGGCCTTATTAGCGCGGGCCACCGCGGCGTCGGCGTCACTGGCGGTGGCTGGTTCGATGCGCTCGACCACCTCTTCGGTGGCGGGGTTCAGGATCTCCAGCAACTACGATACCTCCGAAACTAGGGCCTGGATGAGTTGGCTCTTCTCGTCTTCTTCTGGGTGCCAGAGCACGCCGAGCACGAACGGGCACGATGGGTCCTCGATGGCCTCCACGGCGTCGTCCCCGGACCGGCCGGTCACGACCAGGCCCTCTCCGACCTCCCTTATCCCCTGGTGGTGGTGCGACTTTACCGGCGTACGCTCCGACCCGGCGGCGCGGGCGGCGAGAGATCCCGCCTCCAGCGCGACCTCGTGGTCGGCGAAGGTGCCAGGGGTGTGGCGGTGGTCCTCGTGGCCGACCACCTCGGGGAGGTGCTGCTCCAGGCCGCCGCCGTAGGCGACGTTCAGGACGTGCATCCCGCGACAGATGCCCAGAACGGGCATCCTCCTGGCTATGGCGGCGCGGACCAGCGCGAGCTCGTAGGCGTCGCGCTCGTGCTGCACCGGGCCGGTCTCGGGGTGCGGCTCCTGGCCGTAGAGGTCGGGGTCGAGGTCGCCGGCCCCGCCGGTGAGGATCAGGGCGTCCAGTAGGTCGAGCAGGCCGTCTGGCTCCCTGGCGTCCTCATCGTCGGGCGGGAGCAGGACGGGCCTGCCGCCGGCCCGCTGCACGGCGCGCACGTAGTTCGCCGGGCTTAGTAAGGCAGGCATCTCCCTCCACGCGCCGTAGCTGACGCTCTCCGTGGCGGCGGTGATGCCGACGGTAGGGCGGCCGTTCTTCCCGCTCACAGGCGCTCGAAGTTCCTGTAGCGCTCCCAGTCGGTGACGGCGGCCTCGAAGGCCTCTATCTCGACCCTAGCAGCGTTCAGGTAGTGCCCGACGACCTCCTCCCCGAAGGCCTCCCTCGCCACGTCGCTCGCCGCGAAGAGCTCCCTGGCCTCCTTCAGGCTCGTCGGGACGTGGGGCTTGTCCGTCTCGTAGGCGTTCCCGGCGAACTCGTCTTCGAGGGAGAGTTCATTGTCTATCCCGTGCAGGCCTGCGGCGATCATGGCGCTTATCGCCAGGTACGGGTTGACGTCCCCGCCGGGGATGCGGTTCTCGACCCGCAAGGACGGCCCGTGTCCGACGACGCGCAGGGAGCAGGTTCGGTTGTCCCTGCCCCAGGCTACCGCCGTCGGGGCGAAGGAGCCCTTTGCGTAGCGCTTGTACGAGTTGATGTTCGGGGCGAAGAAGGGCATCAGCTCGCGCAGGCAGGAGATCTGTCCCGCGAGGAAGTGCTGGAAGGTGTCGGAGAACCCGTGGCCGTCGGCGAAGACGGGCGTGCCGTCCTCTCCGCGCAAGGACAGGTGGATGTGGCAGGAGTTGCCCTCGCGCTCGTCGAACTTGGGCATGAAGGTGATCGAGCATTCCTCCTGCGCCGCGATCTCCTTGGCGCCGTTCTTGTAGATAGCGTGCCCGTCGGCGGTGGCGAGCGCCCTGTCGAACCTGAAGTTGATCTCGTGCTGCCCGAAGTTGCACTCGCCCTTGGCGTCCTCGACGGCGAGCCCAGCCGCCGCCATGGTGTTCCGGATGCGCCGCAGGAGCGGCTCGATGCGCGCCGTGCCGAGCAGCGAATAGTCCACGTTGTACAGGTTCGCCGGGTCGAGGTCCCTGTAGCCCTTTCTCCACGCTTCCTCGTAGGAGTCCCTGAAGACTATGAACTCGAGCTCGGTGCCGACGAAGGCCTCGAGGCCGCGCTCGGCGAGGCGCTCTAGCTGGCGCTTGAGAACCTGACGCGGCGAGGCGACCACCGGCGAGCCGTCCTCCCAGACGAGATCGCACGTCACCATCGCCGTCCCCTCCTGCCAGGGCACGAGCCGCAACGTCTCCATGTCCGGCTTGAAGACGAAGTCGCCGTAGCCGCGCTCCCACGAGCTCATCTCGTAGCCTTCCACGGTGTTCATCTCGACGTCGACGGCGAGCAGGTAGTTGCACCCTTCGGCGTCGTGCTCGACTACCTCGTCGAGGAAGTGGCTGGCCGTCAGGCGCTTGCCCTGGAGGCGGCCCTGCATGTCCGTCATGGCCAGGAGGACGGTGTCTATCCGCCCGGCGCCCACCTCGGCGCTTAAAGTGTCGAGGTCCAGTCGTCCTTTCGGTTTCGTCTCCATGGGTTCCTTTCTAGTTACCGGCCAGCTCGGCTTCGGCCTTCTCGATGGCGGCGAACTCCTCCTCGGGGGCCTGGGCGACCAGGTGGTGGCGGCTGTAGAGGCCAAAGTAGCCGACGAAAAGCGCGTAGACAACGACCATGATCAGGGCTGCCCGCGGGTCCACGATGAAGGTCGCAACGACGGCCGCTACCGCCAGCACGAGGGCCACGCCAGAGGTCAAGACGCCGCCGGGTGTACGGTAGGGGCGATCGAGGCCTGGCTCCCTGACGCGCAGCACGACGTGCGCGAGCATCATCAGGACGTAGGAGATCGTGGCGCCGAAGACGGCGATGTTGACCAGCGTCGCGCCGTCGCCCGTGATCGCCAGCACGAGGCCGACGATGCCCGGTACTATCAGGGCCACGTAAGGCACCCTGCTTCCTGAGGTCAGCGAGAGCGCTTTCGGCAGGTAACCGGCCCTGCTGAGGGCGAAGGTCTGGCGCGAGTAGGCGTATATGGTCGAGAAGAAGCTCGCTATGAGACCCGTCAGGCCGACGACGTTGATGAACTTACTGAGGAAGTTGTCCCCCCCGTAGGCCTGTTTGGAAGTCACGGCGTCTACCAGCGGGGCGCCGGCCTCCTGTATCGCGGCCGACCCGCCGCCGCCCGGTCCGAAGACCAGGATGGACCCGGCCAACACCAGCAAGAGCAACATGCTAACGATTAGACCCCTTGGCATGTCCCTGGCCGGATCGCGGGTCTCCTCGGCGGCGAGCGGCAGGCCCTCTATGGCCAGGTAGAACCAGATGGCATAGGGGAACGCCGCCCATATCCCGACGTAGCCGAAAGGCAGGAACGTGCTCGCCCCCGCCGCGTCGGTCGGGGCGATGTTGAACAGGTTGGCCGGGTCGAAGAATGGGATCATGCCGGCCACGAAAACTACCAGGGCGACGACCGCTATGGCCGTTATGGCGAACATGAGCTTGAGCGCCTCACCGACACCGTACAGCAGCATCCCAACGAAGATCGCGTAGAAGATCAGGTAAACGACCGGGCCGCCGAAGCCGAGAAAAGCCTCCACGGCAGCCCCGATAAAGGTGACGATGGCCGCAGGCGTGATGGCGTACTCGATCAGGATAGCCGTCCCGGTCAGGTACCCGCCCCAGGGCCCCATGGCCCGCCGGGCGAAAGCGTAGCCGCCGCCGGCAGTCGGTATGATGGTCGAGAGCTCCGCCAGGGCGAAGACCATAGCCGTGTACATGACGCCCATAAGCAGCGTGGCGAAGAACAGACCACCCCAGCCGCCCTCGGCGAGCCCGAAGTTCCATCCCGCAAACTCGCCGGAGATGACGTACGCCACCCCGAGCCCGGCCAGGAGCACCCACCCGGCGGCCCCCTGCTCCAACTGCCGGTGCTCCATGTACTCGGCGTCTACGTTCTCGTACTCGACCCCCTGACGGGTCCTCTTCTCCGACTCGCTCACCCCTGAACTCCTCTCCCGAAGGTCGACAGCGCTACCCGCCGCACCCGACGGCGGCTCCCCCAGAGCCCCACCGAACGAGCGGATCCCAAGCCCAACCTAACAACCCCTTCCAACCCACCGCATCGGCCCGCTGGCCACCATGGCATCATAGTTAATACGAATTTGTTATACAAGGGTCCGGGGCGGCGTCGCCCCGGGTCGGGCCGTGTAGGATAGCCGCGAGGCTGGGCGTCGAAGGGGGCAAGGGATACTGGGACGGTCGAACCGGGGAAGGCCCGGCGGGGGCCCGCTCTACCTGCAGGTGGAGAAGAGGATGGAGGACCTCCTGCTGCGGGGCCGCTACAAGGCGGGCGACAGGATCCCCCCCGAGGCCGAGCTCGTGGACATCCTTGGCGTCTCGCGGGTTACGGTGCGTTCGGGGTTGGCGCGGCTGGTGGGCCGGGGTGTGCTGGAGCGGCGTCAGGGCAGCGGCACGTTCCTCGTGCGTCCCCCTGACGGGGCTAGGCTCAGGTCGGGCCTCGAGAAGCTTGAGACCTACACCGTGCAGGCCGAGCGCCTGGGCGTCGAGCTCTCGAGCAGGGACCTCGAGATAGGGATCTTCGGGGCGGGGGCGGACGAGGCCGAGGCGCTCGAAGTGCCGCCGGGTAGCCCGCTCGTCCGGGTCTCCCGCGTCCTGCTCACGGAGGGCAGCCCGGCGGCCTGGATGGAAGACGCTGTGCCGGAGGAGATCATACCCGCCGACAGGGTCCGCGGGCACTTCCGCCCCGACGCCATGCTCCTCGACCTACTCGTCTCCGAGGGCGTCCCCGTCGCCTCCTCCCAGATGTCCATAGAGGCCGTCACGGTGGCCCCAGAAGACCCCATCGGCCAGAAGCTGGAGCTGGAGGCCCCATCCGCGGCCCTCTCCCTGGTCCAGACCATGTACCTCGTGGACGGGCGCCCCGTCCAACGCTCCCACGACACCTTCCTGCCAGGCAAGCTCAACCTGCACGTAGTGCGCGAGCTCTTCGAGGTGAGAAAGCTAGGGTAGAAGCACGCTCCGGCTACGCCTTCGCTTTCAAGCACGGCGCTTCGCGCCTTGTCAGCACGTCCCCTGTCGGGGGCTTTCAGCACGCCTCCTTCGGAGGCTTTCAGCTAGTCGTCTGTATGCGTTACGCCTCTCGGCGTTCGAACCTTTACGCGATGCGCAGCCCAGTAGGACTCTGCACGGCGAAAAGCTACAGTGCTGAGAGGCGCAGAAGGCGCCGTGCTATTGCACCATCTCCCCCACCTTCATCGTGCCGCGCTGCACGAGCTCTATCTTGTAGCCGTCCGGGTCCTCGATAAAGGCGATGCGGTAGTCGTTGCCGTCGGCGGTAAGGGTCTTGGGCTCCAAGGTGACGGTAACGCCCTGGTCTTTGAGGCTCTCGACGGTGGCCTCGAGGTCGTCGACGGTGAAGGCGACGTGGGCGTAGCCGTTGCCTTTGTCGTAGGGCTCGGTCTGGTCGTGGTTGTGGGTGAGCTCCAGCATCGGCTGGGACGGGTCGGCTTCGAGGGCGAAGAAGTGGTTGGTGGCGGAGCCGAGGTCCATCTCGCCGACCTTCTTCAGGCCGAGCTTGTTCACGTAGAAGTCCTCGCTCCTCGCGGGGTCTAGGACTCGGTAGCAGGTGTGGATAAAGGTCGCGGCCATCGGTGCTCCTCCCTCTTTGTGTTGTCCGTCCCGGTCGTGAAGGGTAGCATCCCCGTCCCCGGGCGGACGACCCGGAAGAAAGGGCGCTGTAGACTGTGCCGGACAGGAGTTCGGCGGGATGGCGGGAGGGGCGCCTTGGGCGAGATCGGCTGGGAAGACTTCGAGAAGGTGGAGGTAAGGGCTGGTCGGATCGTCGCCGCCGAGCCGTTCCCGGAGGCGAGAAAGCCCGCGATCAAGCTCACCGTGGATTTCGGGCCGGATACCGGGGAGAAGAGGACCAGCGCCCAGCTCACGGCCCACTACGACCCGGAGGCGCTGGTGGGCAAGCAGGTGGTCGCCATCGTCAACTTTCCGCCGAAGCGGATCGCTGGCTTCAAGAGCGAGGTCCTCGTCCTGGGCGTTCCCGACGAGAACGGCGAGGTGGTCCTCCTCTCCCCCGACATCGAGGTGCCAGAGGGCGGGAGGATGTTCTGAGCCCGGCCTCCGGCGGGGCGCCCTAGGGGCGTGGGGCGCCCCGATCCGCCGCCCGCCGCGGGAGTCCGGCTTCTTTGGGCCGACGTTCCATCGCGGGTGCGCCGGGCCGTCGAGGAGCAACTCGGGGAGAGCGTGGTCGCGGCGTCGTCCTCGCCTGGCGGGTTCTCGCCCGGCGTCGCGGCCCGGCTCCGGACCTCGGGCGGTCGCCGGGTCTTCGTCAAGGCCATCGGCCCCGAGCCCAACCCCGACTCCCCCGCCGCCCACCGCAGGGAGGCCGAGGTCGTCCGCATGCTGCCCCCAGAGGCGCCCGTGCCGCGTCTTCTCTGGTCCCACGACGAGGGAGAGGACGGCTGGGTGATCCTCCTTTTCGAGCACGTCGACGGCAGGAGCCCGGCGGAGCCCTGGCGGCCCGGGGAACTCGACCGCACGCTCGACGCCATCGCGGCCCTCGCGGAGCTTCTGACGCCGTCGCCGCTGGAGGTCCGCACGGTCGGCGGTGTCGACGGGTGGTCCGTCATTGCCGGCGGGCACTGGGGGAAGCTCGCCCGCGAGCGCCCGGCCGGGCTCGACGGCTGGTCGGCCCGCAACCTCGACCGTCTAGCGGGCCTGGAGGCGGGAGCCCCAAAGGCGGCCGCCGGGGAGACGCTGCTACACCTAGACCTGCGGGCGGACAACCTGCTGCTGACGCCGGATCGGGTGGTCGTGGTGGACTGGCCCCACGCCCGCGTCGGGGCAGCCTGGGTGGACCTTCTCTTCTTCGCCCCGAGCGTCGCCATGCAGGGCGGCCCGCCCCCGGAGGATTTGCTCGAACGCTATCCCTACGCCGGGTATACCGAGGAGGACGCCATCACGGCCGTCGTCTGCGCCATAGCCGGCTTCTTCGCTCGTGAGGGGCTGCAGCCCGCGCCGCCGGGGCTCCCCACCCTGCGGGCGTTCCAGGCGGCGCAGGGCGAGGTGGCGCGGGTATGGCTGGCCAGGAGGACCGGGTGGAGATGAGCCGTGGCCCGCGAAACCCGAAAGTCCGGGTTCGCGTAGTATCCATTGTGATGAAACCCGGAAGGGAGGAGAGTCCACGAGCGAGACGAACCTGGAGCAGTTCAGGGAGGTAACGCCGGCCGGGAGGCTGACGTTGCAGAACAGCGCGATGCTCAAGGTAAGTTTGCATGGGGACCAGATCCAGGCGAAGCTCGGCTCGATGGTCGCCTACCAGGGCGACGTCCGCTTCGAGCACAAGAGCGGGGGGCTCGGCCGCTTCTTCAAGAAGGCGATGACCGGCGAGGGCACCAAGCTCATGACCGTCGCGGGGACCGGGGAAGTCTTCCTGGCGCACGACAAGCAGAAGGTAATGATCCTCGAGCTCGACAACGACCGCATGACCGTGAACGGCGACAACATCCTCGCCTTCGAGCCGGGCATAGACTGGGACATAAGGCGCGTCGAGGGTGCCGGACGCCTCGCCGGCGGGCTCTTCAACGTCGTCCTCGAAGGCTCCGGCAAGGTCGCCGTGACCTCGGACGGGGAGCCGGTCCTGCTCGACACCTCCACCCCAACCTTCGCCGACCCGGACTCGGCGATAGCCTGGAGCGGCGGGGTGAGGACGAGCGTCAGGAGCGACGTCTCGTTCAAGACCTTTATAGGCAAGGGGAGCGGGGAGACGTTCCAGATCGGCTTCGAGGGGGCGGGGTGGGTCCTGATCCAACCCTCAGAAGGACCCACCATCCCCGAGCACTCCCACCCCGGCCAGGGCGGCGGTGGCGGCGTGGACTCGCTTTTCGAGGACTGAAGGCCAGAACCGGCGTCTACCCGACCACGAGGTTCACCAGCCGGCCCGGCACGTAGACGGCCTTGCGGACCTGCTTGCCCTCGACGTGCGGTCGGACCCTCTCGCTGGCGAGCGCCTGCTCCTTGGCCGCCTCCTCTGAGATGCCGGCGGGGACGGTGACGCGGTCGCGCACCTTGCCGTTGACCTGGACTACGAGCGTGATCTCCTCCTCCGCGATAAGGGCCTCGTCGAAGTCGGGCCACGCCTGCTCGTGGACCGAGTAGCCCTCCCCCATCGCGGACCACATCTCCTCCGCGTGGTGCGGCGCGAAGGGTGCTAAGACCAGGACGAACGGGCGGAGCGCCTCCCTCCACTCTTCGTCGCCGACCGACCCCCTGATGCCGAGCAGGTAGTTCGTGTGCTCCATCAGCGCAGCTATCGAGGTGTTGAACCGGAAAGACCCGAGGTCGCCCGTGATCTTCTTGACCAGACGGTTCGTCCTTCTGGGCAGCTCGGCGGGGTCAGCCCGCGCCCCCGACGCCTCGCCACCCTCGACGAGCGAGACCGCCCGCCTGAGGAACCGGGAGACGCCCTCTATGCCGCGCCCGTCCCAGGGCCCACCCTGGTCCCAGGGGCCTATGAACATAAGGAAGCTGCGCAGGGCGTCGGACCCGTAGCGGTCGACAAAGTCCTGCGGGTTGACCACGTTGCCCCTCGACTTGCTCATCTTCCAGGCGTCCTCGCCGAGGATGATGCCCTGGTTGAAGAGCCGCTCGAACGGCTCGTCGAAGTCCACGAGCCCGAGGTCGCGCATCGCCTTGGTAAAGAAGCGGGCGTACATGAGGTGCAAGACCGCGTGCTCGATCCCCCCAGTATACTGGTCCACCGGGAGCCACTTCTCCCCGCCTCTCGGGTCGAACGGCCCCTCTTCGTAGTGCGGCGAGAGGTAGCGGTACCAGTACCACGACGAGTCCATGAACGTGTCCATCGTGTCCGTCTCGCGCGTGGCTGGCCCGCCGCAGATGGGGCACTCCGTGTTGTAGAAGTCGGGGTCGAGCTTCAGGGGCGACTCGCCCGTAGGCATGAACTCCGCGTCCTCGGGAAGCCTGACGGGGAGGTCCTCCTCGGAGACGGGGACGGCGCCGTGCTCGGGGCAGTAGATTATCGGGATGG
>DATFPF010000132.1:0-19939 GCA_035264945.1 Rubrobacter sp.
GAGCTCCGTCTGGCCGTTGCCGTCCACGCCGGCGATGCCCAGGATCTCCCCGGCCCTGACCTCCAGGCTCACCCCTTTTACCGCAACCGCCCCTGTCGAGGCGTTCACTACAAGGTCTTCGGCCGAAAGGCGCGTCTCCCCTGCCTCGGCGTCGCCCTTCTCGACGCGCAAGAGCACCTCGCGGCCGACCATCAGGCGGGCCAGCTGAGCCTCCGTGGTCCCCTCCGTCTGCACCGTGTCGACCACCCGGCCGTCGCGGATGATGGTGATCTCATCCGATACCCCCAACAGCTCGCCTAGCTTGTGGGTTATTAGGACGATGGAGAGGCCGTCGGCGACGAGCTCTTTGAGGGTGGAGAAGAGATCTTCCGTCTCCTGGGGCGTGAGGACCGCCGTCGGCTCGTCGAGGACGAGGATGCGGGCGTCGCGGTAGAGGGCCTTCAGGATCTCGACGCGCTGCTGCACGCCCACGGAGAGGTCGGCCACCCTCGCGCGCGGGTCGACCCTGAGGCCGTAGCGCTCGGCCAGCTCCTCCGTCTCCCGGATGGCGCGGTTCATGTCGAGCGAGCCGCCCTTGCGCGGTTCTGCGCCGAGCACCATGTTCTCTGCGACGGTAAGGGCCGGTATCAGGGTGAAGTGCTGGTGGACCATGCCGATGCCGCGGGAGACGGCGTCTTTGGGGTCCCGGATCTGGACCTCCTCGCCGTCGACGACCACCGTTCCGGAGTCGGGCCTGTAGAGGCCGTAGAGGATCTTCATGAGGGTCGACTTGCCTGCGCCGTTCTCGCCGAGGAGGCCAAGGATCTCGCCGCGCCCCAGCCTCAGCGAGATGTCGTCGTTGGCCCTTACGGGGCCGAACGTCTTGGTGATGTTGCGCATCTCCAGGACGGCCGGGGCCGCCGAGGCCCCGGCCACTCCGTCCTGCCTCTTCCCTTCGGCCATGTGGTGGTCCCTATTTGATGGAGTCCGGAACCTTGACCTTGCCGCTTATGATGTCCTGGCGGGCCTGTTCCACGGCGTCCTTGACCTCCTGGGGGACGTCCTTGTCGAAGCGCCCGTAGGGTGCCAGGGAGATGCCCTTCTCCTTGAGGCCGCGGTCGACCGTCTCGCCTACCGGCTTGTCCTGCTCGGCGGCCTGCTCTATCGTCTCCTTGACGGCCACGTCCACGCGCTTTATGACGCTCGTCAGGATCGGGGCGTCCTTGAAGCGCTTGGCCTGGTCGGTGTCAACGCCGATGGCGAAGATGTCGTCCTCGGTGGCCGCCTCGAAGAGGCCGCGGCCCGTGTTGCCGGCGGCATGGTAGATCACGTCGGCGCCCTGCTCGATCTGCTGCTGGCTTATCTCCTTGCCCCGCGCCGGGTCGTTGAAGGCCTCGGGGCCGGCCCCCGCGTACTGGGAGATGATCTTGCAGTCGGGGCAGACGGACTCGACCCCCGCCTCGTAGCCGGCCTGGAACTTCTGGATCAACGGCCCCTCGAGGCCGCCCAGAAACCCGACGACCTTATCGTCCGAGGTCGTGTAATCGGTGTCCTCCTGCGTCATCAGGCCCGCGACGACGCCGGCGAGGTAGGACCCCTCCTGCTCCCTGAAGACGAGGTTGATGACGTTGTCGGAGTCCTCGACCACGGAGTCCACGATGGCGTACTGGGTGTCGGCGTACTGGGGCGAGATCTTGGCGAGGTCCTCGGTCATGAGGAAGCCTACGGCGATGATCGGGTTGTTGCCGTTGTCGGAGAGCTGCGTGATGTTGTTTGCGTAGTCGGTCGGGGCCGAGGACTCCAGGTACCTTCCCTTCACCCCGAGGCTCTTCTCGGCGTCCTTCATCCCCTCGTAGGCGGAGTCGTTGAAGCCCTGGTCCCCCAGGCCGCCGACGTCGAGCACGAGCGCCGGCTCTACGCCCGAACCGCCGCCCCCGCCGCCGCTACCACCGCCCTGGTTTCCGCCTCCGCCGCTGCTGCTACTACGGCAGCCGGCAACGACCAGGACCAGAGCCAGAACAACCGCGACCAGAAACACGCTCTTACGCACGGGACCTCCCTCTTCGTGAACCGCTCCCCGAGCGCAACCCGCCGGGCGTCCGGTCTTACGTGACAGATCGTTGGGGGGCATCATATAGAGTCGGGACCACCGGCGCAAAGGAGGCGGAATGCAACCCCCACGCAACGACGGAGCTTTCGCCCGGGAGATGGCCTGGCTCCGCGACTTCACCCCCGCCACCCGGTCGGCCGCCGGCGCCCTGCCGTCCCTGCGGGGCGAGCGCGTGCTCGTCGTCTGCCACCTCGACCTCAAGATGGTCCCCTACTTCGAGGCCCTCATCTCCGCCGGCGCGGAAGCCCACGCCTGCGCCGCCAACCCCGCCACGACCAGGAACGAGGTGGCCGAACACCTGGGATCTATGGGCGTGGGGGCCCCGGCCCGCAAAGACGACCCGCCAAACCGCCATGCCGCCCACCTCGAAGCCGCCATCGCGGCGGGACCCACCCTGCTCTCCGAGATGGGCGCGGACGCCACGGCCGCTACCGGGGGAAGGCTCGACACCGTGCGCGGGGGCCTCGAGGCGACCGGCACGGGCATCGCCCGCCTGCGCCCCCTCGACCTCGTCTACCCCGTCTTCGACTGGGACTCGGTTCCGATAAAGCAGGGCCTCCACAACCGCCACCTCGTCGGCCTCATGGCGGCGAACACCTTCCTCAACGTCACGGGCCTCTCCTTCTACGGCAAGACGGTCCTCGTCGTCGGCTACGGTCCCGTGGGCCGCGGGGCCGCCGACGCCGCCCGCCACTTCGGCGCCGTCGTGGAGGTCTGCGACCCGGACCCGGCCGCCCGCCTCGCCGCCGCCCACCTCGGCTTTTCGACCCCGGCCCTGGATGAGGGCCTCCCCCGCGCCGACGTGCTCTTCACCGCCACGGGCCGCGACGGGGCCGTCCCCGCCGAAGCCCTGGCGTACTGCAAACCCGGCGCCTTCCTGGCCAACCTCGGCCACACGTCCGGCGAGCTGCCCGTCGAGGAGTTGCGCAAGCACGTCGCGGACATTCCGCGTCCTCACGTCGAGCGGTGCGACGTAGGGGGCAAGGACCTCTACCTGCTCGCGGGCGGTGCGATGTTCAACCTGGCAGCGGGGCCCGGGGACCCCTACGACACCTTCGACCTCGTCACCGCGCTCATGCTAGAGGCTACCGGCTTCCTGGCCACCGAGGGCGTCGGGTACCCGCCCGGCGTCCATCCGCTACCGAAAAACGTCCAGGACCGCGCCGCCCGACGCTACCTGCAGCGACCCGAACCCTAGTCGCGCTCTGCTCCCGGGGTTCTAGGTTCCAGGCTTTGAAGGAGGCGACCTCATAGCCTTACTGCAGAAGCCTCTTGAGGTTCTCCTCGAGGTAGTCGGCCGTCACCTGGCCTTCGGGGGCGTAGGCCACGGCCTCCTTGCACAGGTGGTAGAGGGCCAGGGTGCGGGTCGGCGTCAGGCGGCGGTTGCCGGCGTGATCCAGGACCAGCCGCATAAGCTCCAGGGCGACCTCGGCCTCGCTCTTCTGCTGTTCCATCCGGGCGGCTCCTCCCCGTCGTTTGCGGGAAGATTATATCGGTGGGAGAGGCCGCTATGGTAAACTCCTGAGGCTTTGATACCAGCAGGTGGCCCCATCACGCACCCGGCAACGTTCTCGGGAAACGCGCGCGAAGAGGGGGAGGCCCGTGGGTAGGGCCGGCCCCAACCATGTCACCTGCCCCGTGTGCGGGTACGCCTTCAGGGACGCGCCCGTCGGCAACTACGTCACCGTGGGCAGGGAGGCCGATTTCTGCCCCAAGATCCCAGGCCGCCCCTCAGACGGCGCGCGCCTGATCCGGAACAGCATAACCGTATGCCCTGCCTGCTCTTTTGCGGCCGGCGAGGACTTCGCCGACCTGTTCCTCTCCTTCGACGAGCGCTACGACGTCGAGGAGCGCCTGAGGGAGGACGGCCTGCTCAGGGTCTTCCGCTCCGCCTCGCCGCCGTGGCTTGCCTTCCACGCCGCCGAGATCTGCGGCAAGGCCCGGGGTGCTACCTCACGCGAGCTCGGCGACCTCTGCCTGCGCGCCTCGTGGGTGTGCCGCAAGGAACGCGAGCGCCCTTTCGAGAGCACCTTCCAGCTAAGGGCCGTCCGCCACTTTCTCCGCTCCCTACAGGACGAGAACCTCGTCGGCCGCGAGCTCGCCGTGACCACATACCTCGTCGGCGAGTTGAACCGCCGCCTCGGCAACCACCGCGAGGCCCTCAACTGGTACGTCAACGCAGGACGCACCACGGAAGGCGACCCCCGTATCGCCTGGCTCGACCGGCTCATTGACAAGCAGAGAAAGCTCGCCGAGGAGCAGGCGGCTTAGAGGTTTTGGGCTTCAGGTTTTAGGGGTGCGCGGCGACGACGCTACCTGGGGAAGATGGGGCTTGCCGTAGGGGGCACATCCCTGTGCCGATTGACCGCAAGAAGTTTCGAGTTTCCTTGGGCGTTCGAGGCCGGGGGTACGGCGTCGCAGGCGAATCCCGTGCCACGGAGACGAACTGCGTGATCACGAGCGTGTCCCTGGGGACGGCGAGCATCCCCCAGCCCGCCTTCGTCACGACTATCGTGTCAGAGCGCGACGCCCCGCCCGCGGACGCGTCGCTCCCGAGCAACAAAGCCCGCTGCGTCCAGAAGGGAAGGAAGAGGTACGCCAGCAGGACCAGCAGCGCCGGTCTCAGGAGACCGGCGCGACGGGCGCCCTCCGCCCTTCCCGGGGCCAACTTCTACCGCCCGCCCGCCGGCCAGCCACGTTGGCCGAGGCGCGCGACCGGGTGATATTTCACCCAACTACGGGGGGCGGCCTGCGGGTATACTGGTCCCCGTGGAGCAGCTCAAGACAGCGTCGTTCGGGCTCGAAGAGGAGCGGGTGGCCTGGGAGGGCCTGGCCGCTTCCTGCGCCGGGCCGATCCGGCGCCTCGGCGCCTTCGCGCTGGTAGGATTCGCGTTCTTCGTGGCGGCCACGACGGCCGTGGTCCTCTTCTACAACCTCTTCGGCGCCCGTTACGTCGATGGCGCAGGCGTGGCGGTCCCGGATCGGGCCTTCTACGCGACTATAGCCCTGGGGCTGGCGCTCGCCGTGGGCGGGTACCTCGTGTGGCTGGCGCGGAGCCTGCGCTCCTTCCGGGCGTTCGGCCGTGTCCTGCGCGGGGGAGGCGTGGAGCCCGAGCTGCCCACCACGGGCGGCCTGCGGGCCTACTCAGACGAGCAGTTGCTCGCGCTGCGCTCCCGCTACGAGCGAACGCCGGCAGGCCGGATGAGGGACCTTTTCGAGCGGGTCTTCGGGTTCCACAAGGGGGACTCCTTCAGCCTGGGACCTTTAAGCGTCCTGCCCGGCACCTTCGAGATGGGCTCCCTGCGGGTCGAGTGGGAGACGCAGTTGATCCTGCGCTCGGGCGAGCCGATGCCGAAGATCGGCTGGTGGACGGAGGGCCGCCACAACCTCCTTCCCCGCAAGCCGAACGAGGTGAGCAAGCTCGTCTACACCCTCCGCTACACCGACGCCTCCGTGCGCGAGCTCAAGCGCCGCTACGGATACCGGACCGACCGCTGGCACGCCACCGTCCCTGAAGGCAAGCTCTTCGACGCCGTCCGCGACCTCGAGACCTCCCAGCGCGTCCACGTCGCCCTGGGCCGGCGCTCGCCCACCGCCTGACCGGAACTTACCGTCCGCGCGTGTATCCTCCGGGGGCTGCTAGAGTAAGCGCATGGAAGCAGCGTTCGGCACCGGGCCGCCCTACACCGTCGGGGTAGAGGAAGAATTTCAGTTAGTCGATCCCGCCTCGCGCGCCCTCGTCCCGGCCGTCGACGGCGTGATCTCGGCCGCCGACGGCACGAGCCTCGTCACCTCCGAGCTCTCGCGGTCCTGCGTGGAGATGGTCTCGCCGGTCTTCGGGACCGCCTCGGAGTTGGCGAAAGATCTGCCGGCGCTGCGCCGGGAGGTGGGCGCGTTGGCCCGGGAAGGCGGGGCCGAGATCGTCGCGGCCGGGACACATCCCTTCTCCGAGCCGACGGAACAGCCCCTCGCCGGGGGCGCGCACAACCGGCGCCTGGAGCACGAGATGGGCTGGGTGGCGAGAACCCAGGCCATCTACGGCCTCCACGTCCACGTCGCCGTGCCCGACGGGGAGGCTGCGATAAGGGCCGTCAACGAGCTCGCCCGGCGGGTGCCGCTGCTCGTCGCGCTCTCTGCCAACTCGCCGTTCTGGCGCGGCGCGGACACCAGGCTGGCCTCGACCCGGATCAAGATCTTCGAGATGTTCCCGCGCTCAGGCCTGCCCCCCGCCTTCCGCGATTGGGAGGAGTTTGTCCGCCACGTCGAGGTCCTCGTAGCATCCGGCAGCATCCCCGACGCCTCCTGGTGCTGGTGGGACGCCCGCCCCCACCTCAAGTTCGGCACGGTCGAGCTGCGCGCCCCCGACGTCCAGACGGATGCCTCCCACACCGCCTCCCTCGCGGCCCTCGTCCAGTGCCTCGTCGCCGGCGCCGATGGGCGCCCGCCGGAGAACCCGCTCTTTGTCGCCGAGAACAAGTGGCGGGCGGTCCGCCACGGCATGGACGCCACGTTCTACGACTTCTCCACCGAAAAGTCCATCCAGGCCCGTCCGCTGGCACGGGAACTGGTGGAGGAGCTGCGCCCGATCTCGCAGGAGCTCCGCTGCGAGGCCGAGCTAGAAGGCGTGCTCGAGATCGTGGAGCGCGGCAACGGGGCGGGGCTGCAGCGGGCGGCTTTCGAGAAGAACGGTTCGCTGAAGGGCCTGGTGGACCACCTCGCGGACGCAACCCTCCCCGGCTGACCGGTCCACCTGATCTCGCTCCGGCTGAGAGCCGCCAAAGACGGCGCTGAGATGCTGACTAGCTGAGATTCTGAGAGCGGAGGCGCAAGCCGGAGCGTGCTGGCAAGCTGACCTCAACCGCCGATGCGGGATTCTTCCAGGTCGAGGTCGTGCTCGATGCGGCGCATGGTCTCGGGGCTGATCTCGCCCCCGTCGCGCATGCGGATGACGGCGTCCCGCTCGGCCTCTATGAGGTCCCGCCGCCACGTGCGCCAGGCGGCGGAACTCTCGGCGTACTCGTCGGTCATGCCGCCGGCCTCGATGCCGGCCTCGTAGCGGGCTATGCGGTCCTCGTAGTACTCGCGCATGCCCTGCTCGTTCTCCGGGGGGAGGCCGTTCTCAGCGCACATCTGCTCCAGACGGTCCAGGGCCGCGCGGGCGCCCATTAGGCGGGCCCGCAACTCCGCGATCCTGGCGGCGTTGCCGTCCTCCCTGAGGCCGAGCGCCTTTATTAGGAAGGGCAGGGTTAGCCCCTGCAGGACGAGCGTCGCGAGGATCACGGCGAAGGTAAGAAAGAGGACCAGGTCGCGGCCGGCGAGCGGGCCCCCGTCCGCCGCGTTCAGAGGCACGGTGAGGGCCGCCGCCAGGGAGACGGCGCCGCGCATCCCGCTCCAGCTCATCACCAGGTACTCTCGCCAGGTGCCGCGAAGGTACCTGCTTCGGAAGAGCCGGTCGAAGACGGGGTGCAAGAAGGGCACCGTGAAGAAGAAGGCCACGCGCGCCCCCAGCACGACCAGGTAGATCAGGACTGCGTAGAACAGCACCTCGGCCACCGAGTACTCATCCAGCTTCCCGAGGATGACCGGGAGTTGCTGGCCGAGCAGGACGAAGAGCAGCGCCTCGAGGACGAAGATCAGGACGCCCCAGAACGCGAGGGCCTGGATGCGCGTGGAGGCGTCTGAGAAGAGCCTCGGCGACCTCCAGCCTTGCGCGAGGCCGTAGGTGACCACGGCGAGTATGCCGGAGACGTGAAGCACCTCCTCGGCGAGGATGTAGACGCCGTAGGGGATCAGGACGGAGAAGGTTATCTGGATGGAGGCGTCCGTCAGGCGGCTCCACAGGGGCAGGATGGTGAGGGCCAGTACGAGGCCGACGACGATGCCGCCCCCCGCGACGAACAGGAAGTCGAGGCCGGCGTCTATGGGCGAGAAGGCCGCCGTCCCCGCCGCTACCCCCACGGCCAGGCGGAACGCGACCAGGCCCGTGCCGTCGTTTATGAGGCTCTCGCCGCCCACGACCGTGCCCACGCGCTCCGGCACACCGAGGCGCCGGAAGATCGCCTCGGCCGCCACCGGGTCCGTAGGCGAGAGGATCGCCCCGAGCACGAACGCCACGGGCCACGAGAGCCCGACCACGAAGTGGGCCGCGGCTGCGACCGCGAATATCGTCGCCAACACGAGGCCAATGGCCAGCAGCGAGATCGCCCTCAGGTGGGCGCGCAGGTCGAGCGGCGACGAGAAGAAGCCAGCCGAGTTCAATAGCGGCGGCAGGAAGACCACGAAGATCACCTCGGGAGGCACCGCCACGGTCGGAAGCCCGGGCGTGAAGCCGAGCGCGAGCCCGCCGAGCACCAGGAAGATCGGATACGGCACCCGAACCACGCGGGCCAGCTGCGCCAGCAACGCCGCCGCCCCTAGCATGAAGATGAGCGATTCGATCTGGTCCATGCATTCTTTCTATCGCGTGAGGGCTTCCGGAAGCATCTTACAGCACGCCCCACGGCAGACGATCCGGCGCGCGTACCGTTTCGGGCGGGAAGCATCCCGAAGCCGCTATACTGCGTCGCAGGGCAGGGAAGCATGATTTCGCGCGAGGGAGGGAGCATAGTGACCGAATCGGTGAGGCCCGGGGGACGTCTACAAGACGCTCGCGGAACAGCGGGAGGTTTTGACCCCGGCGGAGGAGCGTTTCGGGCGGGCACGCCAGACGAGCGGCCTCTTTCTCGGCCCCGTCGTCTTCCTGGTCCTCCTCATACCTGGCATCGCCAAGTCCACCTACGGCATAGTCATCGCCCTCGGCGCGATAGCCGCCCTCCTCATCCTTGTGGTCCTCCTGATCCCGGTGATGGCCGGGATTTTCCTCATGTGGTGATGCCCAACCCACAGACGACCGTCCCCGGCGGGTAATATCTAGGTATGACCCCAAAGCTCATACTCGGCCCCCTCCTACGCTACGCGGGCGCCTCGGACGCCACGATCTGGGTCGAGACGGACGCGCCATGCGCGGTGGAGGTAAGCGTCGGCGGCCCCCCCCACCGCTCCCCCACCTTCGCCATCGAGGGCCACCACTACGCCCTGGTCCGCCTCACGGGCCTGGAACCCGCCTCCTTCTACGAGTACTCCGTCGCGCTCGACGGTGAGGAGGTCTGGCCCGAGCCCGGGCGGGACTTCCCGCCCTCAGTCATAAAGACCACGGGCTCGGACGGAGAGCTCGTCCTGGCCTACGGCTCCTGCCGGGTGGCAGTCCCGCACGAGCCGCCCTACACCCTGGAGCGCGGCATCGTCAGGCGCGGCGGCCTGGGAGGCCAGCGCTTCGAGCGCGACGCCCTCTTCTCCATGGCCCACGAGATGATGGACGGGCCCAGGGAGAGCTGGCCGGACGCCCTGCTGATGCTCGGCGACCAGATCTACGCTGACGAGCCATCCCCGGGCACCCTCGACTTTATCCGCTCCCGCCGCGACCCCAACCACCCCCCCGGCGTTGCGGACTTCGAGGAGTACACGCGCCTGTACCGGGACGCCTGGGGCAACCCGACCATCCGCTGGCTCCTCTCGACCGTCCCGTCGGCCATGATCTTCGACGACCACGACGTCCACGACGACTGGAACGCCTCGAAGACCTGGGTCGAGACCATGCGCGCCAAACCCTGGTGGGAGGAGCGCATCGTCGGCGCGTTCTCGTCGTACTGGATCTACCAGCACCTGGGCAACCTCTCCCCGGAGGAGCTGGAAGCCGACGACCTCTTCCACCGCGTCCTGAACTCGGACGACGCCACCCGCGTCCTGCGCGAGTTCGCCTACAAGTCCGACCGCGAGGTGGAGGGGACGCGCTGGAGCTTCCACCGCGACTTCGGCAGGGTGCGCCTGATCGTGGCCGACTCCCGCGCCGGCCGGGTGCTCACGCCGGGCAAACGCTCGATGCTTGACGAGAAGGAGTGGGACTGGGTCCGCGAGAAGGCCACGGGCGACTTCGACCACCTCCTCTTCGGCACCTCGATGCCGTTCCTCCTCTCCCCCGGCTTCCACCACCTCGAAGCGGCGAGCGAGGCGATCTGCGACGGCGCCTTCGGCCGTCCCGCGGCGAGGTTCGGCGAGTTCATGCGCCAGCTCGTTGACCTGGAGCACTGGTCCGCCTTCCACGCCTCGTTCACCGAGTTGGCGTCCCTCCTCCACTCCGTCGCCTCGGGCGAACGCTCGGACGGCGTGCCCCCGGCCTCCGTGGTCGTCCTCTCGGGCGACGTCCACCACGGCTACCTCGCAAGGGCGACGTTCGGCGACGGCGCCCATAACCCCGTCTACCAGGCCGTCGGCTCCCCCCTGCGCAACCCTCTTGGCGTCCCCGAACGCCTCTTCATGCGCGCCGGTTGGACGGGACCGGTAGAGAGGTTCGGCCGCTGGCTCTCCCGCCTCTCCGGCGTCACCGAGCCGCCCGTCAGCTGGCGTATGGTCCACAGCGCCCCCTGGTTCCGCAACCACATCTCCACCATCAGGCTCCAGGGACGCCAGGCCGTCCTCAAGGTCGAGAAGACGACCCCAGAAGACGCCGGCGACCCGCACCTGGAGGGTCTCCTTGAGAAGAGGCTCGTGTGAAGTGCTGTCAGCTTTCAGCGGTCAGCAGCACGCCGGGGGCCGCGAGGACCGACCTTCTCTAAGAGACTACCTTCTGTCGGCTCGGTTCCTCGTCACGCGGCATCTTCAAAAGCTCGGCCTTGTAAGCTGACAACTGAAAGCCGACAACTGAAAGCTCAAGGAAGGGAGCTCCCTTATGCGCATCGTGACCCACAACGACACGCGAACCCGCCCGGGCCCCGCCGAATGGTTCACAGGCGCGGTCTGGATGGAAGCCTCGCCGGCCGGGCCCTCACCGGACGCCGGCGTCTTCAGGGTCTTCTTCGAGCCGGGGGCGCGGACGAACTGGCACGCGCATCCCGAGGGCCAGATACTGTTCGTCCTCACCGGCACCTGCCGCGTCGCCAGGGAGGGCGAACCACCCGTGGACGTGGAAACCGGGGGCGTCGTCTACTTCGCCCCGGGCGAGAGGCACTGGCACGGCGCCAACCCCGACTCCTACATGGTCCACGCCGCCGTCAACCCCGCCGCCGACTCCGACGGCGGCACGGACTGGCTCGACCCCGTCACCGACGAGCAGTACGCCGACGCCTGACCCTGACACCCTCGCACCTATTTAGTTGACACAGGCAACTATGTAGGTGATCATGGCCGGAACCTCGGGAGGTGAAGCGTGCGAGATGGGCGGCTACAGACGCGGGTAGAAGACGTTAGACGGTTCAACCGTTTCTTTACGCGCAGGATCGGGGTTCTCAGGGAGGGGCTTTTGCACAGCCCCTACTCGCTCGCCGAGGCGCGGGTGTTGTTCGAGGTGGCGCAAGAAGAGGGGCTGATCGCCTCGGACCTGGTACGGGACCTGGGGTTGGATCCGGGATACCTGAGCCGCATCCTCGCCCGGTTCGAGGGGCGGGGGCTTCTGGAGAGGGTGCCGTCCGAGGCGGACGGACGGCGGCGCCTGCTGCGTCTTACGGCCGCCGGCGAGGACGCCTTTTCGGAGCTGGACCGTCGCTCGCGGGAGGAGGTGGCGGGGATGCTCTGCGGCCTCTCTGAGGGGGACCAGCGCAGGCTCCTTGACGCGACGCGGACCATAGAGGAGGCCCTCGGGGAGGACGGCTCCCCTCCCGAACCGTTTCTCCTGCGCCGGCACGAACCGGGCGACGTGGGATGGGTAGTGCAGCGCCACGGCGAGTTGTACTCCCGGGAGTACGGCTGGGACGTCGGCTTCGAGGCCCTCGTCGCGCGCATCGTGGCCGACTTCGTGGACGGCTACGATCCGGAGGGGGAGCGGTGCTGGATCGCCGAGGCTGGCGGCAAGAAGGTCGGTTGCGTCTTCGTGGTCCGCGAGAGCGACGAGGTGGCGAAGCTCAGGTTGCTCCTGGTCGAGCCCGAGGCCCGCGGCATGGGCCTCGGCGCTCGCCTCGTCGAGGAGTGCGTCCGCTTCGCCCGCGAGCGCGGCTACCGGAAGCTGGTCCTCTGGACCAACAGCGTCCTCACCTCTGCCCGGCGCATCTACGAGGAGCAAGGCTTCGAGCTGGTAGGGGAAGAGAAACACCACAGCTTCGGCGCCGACCTCGTTGGCCAGAACTGGGAGCTAGAGCTGTAACCCTTCGCCACCAGGCATCAGCCTCCGTTCTTGCCAAAAGCCGACGCCTGAAGCCTTCTTAAACGTTATCCTCAGGCTGTGGGGCGCTCTCGCCGCTGGCGAACGTGAAGTAGGCCTCGGGGTCGTCCGCGCTGATCCTGCCTGCCCTTATGAGCGAGAAGCGGAAGGCGAGCCCGCCAGCAAGCACGAGTAGCGAGGAGAGGATGCTCTTCCCGCGCGTCTCCCTGCCGGAGAAGAGTAGCGCCATGGGCGCGGCGATGCCTGACAGCAGCGCGCCGCCGACGAACAGCGGGGCCACCGACTTCGAGAACAGGGGCTTGCCCCACCGGGCCATCCGGACGAGAGAGGCGGCGATGAGGCCGGCCTCGATGACGATGGTCGCCTTCTCCGCGCGGTGGAGGGCGCGCAGGGTCTTCGGCTCGCCCGAGCGGGTAAGGTGCAGCACCAGCGAGAGCCACGAGAGGGCCGTCGAGGTGCCCGAGGCGAGGAACGTCGGGGCCATCAGCGCCCAGTTGCGGGCCCAGATAGGTACCGAGGTGGCGCTTATGAGGTTGCCGGTGTTGAAGCCGACAAAGAGGCCGAAGGGCAGCGCGAGAACGGAGAGCAGGCGCTCGGGAATCAGTTTGAGGAGCAGTCGCGACAGGATATTGCTGCCGAGCAGGCCGTCCTCGGCGGCCTGGCGCGCGGCTAGAAGCCCACCGAAGTTGCCGAACATAAGCAGCGACCAGCTCTGGGTGCTCATCGGGGAGCGAAGCTTCAGGATGCGCATCATGTTGTAGAAGCGCTCTGGGCGGCCGAGGTCCCAGATCAGCATGATCGGGCTCAGTATCATGGTGACGAGCACGGTGTAGCGGCTCGCCCGCTTCATGGCCTCGTCCTCGTGGCCGAGCAGTTGGGCCACGGTGGAGAACAGGTGCGTCCCTGCGCCTATGCCCCCGATCCAGAAGTAGACAGGGATCTGCCACGTCCAGTGCGCGTGCTTTATCGGTGGGATACCGTAGTAGTGCTTGTCTTTCCTTTCGGGATCGGTCTCCGGGTGGTGGCTCGTCTCGACCTTCCCGTTGCCCTGCTGCACCGACTCCCGGGTCGTCTCGCTCATCTTCCCCCTCTAATCTCTGAACGCCAGCGCTACTACGGCCCCGAGGACGCCGGCGGCGACCGCGCCCGCGATCACGCCGCCCTTTACCTTCTCTTGCGGAAGGTACGGGTGCTTGGGCAGGTTGTAGACCTCCGGCTCGTCCATGAGGATGAACTTGGAGTGGTTGCCGTCTATGCCGCCCGTCCCCCCGATCTCGGGCGTCCCCCAGACGTAGGCCTGGGTGTAGCCCTTGTCGTGCAGCTCCTGGACCCTTTGGGCCGCCAGCTCCTTGAGGTCCTCGACGTCGCCGAACTGGATGGAGTTCGTCGGGCAGGCCTTGGCGCAGGCCGGCTCTAGGCCGTCTATCTGGCGGTCGTAGCAGAGGGTGCACTTGAAGGCGCGGCCGTCGTGGGGGGCCTGGGTTATGACGCCGTAGGGGCACGCAGGTACGCAGTAGCCGCAGCCGTTGCAGATGTCGGGCTGGATGTAGACGTTGTCGAACTCGTTGCGGATGATCGAACCCGTCGGGCAGGCCTGCTGGCAGGGCGCGGCGACGCAGTGCTTGCAGACGTCGCTCATGAAGGCCCAGCGCCCGAGGGCGTCGAGCTCTGCCCCGTTCGGGAGCGGCTCCGTAACGTCCTCGGCGAGCGCGACGAGGTCGACGTCGCCGGTCAGGCGGCGCTTCTTTGGGTTCTCTATGAAGGCGACGTGGCGCCATGTCGTGCCCGAGAGCTGCTTGGTGTTGTCGTAGGAGTCGCCGGTGAACTCGTAGCCGTCCGCGGGGAGCTGGTTCCACTGCTTGCACGCCACCTCGCAGGCCTTGCAGCCGATGCAGACGGTGGTGTCGGTAAGGAATCCGGTCGCCATACGCTTACTTCCCTCCCAGGACTCGGCGCCGAAGCTCCTCGACGGGCGCGGCGGGATCGGTGCTTACGCGGAACATCTTGTGCCCGAGGGCGACGTGCTGGGGGCGGAAGATCCTGTCGACCATCCCCGTCCCGAGGTTGAAGTAGACGCCGGGCTCGAGCTCCTTGGCGCTCCTTATGGGCTTGAGGCGTTTCTTGGCCTCCTCGGGGTGCTCGGTGAGGTAGCGCCCGAGATGCATGAGCTCCTGGGTCATGCCCTCCCTCTGGGTGGTCTCGGCCAGGTAGGTGTCGCTCGTGGTGTCGCCCGGCGTCACGCGCGTGCCCCGCGGGGTCGTCGCGGGGCCGCCCGAGGGCGAGTTCGGGGAGTGGTCCTGGGAGTCGTTTCGGTAGTCGGTCACACGCGCCCCTTCGCGAGGTTGGCCGTAAAGGCCTTGGCCTCGTGGATGGCGACGTTCGCCTCAAGGGCTACGGGCATCAGGTCGTTGACGACGTCGCCCTTGACGAGGCCGTTCGGGCCCCAGTGGTAGGGGAGGCCTATGGTGTGGATGTTCTTTCCGTCGAAACGCAGGACCGGGATGCGGTCGGAGACAAGGGCGCGGCAGTGGATCTTGCCGCGGCTCGTCGAGACGGTAACCCAGTCCGCGTTGTTCACGCCGTGCTCGGCGGCGAGGGTCGGGCTGATCTCGCAGAAAAGCTCGGGCTGAAGCTCGGAGAGCCAGGGGATCCAACGGCTCATCGCCCCGCTGGTGTGGTGCTCGGTGAGCCTGTACGTGGTCACCACGTGCGGGTACCTGGGGTCCATCGGCTTGTTGTAGGGGTTGTCCGGCCTGTCGAAGAGCCTCGCGGTCGGGGAGTACTGGACCTTGTCGTAGAGCAGGTTCGGCACGGGCGACTCGACGGGCTCGTAGTGGATGGGCATCGGCCCGTCCTTGAGCCCCACGGGGGCGAAGAGCCACCCCAGCCCGTCACCGTTGACGATGAAGGGCCCGTCGCCCGGTATGGCCGCGTCCCCCTTGGCGTCGGGGGCGGGCTTGTAGTCAGGGCGCTTGGTGGCGTTGAAGTCGGGCACGTCGAGGCCTGTCCACTTCTCCTGCTCCTCGTCCCACCACACGTACTTCTTGCGCTCGGACCAGGGCTTGCCGCTAGGGTCGGCGGAGGCGCGGTTGTAGAGGATGCGTCTGTCGGCCGGCCACGCCCAGCCCCACTCCCTCGCCGACAGCGGCTGCTCGGTCCAGGGCTTGCGCCTTCTCGCCTGGTTGACGCCTTCGGCGTAGACGCCAGAGTAGATCCAGCCGCCGCAGGCCGTCGAGCCGTCGTCCTTGAGCTCGGCGAAGCCCTTTACCGGCTTGCGGTCGGCGACGGTGTAGCCGCTGATCTCCTTGAGGATGCTCTCTATGTTGGGCTCTTCCATCGGGCCCTCTGTAGGGTAGTCCCAGGTGACCGCCTTTATTAGCGTGTCGCGCGGGTCGGTCGAGTTCTCGTAGAGCTTCTTGAGGCGGCGGCCGAGGTGGAAGACGAACCAGGCGTCGCTCTTGGCGTCGTCCGGCGGCTCGACGGACTTGTCGTGCCACTGGAGCATGCGCTGGGTCTGGGTGAAGGAGCCGTCCTTCTCCGCGACGAGCGCCGCCGGTATAAAGAAGACCTCCGTGGCGCACTCCTCCGGCTTTACGCCGTCCATCTTCCAGGCAGTCGCCGTCTCGACCTCGAAGGCGTCGAGGACGACGAGCCATTCGAGTCCCCGTATAGCGTCGCGGGCTAGCCTGGCGTGCGGGCCGCCGACGGCGAAGTTCTGGCCGAAGACGAAGGAGCCTTTGACGTCGCGGTCCTTCATCGCCATGATCGTCGGGTAGTAGGAGTGGTCGCCCGACAGACGCGGGAAGTGCGAGAAGACCTCGTCCCCGCGAGCCGGGTCGAACGCATCGCCGTACCAGGCCTTGAAGATGCTGGTTATGTACTTGGGGAAGTTGTTCCACCAGCCCGTCGAGGCGGTCTGGCCCTCCACGTACTCCATCCAGGTGTCGTTGTCCATGTTCACGTCGGGCATCGGCAGGTAGCCCGGCAGGATGTTGTAGAGGGTGGCTATGTCCGTCGAGCCCTGGATGGTGGCGTGGCCGCGCAGCGCCATGATGCCGCCGCCCGGACGCCCCATGTTGCCCAATAGGAGCTGCAGGATGGCGGCGGTGCGGATGATCTGGACGCCCTTGGAGTGCTGGGTCCAGCCGACCGCGTAGCAGAGCGAGGTTGTCCTATCCGGCGTGGAGTTCTCGCAGATGGTCTCGGCGACCTTGAGGAACGCCTCCTTCGGGGTGCCGCATACCTTCTCGACCATCTCGGGGGTGTACTTGGCGAAGTGGCGCTTCAGGACCTGGAAGACGCAGCGCTCGTGCTGGAGCGTAGGGTCGTTCGGGCGCGGCTCGCCGTCGTTTGGCTCCGAATGCCCGCCGGTCCCCTCGCCCACGAGGCGGCCCTGGCTCCCCCCGACGGAGGCGTAGTCTATGGGTGTTCCCTCGTAGCGCCAGCTCGTCGGGTCGTAGCGCTGCTTCTCCTCGTCCCAGCCGGAGAAGAGCCCGTCCGCGCCGGCGTCCTCGAACTCCTCGGAGACGAGGGTGGCGGCGTTGGTATAGTGGACCACGTAATCCTTGAAGTAGCGCTCGTTCTGGATAGCGTAGTTTATGAGGCCGCCGAGGAACGCTATGTCCGTGCCGGCCCTTATCGGGGCGTAGATGTCGCACAGGGCGCTCGTGCGGGTGAAGCGGGGGTCGACGTGGATCAGCTTCGCCCCGTTCTTCTCCTTGGCGATCATGGGGTGCCTGAAGCCCACGGGGTGGGCCTCCGCCATGTTCGATCCTTCTATGAGGATGCAGTCGGCGTTCTGGAGGTCTTGCAGGTTGGAGGTTGCGCCGCCCCTACCGTACGTGATGCCCAGACCGGGCACCGTGGAGGAGTGTCATATGCGCGCCTGGTTCGTTATTCGTGTGAAGCCCATCGAGTGGAAGAGCTTGGTGATGAGGTAGTTCTCCTCGTTGTCTATGGTGGCGCCGCCGACGCTGGCGACCGCCATCGAGCGGGAGAGCTTCTTGCCCTCCTCGTCTGTCTCCTCCCAGTTCTCGTCGCGGGCCTTCTTCACCCTCTCGGCGATCATGTCGAGCGCCTGCTCCAGCGAGAGGTCCTCCCACTCGCCCGAGTACGGCCGCCGGTAGCGGACCTTGGTCCAGCGGTGGGGCGAGACGTGCATCCCGAAGGTGGCCGAGCCCTTGGGGCAGAGCGTACCCGCGTTTATCGGACTGTCAGGGTTGCCCTCTATGTCTATTATGCGTCCGTCGCGGTGGTAGACGAGGGTGGAGCAGCCAACCGCGCAGTAGGGGCAGACGCTCACCGACTTCTTCACGCCATCGTCGGAGATGCGCGCGCGGATGTTGCGGGTCGCCGGGCTTACCGGGTGTTCGACCGTCGTTCCAACGTGGTTCCGGATCTTCTTCCAGAGCCCGTCTTTCTCCGTGAGCTTGAGAAACAATCCCCGCTCCTCTCTATTCCTGACAACGACCCGTAACCGGGTCCTTCCCCGTTCTTGCCCCTCATCGTATGCTCCCCCCATTCTAGCGCGGTGAAACCCACTACGGAACAGCCGCTTTTCGGGGGCACCGCCGGCCCGCAAGCCCGTCTGTGGGGATGCGTTGTGCGAGGTCCGGGCATCTGCTACGGTGTCGAATTATCCGGCGAGAAGGATTGCCGGGGGAAGGGAAAGGAGGTAGGCCACAGGTAGAAGTCCCCGTCGCTCTGGCGGAGGGCTCTAGCGACGCGCCACGAGGGCGCTTACATACGTCAATGCACGTAGACGAGGCTCAGACAGGAGTTTTGGCTTATGGCCGACAACAGGGTAGTGGTCTACAAGGGACCGGGCGAAGTAGCGGTAGAGGACATCGAGTACCCGAAGCTCGAGGTTCCGGGCGAGGTCGCAGACGCGATGGGGATGGGCAAGGAGGCCCCGCACGCGGCGATACTGAAGATAGTCTCGACGAACATCTGCGGCTCCGACCAGCACATGGTCAGGGGCCGGACGACGGCTCCCGTCGGGCAGACGTTGGGGCACGAGATCACGGGCGAGATCGTCGAGAAGGGCTCCGACGTCCAGTTCCTCGACGTCGGCGACATCTGCTCGGTGCCGTTCAACATAGCCTGCGGGCGTTGTAGGAACTGCAAGGAGCGCAAGACCGGCGTCTGCCTCAACGTCAACCCGGCGCGGGCGGGCAGCGCGTACGGCTACGTGGACATGGGCGGCTGGGTCGGCGGGCAGGCCGAGTACGTCCTCGTTCCGTTCGCGGACTTCAACCTCCTGAAGTTCCCGGACAGGGACCAGGCGCTGGAGAAGATCCTGGACCTCACAATGCTCAGCGACATCTTCCCCACCGGCTACCACGGCGCCTACACCGCCCAGGTAACCACCGGCTCGACGGTCTACGTCGCCGGCGCGGGCCCCGTCGGCCTGGCGGCGGCCCACTCGGCGCAGCTGCTCGGCGCCTCCGTGGTCATCGTGGGCGACCTGAACGAGGAACGTCTGGCCCAGGCGAGAAGCTTCGGCTGCGAGACGGTCGACGTCTCACAGGGGCCGCTCGAGGAGCAGATAGCCGGCATCGTCGGCGAGCCCGAGGTTGACTGCGCGGTGGACGCGGTAGGCTTCGAGGCCTCCGCCAAGCCGGGCGAGGAGGCCCCGGCGGTGGTCCTCAACCAGATCCAGACCGTCACCCGCGCGGGCGGATCTTTGGGCATCCCGGGCCTCTACGTCACCGGCGACCCGGGTGCCGCGGACCCGGAGGCGCAGGAGGGAACGCTCAAGATCCGATTCGGCCTCGGCTGGGCCAAGAGCCACGCGTTCTTCACGGGCCAGTGCCCGGTCATGAAGTACAACCGCGGCCTGATGATGAGCATCCTGCACGACAAGGCCCAGATCGCCAAGGCCGTCAACGCCACGGTGATCTCCCTCGACGAGGCCCCGCAGGGCTACAAGGACTTCGACAAGGGCGCGGCCAAGAAGTACGTCCTCAACCCGCACGGCATGATCCCAGCCTAACAAAGGACGGGCATACGGGCGATTTCGGAAGGGCCGGAGAGATCCGGCCCTTCTTCTTGCCTTCGGGGCGCTATAGAATCAAAGCGCAGGCGTCGATAAGGATTCCCGATGGAGACGATCAAGAGCCCGGCGGAGCAGAAGGTCATCCTCCACAACGTGCGTTGGGAGACCTACGAGCGCCTAATGCAGGAGCGGGGGGAGAGCCGGGTGCCGCGGTTCGCGTTCGACCGGGGAGAGCTGGAGATAATGAGCCCTTCTACCGAGCACGAAAGCATCTCCTACTTCTTGGGATTGCTCGTAGCCTTATTCGCCGAGGAGGCGAGCGTGAACGCCTACGGCGCCGGTTCCACGACCTTCAAGCGCGAGGATCTGGAACGAGGGTTCGAGCCTGATGCCTGCTTCTACGTGCAGAACGAGGAACGCATACGTGGCAAGCCCAGAATAGATTTGGATGAAGATCCACCGCCGGACCTGGTTATCGAGGTGGACATCACGAGTCCGTCGCTAACCAAGCTCTCGATCTACGCGCGGATCGGGGTTCCCGAGATCTGGCGCCATGATGGGGAGCGAGTGTCGGTCTTTGCTCTGCGGGAGGGCAAGTATGCGGAGGTCGCCGAGAGCGAGGTGCTGCCGCCCCTCTCGGGCCCGGTCCTCTCGCGCTTCGCCG
>DATFPF010000133.1:0-10874 GCA_035264945.1 Rubrobacter sp.
TGGGCTAGAGAAATTCAGTTAATTTCCACGATTCAAGGCCCGCGTCCCTGGTGCACTATTTGTTACCGAGGGAGGAAAAGACGATCACGCGACAGGCGGACCGTCGGCAGAGACGCACGAGAGAAGAGATGGGCCTACACAGCATTACAAAGGAAGCGCCAAAGAACCGCGACGGTGCGCGCGCTTGCTCGAACACCTTAAGTAACGAACCTGGCGTGATCGCGACCGACGGTCACGCCGAGAGGGTTGAAAAAGTGGAATCTCCAGATGCGAGGAAGACGGCCGCCAGCCGCGGGTCGGGCACGATGTGGGGCTTTCGTCGGGAGACCATTATCGTCGCCGCGCTCGTCGCCTTCACGGCCGCCTGGGCGATAGCGGGCCTCGCCACGGGCGGGGACTGGTTCGTCATCCTCGTCTCGGACAAGCTGCGCGGCAACGAGGAGGCGGCCTCCGCACTCGCCCGCCTCTTCGCCGCGCTGGTGCTCGGCCTGTTCCTAAAAGAAGAGATGGGCCAGCGCATGATCTGGGTGGCCACGGGGCTGTTGGTGCTGGGTATGGGGCACCTGGTCTCCGGTTATATCGAGCCGATTTTCCAGCCCGCGCATTTGACGGAGGGGCTCTACGAGGTGTTGACGGTGTACACCCTCGCCGGCATCCTCTTCGTCATCGGTCTTGTGCCAAGGAACCCGCCCAGGCTCTCAGGGCGCTCGGCCGCCGTAATCTTCGTCGTGTTGACCCTCGCCTATTCGTTGGTCTATGAACCCCTGGACGAGCCGGGCTTTCTGCCCGTGCTCGCCGAGGTCAACAGCTCGCAGAAGGCCGTGGAGCTGGGGCCCTCCCCGGTATGGCTGACCCCGTGGTACTGGGTACTTGGGGTCCTGCCGCTCGGACTTATGGCCGCGTCCGCCGTCGGCGCCTTCAGGCAGAACCGTCGCGGGCTCTTGCCAGGGTGGTTGCTTGTCGCGACGGTGCTGATGGCCGCCGCGGTCGCGCACGAATACCTGTGGCCCTCTGGCTACGGCGGCGGGGTGCTGACGACGGCCGACCTGCTGCGCTTGGTGGTGGCGGTGGTCGTCGCGGTCGGGGGCATCCTGGAGCTTCGTCGTATCGCGGGCGAGCGCACGAAGATGCTCGCCACCGAGAGGGAGCGCCTCCGCCGCCTGGACGAGCTCACCAGCCTCAGGGCCAGCTTCGGCGCGATGGTCGCCCACGAACTCTGCGGCCCGATCGCCGCCATCCACAGGCTCAACGAGATGCTCGATCGTGGGGGCTCTGACCCCGAAATTCGTACGTACGTCAAGGATTCCATAGAACTCGAGACCAGAACCCTGGACGATCTCGTCGCCGACGTCAGGGCCGCCGCCATGGTCGAAAGGGACGACTTCAAGGTGGAGCCGCGCCCGCTGGCGCTGGCCGCGTTGCTTGAGGACGCCAGGACGTACGTTAGGAGCCTCTCAGAAGAGCGCCCGGTCAAGATCTCCTACCTCACCACCCCCGACGGACGCCTCAAGACAGACGAGCGGGTGTGGGCAGATCCGAAACGCATAGGGCAGGTGCTTCGAAACCTTCTCTCGAACGCGGCCAAGTACACGCCCGAGGGCACGCCGATCGAGATCCGGGCCTCGGCCTGCGACTCCGCGCGCGTCCGCATCGAGGTGGCGGATCAGGGGCCCGGCATCCACCCCGACGACCTTGTCCGCATCTTCGAGAAGTTCGGGCGGGGACGGGACCAGGAAGGCCGCAAGGTCGCTGGCGTGGGCCTCGGGTTGTACCTGAGCAAGCGAATCGTCTGGAGCCACGGCTCGGACCTGACCGTGCGGTCCGAGCTCGGCTCGGGCTCCGTGTTCGCGTTCGAGCTGGAGGTGGTGCGGTGAACGACGCCGACCACGACGTCCGGATAATGCTCCTAGACGACCACAGCACCTTCCGCCAGCCGCTCGCGTTCTTGCTTGGGCAGGAGCCGGGGCTGTCCGTGATCGCCCAGGCGGGCACCCTCGCCGAGGCGCGCGCGGCCCTCGAAGACGACGACCTTAAAGTGGACGTGGCCATCGTGGACCTGGATCTGCCCGACGGCTCGGGGGCGGATTTCGTGCGGGAGCTGCGCACCCTGCGGCCAAAAGCCATGGCGCTGATCCTTAGCGCTTACGCCGACGCCAACATGCTAGCCCGCGCGATAGAGGCCGAGGCCGCCGGGGTGTTGCACAAATCTGCGAAGCTCGAGGACGTGTTGGAGGCCCTGCACCGCCTTCGGACGGGCGAACAGCTCCTCTCCTCGCAGGAGATCATAGAGGCCCTCCGCCTGATCAGCCAGGAACGCCAGAAGAGCGGCGAGGCTCGGCTCAGGATCTCGAAGCTAACCCCCAGGGAGCACGAGGTCCTGCAGGCCCTGGCGGATGGCTTGAGCGACAAGGAGATCGCGGACCGGCTGTACGTGGGCATCGGAACCGTCAGGACCCATATGGCGAGCATACTCTCCAAGCTCGAGCTGCAATCCAGGCTCCAGGCGCTGGTCTTCGCTGTGCGCCACGACCTCGTGGAGATTCGCTGACCCGCGAGGGCTCCTGACCTCCCGGCCCCCCTTCACGCGGACCTCCTTTTGCGAAAGGCCGACGCGCCGAACGCCTATACGTTTCTATATAGGCGGTCGTACCCAGATTCGTTTAACCAAAGATATCCCATTTTTGGCATGACGCGCCGGACCCGGCGCACAACAATACGGTGGCGGAAGACCAAAAACAGCGACCGGAATCCAAGCACAAAGGAGCGACGTTATGCCAAATATCGGCGGAATGGAGATGGCGGTATCCTTGATAGTGGTGCTCTTGCTCTTCGGGGCGAGGCGCATCCCGGAGACGGCCCGCGCCCTCGGCAGCGGCATCAGGGAGTTCAAGCGGGGCGCCTCGGAAGGCCTCGACGAGCCGCGGAAGGCCGAACCGGACGGGGAGCCGTCCTAGACGGGGCCGCCGGCCCACGCCGACGCGTAGGCACGGACGCAGGGGGCGAACGCCGGTCTCTTCCGGCTTCGCCATCACCACCGCAACGACCGTGACCCGGACGACGCGGTCGGGGGCGCGGGTTACCCCCGCCTCGAGGACACGATCAAAAGCCCAAAACGAGACGATCTTCGCACGGGAGCGCACCACCGGGGTCGACGCTGGAGACCCGATCGGCGAACCCGAGAATGCCAAAGGAAACCGAGGGATGGACAAACTACGGATCATCGTGGCCAACGAGCCGCGCTCATACCGCGATTCGATCTCCGGTGCCCTGCAGATACTCAGGCCCATCGCTGAGGTTTTCAGGGCTGAGCCGGCCGACCTCGAACGTGAGGTCGCCCGCCTCGCCCCGCACCTCGTGATATGCAGCCGCCTCACGCCCACGGTGGAGAGCGGCGCGCCCTGCTGGTTGGAGCTCTACCCCGGCGGTTCCCCGGACGTTACCGTCGGCATAAACGGGGAGCGGACCGACATGCCCGAGTTCGACTTCGAGGGTTTGCTCGCGGTTGTGGATCGCGTCGAGATCTTGCAAGGCTCCGAGCGGTAGCGGGAGCACCGCGGAGGATACCCCGAATATCCCCTTCGGCCGCCAACGGGCGCGCCCCCACGTGACGGATTCGCGAAGGGCGCAGCCGCTTTCGCCGAGCGCGTAGCTCGCCCGCCCCTACACCAAACGCCGTAGCGGCCCCTATGCCAATCGTCAGAGAAGAACGTCTCCAATTCTTGGGAAGCAGATTTCCATCTTTTTCCCGATGTTCGGAGGGGTTCTGCGGCCCACAATTTCGACACAAACGCAAGGAAAACGTCCAGTGACAATAACGGAGAGGAAACAAAGATGGATGCTTTCGCCAGGAAAATAAGCCGTAAGGACATGCTGAAGCTGGGCCTGCTGGGTAGCGCGGCGTTGATGCTGCCGCTGGAGCGTTCTGCAAGGACCGAGCTTGCGGTCTCGAGGCGTCTAACGTCAAAGCAGATCCCGGCCCCCTTCCAGGTCCGCCTTCCGATACCGCCGGTCGCGCAGCCCGTGCGCTCCGACGACGTACCCGGGGCCGATCCCTCGTCGGGGATACCGTTCACGGGCACCGACTACTACGAGATCACCATGAAGGCTGGCCAGGCCCAGATCCTGCCAGGCTTCGGCGCTACCGCCGTCTACGGCTACAACGGCGTCACCCCTGGGCCGACCATAAAGGCCCGTCAGGGCCGCCGGGCCGTCGTGCGGCAGATAAACTCCCTGCCCGACGTGGCGCGGTTCGGCTACAAGCCCTGGACGAGCGTGCACCTGCACGGCTCGGCCTCCCTGCCCCAGTACGACGGCTACGCCTCGGACATAACCAACCCGGGAGATTTCAAGGATTACGTCTACCCCAACTTCCAGGACGCCCGCACCCTCTGGTACCACGACCACGGCGTCCACCACACGGCCGAGAACGCCTACATGGGCCTCGCAGCCCAGTACCACCTCCACGACGCCATAGAGGATGGCCTGCCGATACCCAAGAGCTACGGCCGCTACGACATCCCCCTCACCATCCGCGACGCCATCTTCGACACCAACGGCCAGCTGGTCTACGACGACGGCGGCCAGAGCAGCCTCTACGGGGACGTCATCCTCGTAAACGGCGCGCCTTGGCCCGTGATGAAGGTCGAGCGCAGGAAGTACCGCTTCCGCCTCCTGAACGCCTCGATCTCGCGCTCCTACAGGCTCCAGCTCTCCACCGGGCAGCCCATGACGGTGATCGCCACCGACGGGGGCCTGATGCCGGCGCCCCAGCCCGTGCAGAACCTCCGCCACGGGATGGCCGAGCGCTACGAGGTGATCATAGACTTCTCGCAGAACAAGATCGGCGACAAGGTAGTGCTGCAGAACCTCTCCAACCCGAACAACACCAACTTTGGCACTACGGGGCAGGTAATGCGCTTCGACGTGGCGGGCGACTCCTCGGACCCCACGGACAACCAGGTCCCAAACCAGCTCAACCCAGACAACAAGCCGATGCTTCTTACGGCCGCCGACGCGGTAAAGACGAGGGAGATGGTCTTCAAGCGCACGCCCATAGCCCCCGGCAGCCTGGAGGAGCACTGGACCGTCAACGGCACGACCTGGGACGACGTCGTGGCGAGCAACTACCGGTTCACCGTCGCCAACCCGCGCCTGAACGACGTGGAGATCTGGGAGCTGCACAACCCCGGCGGCGGCTGGTTCCACCCGGTCCACATCCACCTGGTGGACTTCAAGGTCCTCTCCCGCTCGGGCGGCGCCAACAGGGTCTTCCCCTACGAGCAGGGCCCCAAGGACGTCGTCTACGTCGGCGAGGGCGAGAGGGTGCGGGTGCTTATGAGGTTCGGGCCGCAGAAGGGCCGGTACATGATGCACTGCCACAACCTCGTCCACGAGGACCACGACATGATGGCCCAGTTCAACGTGGGCGATGCCTACCCCGACACCGTGGACCCCAACGACCCCGTGTACGCCGCCCAGGCCGAGTCGCTGGCGCTGGCCCAAACGCTGTAGCGAGACGCGAAGCGGCCCGGGACGGCCCGGAGCGAGGAGATCCAGGCAAATGGCGATACAAGCCAGACCACCGGCGCGGACAGAGGGGCGGCCCACCCGTCCCCCTACCCCGGGCGAGCGCGACGGCTCGGGCGAGGTCGCAGGCACCCTCGCGCTTTATGCGGCGGCCGCCCTCGGCCTGACGGCCGCCATGATCCACCTGTGGGTGACGCCGCAGCACATCGCCGAATGGTGGGGCTACGGTGCCTTCTTCCTGGGCTGCGCCCTCGCCCAGGGCTTCGGTAGCGTGGTTCTGTTCCGCTGGCCGGCCCAGCCCCTCTTCCTGGTCGGCATCGCGGGCAACCTGGCGATCGCCGTCCTCTACGTCATCTCCCGCACCTGGGGGATGCCCGTGGGCCCCGGCCTGGTGCCCTTCAGCCCCAGCGTGGCCCACCTGGAGAGCCCCGACCTGCTCGGGATGGGCGCCACCGCCGCCGAGCTTGGGCTCGTCGTGATCCTAACGGCGCTTCTCAAGGACTCGTACCGCGCGCGGACGATCAACGCCCTGCTCCTTGCCGGCGCCGCCCTTTGGACGCTCAGGTTCACGGGAGTCCTTCCGTGATCCGCACGCGTTGGGAGCGATCCCAACGCGTGCGGCCTGTAGCCGTCGGTTCTCCCGGGGCACGCCGCTCGCCCTACCGGGGCCCCGCGCGTGGACCCGCTCCCTCGGTCCCGCCAGACCCCGGACTCCGCGCCCCGGCCCGAGAGGGGTCGGCCTTCTCGGATCCGAGGTTCCCCACCCCGCCGGTGGCGCTGACGCCGGTCATGGCCCCCGATCTCGTGGGACCTTCTCAGCCCTCTTGCCGCGGGCTTGCCCGGCCCAGATGGGCCAAAACAGTACCGACGATACTTAGCGAACAACCACCTTCTAATGTAGGATTAGGTCTCCGACGCCCTTGCTCGCGGGAGGTTCTAAGGAAGCTTGGACGAGACTATATTGCTGGTCGACGACGACGCGGCGCTCTTGGAGGTGACCTCCATCGTGCTGGCGTCCGAGGGTTACCGGGTGGTCACGGCGGAGGACGGCACGGAGGCGCTCAGGGCGCTCGAGGGAGAGGACCTCGACCTCGTGGTCCTCGACATCATGCTGCCCAGGATGAGCGGGTTCGAGGTGCTTAAGAAGATGCGGGAGATCAGCGACGTGCCCGTGGTGTTGCTCACGGCCAAGAGCCAGTCCGTGGACAAGGTAGTCGGGCTCGAGCTCGGGGCCGACGACTACATAACCAAGCCCTTCGACACCAAGGAGCTGCTCGCCAGGATCAAGGCCATCCTGCGGCGGTTCGGGCGGAAGGGGCGGGGCCGGGAGGGGATGCTGCGGCTAGGTCCGCTGGAGCTCGACCCGGGGGCGTACACCGTGAGCCGGGAAGGGCGGACCCTGGAGCTCACGCCGACCGAGTTCAAGATACTGGCGATGTTGATGCGCAGGCCGGGGCAGGCCTTCACGCGGGCCCAGATAAGCGAGGCCGTCTCGACGGGCTCGCACTACCTCGCCAGCCGCTACATAGACGTACACATAAGCCGGCTGCGGGCCAAGGTCGAGGGCGACCCTTCGCGGCCGGAGATCATCCAGACCGTGCCGAGCGTGGGTTACCGGGCCGCCCGGCCCGGATAGGGGAAGGGCGACATAGCGAAGAAGGGCAAGAGAAGGGGCCTGCTGCCCCCGGCGAGCTTTCGGGCCAGGATCTTTGTCGCGCTCGTAGGCATCTCCTCGGTGACGAGCCTCATCATTGGGGTGGTCCTCTATTCTTTCTCCCAGAACCAGCTCGTGGAGGCCGAGAAGAAGCTCCTCGAGCAGCGCTCCCAGACGGCGAACGCAGGGGCGCAGGACTTCCTCGAGACCCTCCGCGACCCCGAGGACCAGAGCCTCCCCCCAGCCGAGAGCTACGCCGAACCGCTCGTCACGACCGTCGCCGACCCGACGGGCCTGGGGGTGCTCTACGTCGGCCCCGGGGGCGAGCCGCTCGCCGCCAGGGACGGCTTCGGGAACCCGGCCGACCCTGACGCGGACCTCAAGAAGCTGAAGCTCGCGCGGGGGACGATCGATGAGGCCTCCCGCTCCGCGGGGGGCGAGGGTAGGCTCATCTGGAGCCAGGGCCGCTCGGGCTACGTCGCGGTGTGGCCGCTCGTCGGGCGGGACGGTACCGTCAGGGGGGCCATGATCTACGACGTCCCGAGGGACGAGATCGAGGAGACCCTCTCGTACCTGCGCTACGGTATCGTGGGCGCCATCCTTACGAGCGTGCTGATCGCGGCGGCGGCGAGCCTGCTTCTGGCCCGCCAGCTCACGCGCCCGCTCTCGGAGACCAGGGACGCGGCGATAAGGGTTGCCTCCGGGGACTACGCGGCCGAGGTCCCCGTCAAGGGGCGCGACGAGCTGGGCGAGCTGGCCAGGGCCTTCAACTACATGGCCGAGGAGATAGAGCACTACGTCGGGGAGATCCAGGAGCAGAAGAGCCGCCTGGAGGCCGTGCTCGAGGCCTCCCCCGAGGCGGTCGTCGCTACGGACCCGGCCGAGAGGGTGACTATGGTCAACCCCGCGGCGGCCAGGATGCTCGGCGTCCGGCGCTCGGACCAGGGCAGGCCCTTAGACGAGCTGGGCACGCCCGAGGGCGTCGTCCGGTGCGTCCGGGAGGCCGCCGCCAACGGGGTGGCCGTGAGGGAGGTCGAGTTCGGGGAGAAGACCTTCTGGGCCTACGCCGCCAGGATGGACCGGCGGGAGACCAGCGGGAAGGACGCCGGCATCATCCTGGCCGTCAGGGACATAACCGAGCACCGCTCGCTGGAGAAGGCGAAGACCGCTTTCGTCTCGGACTTCTCCCACGAGCTAAGGACGCCGCTCACTACCATTCAGAGCGCCGTCGGCCTGCTTGAGCGGGCGCGGGAGAGGCTCGACCCGCTGGAGCACCGCGCCCTGGAGCTCGCCGAGGGGGAGCTCGCGCGCATCCGGGCCATGGTCGAGGAGCTGATGACGCTGGCCCAGATGGACTCGTGGCAGTACCAGCTCGAGGTCGGCCCCGCTGACCTCGGGGAGGTGATGAGGACCGCCATCCGGTCCGTCGAGACCAAGGCCCAGCGCTTCGGCATCGAGGTGTACTTCGAGGACGAGGCCGAGCACCGCTGCGTCTGCGACGTTCAGAAGCTCTACCAGGTCTTCCTCAACCTGCTCGACAACGCCATCAAGTACTCGGACCCGGGCGACCGGGTGGACGTCTCGGTGGAAGACTCCCCTTCCTGGACTACGGTTCGCATACAGGACACGGGCATAGGCATACCGCCGGAAGACCTCGACCAGCTCTTCGGGCGCTTCTACAGGGTAAACAAGGACCGCTCGCGGGCGACAGGGGGTAGCGGGCTCGGCCTGGCCATAAGCAAGCAGATAGTCGATATGCACGGCGGCGACATCTCCGTGGAGAGCGAGGTCGGCCTGGGCTCCACCTTCCTGGTCCAGCTGCCGACGGAGCCGATCTCCCGCTCGTCCAGCAGCTATGCGATGTAGGCCCCGCGCGCTGACCTTCCTCGTCGCGGCGTGCGCGGCGGCCCTGCTCTCCGGCTGCGCGCAACCGGCTGACGAGGAGCCCATCAAGCCCCTGCCCCCGACCGAGGGGCGGGTAGACCCGGGCCTCGGGCCGGAGGCAAGGCCCCTTAGCTCCGGGCCCGGGTACAAGGGCTCGCCGAGCTGGTCCCCGGGCGGGGAGAGGGTCGCGTTCATCGTGGACGGCTACGTGGAGGACAGGACCGTAGACGGCGAGCGGCTCACGCGCTGGACCACGAAGGACTTCGCCGCCGCGGAGGCGGAGTGGACCGCTGACGGCGCCCTCACCGTGCTCGGCGGCGCGGGCGCCGTGGAAGGAAAGCCCGGCGCCGTCTACCGGACGGACCCTGAGGACGAAGGCTCCCTCGGCGTGGAGGAGATCTCGGAGGGCGTCCTCGCCATGGCCCCCGGCCCCGAGCGCGAGGACGTGGTCCTGGCCATCGAGGCCGGGGGCGAGGAGAGCGCGATCTCGCTGCTGCGCGACGGCCGGATGGAGCGGGTCTACACGGGGACGGTGCCCGGCACGGTCACGGGCGCCTGCGCCTCGCCGGACGGGCACAGCGTCGCGCTGGCGGTACGCGCTCCCGGGGACGACTCCCCGGGCGAGTTGCGCGTCTTCGACCTCCAGAGCGGAGAGGGCCGCAAGCTCTTCGATCTCGACGAGGACCGGGGCATCCTCGGCGCCCCGCAGTGGACGGACCACGGCATCTACTTCGTGGCCGGCATGGTCTCCCCGCCCGAGGACGAAGGCGAGCCCCTCTATGACCTGTACCGCGCGGCGCCGGAGCCGGGGAGGCCGGAGCAGGCCCCCGGGGTGGGCGAGGACTTCGTCGCCGGCGGCATCAGCGTCTCGCCCGACGGCGACCGGCTGGCCGTGGTCGGCCGCCTCAACCCCAAATCACCCCTCAACCTCTACGTCCTCGACCTGAAGACGGGCACCCTGGACGCGGTGACCACCAACGAGGACATGGAGATAAAGACGGGGCCAGACGACCTTGCCTGGTCCCCCGCCGGCACGAGCGTCGCCATCGTGGCCCGCAGCGCCTCGGCAGGGGAGCCCGAGGTGCACGCGGCCCCCGCCGACGAGCTTCTCGACGCCTTCTACAACCTCTACGAGGTCCCGATAATGAACTCTACGCCGCCGGAGACCTCGCCGTGAGGGAGACGGCGCTCTGGGCGGCCGCCGCGGCCCTGGCTTTCCTCGTGACCGCCGGGGCCTTCCTGGTGCTGGCAAACCTCGCTACGGGCTCCCTGGCGGACGACCTGCCGGCCGCGCCCGCGCGCGGCAAATCTGGCCCGGCCCTCGACCTCGACCTGAACAGGAGCCGGCTCGCCTCCCTGCAACCGGAGGCCGCCCAGGAGCTGCTGCTCACCGTGGAGAACGCCGGCAACAGCGACTTCTCGAACGTCAACCTCACGCTCGAATCGTCCCCGGGAGACACCGCCGACCCCCGCACCCGCTACTACCGGCGGACGCTCCAAAACCTCCGTTCGGGGGAGAGCGTAGAAGTAAGCTTCCTCCTCGACCTCCACCGTCCAGCGCGGACGCCAGACGCCCCGCCCGCCCCAGACAAGAGGACGGAGATACTCGAGATCCGGGCCACCACCCCAGAGGGCGTCTCGGTGGTCAGGACCGCGATACTGCCGCTTTAGAGCCCGCTCCGGCTTCGCCTCCGCTCTCAGCCCGGCGCTCCGCGCCTCTCAGCCCGCTTCGGACCTTCGGTCCTCGCTCGTCAGCCTTCAGCTTCTTGCCGCCCGGGGACGGAACGGGTCGCGCCTCGCGTAACCGGTG
>DATFPF010000134.1:0-12505 GCA_035264945.1 Rubrobacter sp.
CCACGGTTGCCGTAGTTGAGCGCAAAGACGCAGTAGCCCGCCTCCTTGAGCCTCGGCGACACGACGGCCCAGTTCTGCTCCATCGTCTCGAAGGTCCCGTGCACGAGCACGACCGGGTACGGGTGCTCCGCCGTCGGGTCGCACTCCACGTTGGCGCCGGGTGGGGGCGCGCCCTCGTTCAACAGAAAGGGCGGGGGCGCGGACTGGGCGTCAGACTCCCCGGCGAGCACGAGCACCCCGAGGATGACGGCCGCCGACGCGGCGAGGGCCAGCCCCAACACTTTCAAGATCCCGAATCCGCCCATGACACTACCCGTCGCTCGCTCCACGCTCGTCCACCTTCTTGCCGGCCCTTATCAGGGGCTCTTGAGAAACCTCAACCAAACAGGCAGGACTATACTGCCCTCTGCGCCGCGTGTAAACGGGCCCAACTGTCCGCCGGGAACGGCTGGGCGTGCCCCGGACTACCCTGGCGGCGCCGTGGGGACGATGGTGCGGGACATGGCTACATCTCTGGATGGTGGCCCGCGCCTGAGGCTAGGGGCGCTCTTCCGCCTCGACCCAGGCCCTGTCCGTCTCCCCGACGTACTCGGATTGCGGGCGGATGAGGCGGTCTTCCGCCTGCTGCTCGAGGCAGTGGGCCGCCCACCCGGCGACCCGGCCGACGGCGAAGGTAGGGGTGAAGAGGCCCGTGGGGAGGCCGAGGCCGTGCAGGAGCAGGGCCGTGTAGAACTCGACGTTTGTCTGGAGGTTGCGGCCGGGCCTGTGCTCGGCGAGGAGGCGGAGCGCCGTCTCCTCCACCTTCAGGGCGAGGTCGTAGAGTTCCCCGTCCGCGTCGGTGGCGTAGAGGCGTTCCGCGGCGGAGGCCAGCACGTCGGCGCGGGGGTCGCGGACGCGGTAGATCCTGTGCCCGAAGCCCATCAGCCGCTCCCCGCGCCCGAGCTTCTCGCGCAGGACGGGCTCGGCGTTCTCGGCCGACCCGATCTCGAAGACCACGTCGAGCGCGGGCCCAGGCGCCCCGCCGTGCAGCGGTCCCTTGAGGGCGCCGACGGCCCCGACTATGGCCGAGACGAGGTCGGAGCGGGTGGCGACTATAACGCGCGCCGCGAAGGTCGACGCGTTCATGCCGTGGTCTGAGACGGTGTTCAGGTAGGTCTCGAGCGCCCGCACCGAGCCCTCGCCCGGCTCCTCCCCCCGCAGCATGTAAAGGTAGTTGGCGGCGTGGCCCAGGCCGGGGTCAGGCCCGATGGGCTCCTCGCCCCGGAACAGCCGGTGGTGGGCGGCCACGATCACGGGGAACCGGGCGACGAGATCGAGCGCCGGGTCCTCGGAGACGTCAAGGCTCAGCGTGTCCGCCGCCATCCGCAGCGCGTCCATCGCCGGAACCCCGCGCGCCGCCGCCACCCGCAGCAGGTCCACGGTGGCTTCCGGCAACCCCCGCCGCCCCGCGAGCGCCGCCCGGAACGCCGCGAGCTCGCCCGCGTCCGGCAGATCCCCGTAGCGTAGTAGGTAGACTACCTCCTCGAAGGACGCGCGGCCGGCCAACTCCTCCACCGGAAAGCCCGCCAGGGTAAGGACCCCGGCCTCGCCGTCCACGCCGCTGATGCGGGTCCGCGCCGCTACCACGCCCTCCAACCCCGCAACGAATGTGTTACCCGTACCGCCCATCCCCTTGCCTCCGATCTCGCACAAACCCGTCGCGCGGGGGCCTTCAGGCCCCGGCAACCGTAATCGTATCCGGGCCACCGTAGGTAATCAACGTTGATCTATAAATCAATATATTGTAGTGTGGTAGGGGTTGGGCGATCGAGGGGAGGACTGTTTTGGGTTCGGGGCGTTACCTGACGGCGGGGGAGGCGGCGGGGGAGCTGGGGGTGAGTTTGCCGACGCTATACTCGTACGTGAGCCGGGGGATGGTCAGATCCGAGGCCGCGGAGGGGGGGAGGCGGAGGAAGCGTTACAGGGCCGAGGACGTGCGGGCCCTCAAGGAGCGCAAGGAGAGGAGGAGGGACCCCGAGGCGGTTGCCGAGGGTGCGTTGCGGTGGGGGGCGCCGGTGCTCGAGTCTGGCATCACGCTGGTAGACGGCGGTCGGCTGTTCTACAGGGGCCGCGACGTCGAGGGGCTGGCGGCGGGGTGTTCCATCGAGGAGGTGGCCGCCCTGATCTGGGCCGGGGACACGGGGCTGGCGGCGGAGATCTTCCCCGGCGGCCGGGGAGCTTTGTCGCCGCGGGTGCGCAAGACGCTGCGGACGCTGGGGGGGCTACCGCCCGTCGAGGTCTTCCAGGCGCTGCTGCCTGTGGCCTCCGCCGAGGACCCGGTCGGTTACGACCTGCGTCCCGCTGGCGTCGTGGGGACGGGCGCGAGGGTGTTGCGCCTCATGGCTGGCGTGGTCGGCGGGGACGGGACCGGGGGTACGGCTGAGGCGCTCCGGCGGGGCTGGTGCCCGGGGGAGCCTGGGGCCGCTGCGTTGCTGGACGCGGCGCTCGTGCTCTGCGCCGACCACGAGCTGCCGGTCTCGACCTTCGCGGCTCGGTGCGTGGCGTCTTCGGGCGCCACCCCCTACGCCGTCGTGCAGGCGGGCCTCGCCGCGCTGGGCGGGACCAGGCACGGGGGGCAGGTGGAGCTCGTGGAGGCCTTCCTCGACGAGGTAGCGGCGGCGGGCGACGCGCGGAAGGCCATAGCCTGGCGCCTCCGCCGGGGCGACGGCATACCGGGCTTCGGGCACCCGCTCTACCCGGACGGCGACCCCAGGGGCGCGGCCCTGCTCCGGCTCACGGCCGAATCCATGCCTGGAAGCCCCGCCGTGGATCTCTCCGGCGCGGTCGTCGAGGAGGTCCGGGAGCTCACCGACGGGCGACCGACCGTGGACCTCGCGCTGGCCGCGCTGGCCCGCGCGCTCGGCCTGCCGGCCGGCGGGGCCGTGGCCCTGTTCGCCGTGGGACGCACGGTCGGCTGGATCGGCCACGCCATCGAGCAGTACGCGAGCAACACGCTAATACGCCCCAGGGCCCGGTACGTTGGGTAGCCCGCTGCGCCCTGCGCTTCGCGTCTCTTAGCACGCTTCGGCCTGCTCCGCGGGCCTCGCTCTCAGCCCGCCCTGCGGGCGGCTCTCAGCGTTCGGCTGGCGTTGCCCGGTGCGCGCCGCGCCGCGACGGGGATCGAAACCGCCGCCATGCCTGGCGAACCGCCCCACGCAGCGGCGGGTTTCGAACCCGCCCGGGCCCGACGCACAGAACAATCGCTATCCTCGCAGGGGCGCAGGGGGGGTTGGGCACGCCCCGACGGCAAGAAGATGATGGCTGAAAGCGGGGACCGAGGGTCCGAGGCGGGCTGACAAGCGGAGGCGAAGCCGGAGCGCTAAACGGGTATGTCTAAGATGCCCAGGCCATTCAGGATGATCAGCGAGGTGGCGAACGAGTTGAACGTTGCGTGGGCCACGAGGGGGGGGATGAGGCTGCCGGTCCGCTGGAAGAGCACGCAGAGGGCGACGGCCAGGATCAGGATGGCGGGCAGCAGGACGGGCTCCAGGTGCAAGAGGGCGAAGAACGTGGAGGAGACTAGGGCCGAGAGCACGAAGGGCGCCCTGCCGGCGGGCCTGTCCGGGGTGTTGCCGAGGGACCTTGAGGAGAGCCTGGCCCCGAGGCGGTTCAGGCCGTTGAAGATGGCGCCGCGGAACACGAGCTCCTCGACGGCCGGTCCGATAAAGACGACGACCAGGATTATCGCAGGGATGGCGGCGGCCGGGTTGTCCTCGACCCAGCCGGTGAGGCCGCGCATGAACGGCTGCTGGACGGTCGATTCGGTCGGGTAGCCCAGCCTGTCGAGCACGAAGACGCTGATCGGGTTGACGACGATGCTCATCAGTATCGCCCCGGCGCCGACCGCGACCCCGAAGCCCACCCCCCCGAGCAGTCCCCCCTTGGGGCGACTGAAACCCAATGGTGCCAGCGAGAAGCTCGCCTTCCGTCCCAGGAGGCGCGCCCCGAGCACGCCAAGCCAGAAGAGGCAGACCACGAGGATCGCGACGGTGGTGTTCGTCAGGACGACGGAGAGCAGGGTTCCCTTGGGGTCGTTAACGGGGGCCGCCTTCCAGGTAGACCTCGTCCGCCGCCCAGCCGCCGGGCGCGTCCCTTAGGAGGCGCTCCTTCAGGGTTGTCGGCAGGAGCCCGATCCCGCGCAGCTCCTCGACGCCTACCCAGCGCAGTTCGCGCAGGGTAGGCTCGGCGTCCGGCGCCACCTCGGGGTCGGTACCCAGGCTGGCCTCCGCGTCGTCGTCCGGGGTCATCCGCACGGTCACGTCCACGGTGTGCCGGCCCTCGCGCAGGAACTCGCCCACGTAGAGCACGCCCGAGAACGCGGCGTGGAGCCCCGTCTCCTCATCGACCTCGCGCGCGGCGCACGCGGGGATGGTCTCCCCTGGCTCCAGCCTGCCACCCGGCAGGACCCAGTAGGGGTCGCGGTCCGGTTTCTGGTGTCGGGCGAGCAGGAGCCGGCCCCCGCGCGCCACTACAGCGGCGACCCGCACCCCAAAGTCCATCTCCGATAGAGAGCGATTCTTGCCCATGCCGCGTGAGTATACCCGCGTGGTCGGGCGAAAAAGGTGGCCCCGACTACGGGACGCCCGGCGTCCCGTCCTCCGGTTCGGGGCCCGAGATCTGGCCCTCCAGCTCGTCGCAGGCCCACAGGACCAGGCTTAGGCCCTCTTCGCCCGAGATGCGCTCGTCCCCCGGGCCGCGGGCCGCGAGGATCTTGCCCTCCGTGGTCGGGTAGTGGCCCGTGGCCTGCCGGCGGAGCCTGAGCTTCTCCAGCCTGGGCCCGTCCCCGGCGGCGAAGTCGAGGACGGAGTCGAGGTAGGCGGTTATCGTGGGGTCGTCGGCCCCCCCGGCTACCGCCGCGTGTAACAGCCGCTCCCCGAGGCGCCCGAAACCGGGTACCAGGAGCCGGTCGCCGTCCACCTCGAAGACGTCTCCGCCTTCGTCCGGCGTCACCCTCAGGTTCTCCCGAACGACACGTCCGGCCGCGAAGAGAACGAGCTCGACGGCGGCGAAGGTCGTCTGGGGAAGGTTGCTGTCCATGCCGCGCAGCTCCAGGGTGCCCTGGCGGTTCAGGCGCACCGGGTTCCAGGCGGGCCTGAGCAGGTCCCCACCGGACTCCACAAAGAGCGCGAGGTCCACGCCCGCCCGCTCCATCGCGGCGAGCCACGCCCGGTAGCGGTCGAACTGCTGTTGGACGAGGTGGGCGGGGCTCCGGGCGTATGGCCGCAGGGCACCCACCTCCGGGAGGTCCCTGTAGACGCCCTCCCAGCCGAAAGCGTCGCTGCCCCGGTAGCGGGCCGTGCGCGGGGCGAGGCCCGTTGCTTGGCCCTCGTAGAACGGGCAGGAGCGGGTAAGGAAGATCAGGGCCGGGTCAAGCGCCGTCGCGAGGTTATAGAGGTCGAGCAGCTCCCTGCGGGCCTCCTCCGGGGCGCCGGGCGACACCCCGGACTCCGCGCTCACCGTGCCGTCCGGCAGGCCCAGGTGCAGGTGCGTCCCCGCGCACCTGCCCGCGTCCATGAACCTCTCGGGGCCGACGGTGAGGACCTGGACCTGGTAGTCCGGCTCCTCCCTGACGGCGGGCTCCAGCGGAAGCGGGTAGGTGCCCAGCGGGTAGAGCCTGAGCCCGATCTCCCGCGCCGAGCCTACGGCCAGGCGCACGTTGTCCGCGTAGTTCTCCTCCAGGTCCGCCAGCGAGCGCACGGGGGGCGTGTTGACCTCGACAACGCCCTTGACCCACTCGGGCGCGAGGCAGGCCGCCCGATCGTCTCCCTCCCTCTCGGACCTCTCCCTGCAGCGCTCGAGGAACTCGTCCGCCCGCACCGAGGGCTCGCCTGACTCCTCTACCAGAAAAAACTCTTGCTCAAGCCCGATGCTGCGGTCCAATAGCCGGTCTCTCCCGTCCACCTTGCTCCCGGATAAGCGCTTCGCGTTCCCCTCTTCCAGGGTGAACTCTACCCCAAGGAAGATCCTCGCGTCTTTGGCCGGCAGGAGGAAACCCCGCACCGGCGCAAGACGCGCCTTGCGCCCGGCCGTAACCTTTTGGATCTCGCGCCCCCGAACCTACGGAGGCTTGCCCTCGGGTCCGCGCCTCCGATGTCTTGACCGGCAGCACCGGCAAGAGTCGCCTGCTGGCGGTTGCCGTCGAGGACGATGGTCTCCGGCAAGAAGTACCGGGGGTGATGGGGGTGTTGGGTGAGGCGTCCCGACGGGTGTCCCGTGCAGACGGCCCTCAGGACACCTGGTCGGGCGACCTGGTGCCGACCTGGCTGCCGACCCAGACGTAGCCGTCTGACCAGACCTCGCGCTTCCAGATAGGCACGATCTCCTTGATCCGCTCTATCGCGTACCGGCTCGCCTCGAAGGATGGGCCCCGCCTCGGCGAGGCGACGACGATGGCGACGCTCGCCTCGCCCGGGTCGACGCGACCTATCCTGTGCAAGATGGCGACGTAACCCACGTCCCACCGCTCCTCTATCTCGGCCCCGATCTCCTCCAGCTTCCGGTCGGCCATCGGCCTGTAGGCCTCGTACTCAAGGTACTCGACGGCGTTCCCGCCCGACTCGTCGACCCGGGTGGTGCCGACGAAGGTGCAGACCGCGCCGCATTCCGGCCTCCTGGCGCCATCGATCATCGCCCCAACGTCTATCTTCTCTACTATTATGGCGAACAAGGCGCCCCTAACCGCCGGAGACGGGGGGGAGCACGGCCACCTCGTCGCCCGGGTCCACCCGTCCGTCCATCCGCGCGTACTCGCCGTTGACGGCGAAGGCGAGCGTGTCGCGCATGGCCGAGAGGTCCGGGTACCTCTCGGCGAGCAGCGGCCAGACCTCGGCCAGGGTCGCGCCATCCTCCACCTCGAGCATCACCTTGCGCGTGCCGGCCCGGTCGGCCGCCGCCCCGAAGAGTAGGACCTCAACCACAGCCTAGTCCTCCGGCTCCGGGACGTAGTCGGGGCCGACGATGAACTTCAGGGCGTGGGGGACGACGGAGAAGCGGGCAGGTTCGTCGCCGACGATCTCGCCGTCGACGGTGAACTCCAGGCCGGGCGGCGCGGTCTCTACCCGGATCTCCTTGGCCCGCGCGCTGAAAACGCCCTCCCTCTCCAGGTAATCAGAACGCGTCATGGATGCCGGCGCGAGCTCCATCAGGTCCCCAAGCCCAAGCTTCTCGATGATGACGACGTCGAGCAGGCCGTCCTCGGGGTTGGCCCTTGGGGCCGCGAGCCAGCCCCCGCCCGCGAACCGGCAGTTGCCGACTACCACGTTGACCGCCCGCACCCGGTGCAGCTCGTCGTCCAGGTAGAGGTCGAGCTCCTTGACGTCGAAGTCCTTGGCGACCTCGAACGAGGCCCGCAGGTAGGAGAGCTTCCCCCACCGCCTCTTGAGCTCCCCCTCGTTGGCGTCGGAGATCTCCGCCCCGAGCCCTCCGGTCGCCACGTTTATAAAGAACTTCTCACCGATCCCGTCGGAGCGGACCCGCGCAACGTCGAGCGTCCGCACCCTGCCCTGGCGTATGACGGCCTCCGCCTCGTCAGGGTCGTCTGGGATGCACAGGGTCCCCGCCAGGTCGTTGCCGGTCCCGGCGGGCAGGACGCCGAGCGTAACCCCTTTGGGGAAACCGGCCTTGCCAAGGCCGTTGACGGCGTCGTTGATGGTGCCGTCGCCCCCGGCGACGATGAGCAGGCCCTCGGGCCACTCCCTGGCTGCCTCGCTGGCGTCGCCTGGCCCCTTGGTCTGGATCCAGTCCAGCTCGTAACCGTCGAACTCGGCCCGCAACGCCTCCGGGTCGTAGGCGCCGCCGCCCGAAGAGGGGTTGCAGATCACCCGCGCCCTGGGACGTCCCATCGCCTCCTCCTCGGTAGCCTTACGTCAGCCCTAGTCTACCCGGAAAGGCCGACGCCGCACGGACCTACGAAGCCTGGCGCACCTCTGCCTCGGGGCGCGAGACCCTGGCGACCGGCAGCCACACCTCCTGCCTGGAGCCGCCGTCGAGCCGGATCGCCGCGTCCTGCCCGCTCTCGGAGACGTACCGGACCTCCCCCGTCCCGAAGGGCGTAATGACCTGCTCCCCCACGGTCAACTCCCAGAGAAAGGCGTCCCGCAAGGCCGCAACGTAGGCCAGCGCGAGCGACCGTCCCAGGTGCGCACCCTCGTCCCGCCTGTCGGCGACAAGGATGCCCGCGATCCTGTACAGGTTCGCCCGGCTTACCTGGGAGACCAGGCAGGCCCTTACCGTCTGCCGCACCAACTCCTTCTCGAACGGCGAGTACTGCTCCCCGCTCCGCCCCAAAATCGCCACGACCCGCGGCGCCGCCCGCCGCACCGCCTCCTCGACCGTCAACCCGTTGACCCCGCGCTTGTAGACGTGCGGGTCCAACCGCTCTTCCTCCCGCCGCCGCGGGACGCTCAACCATTCCTGACGCCCATTGTTCATCGTATCTGTCATGGGGAAATTATACCTCACTGAAGCTAGTGAAACCACCACAAAGTGGTGGTTTAGCACGCCTCCTTCGGAGGCCTTCAGCCCGCGCCGGCTTCGCCTCCGCTCTTGGCTATCAGCTTAGAGCCAGTCTTCTGGGTGCGTTGTTCCGTTCGTTATTCGAACCGCCGCGCAGGACGCGGCTCGGTCCCGCTCTGGACGGCGAAGAGCCGACCGCTAAGAGTGAGGGGCTGACGAGTGGAGCCCGAAGGGCGAAGCGGGCTGACGAGCCGGCGAAGCCGGCGCGCTTCGGTGCGTTAAACTGGGGGACCTACGACGGACGGAGGGCGAGATGAACCCCGAAGAGTTTCTCAACCGCTTGAAGCGGGAGGTCATAGGCCATCCGGCGTTGACGCATCCCTTTCTGGAGAGGTTCGGGGACGGGGACGTGGGGGTGGAGGGGGTTCGGACTTTCGCGGTTCAGTACTACCGGCACGTGAGGGTGAGCCGGCTGTATTTGGCGGCGCTCATCTCCAACTGCGGGCACGACGAGGCGTTGCAGCTCGCGCTCGCGGAGGTCCTGTTCGACGAGTACGGGCACCTGAACCCGGACGAGACCCACCCGGCGCTCTACCGGCGCTTCCTGCGGGCGCTTGGCATCTCAGAAGAGGAGTGGGATGGGCCCGCCACGCTGCCGGAGATCCGGCTCTACATAACGGCGCACAGGGAGCTCTCCGGGCATCCGGACTTCCGGCTCGGGCTCGGGGCTTTGGGTCCCGCGAGCGAGTGGCCCGTGCCCCCGATCTACGTGCGGCTCGCGGAGGGGCTGAAGAAGGCGACGGGCCTGCCGGAGGGGGCGCTGGAGATCTTCACCAGCCACGTCACGATGGACGTTACCCACGCCCGCATCATGATGGACGCCATAGCCCCGTACACGCGTGACGAGGAGGGCCAGAGACGGGTCCGCGAGGGGGCCATGCGCTCCCTCGACGCCCGCTCCGTGATGCTCGACGGCCTGTACCGGGCCGTCTACGAGGAGCCCGTCCCGCTGGCCGCGGTATCCGCCCGGATCGGCGGCTAGGAGACTCCTGAACCCCGGCATGTCCGACTTCTACCGGGATGACCTCGCCTACATCCACGACGCCGGCCACGCCGACTTCGCCCTCCGGTCCGCGCCCGGTATCCTGGAGATGCTGAGGGAGGGCGGGGTGACGGAGGGCCTCGTGGTGGACCTCGGTTGTGGGAGCGGCCAGTGGGCGCGGGAGCTCCTTCGGGCCGGGTACCGGGTGCTCGGGATCGACATCTCGGAGGCCATGGTCGAGCTCGCGCGGGAGAAGGCGCCGGGGGCCGAGTTCAGGGTGGGTTCGCTCTTCGAGACGGAGATACCGCCGTGCGATGCCGTCACGGCGGTGAGCGAGGTGCTCAACTACCTTTTCGACCCGGAGAACGAGGGGCGGGGGCTGGACCGGGTCTTCCGACGCGTCCACGAGGCATTGAGGTCCGGCGGCGTCTTCGTCTTCGACGTCCTCGGTCCTGGGCAGGTGCCGCCCGGTACCACGTCGAGAGGCTGGAGCGCGGGGCCCGACTGGGCGGTGCTCAACGAGAAAGAGGAGGACACCGGGCGGGGGATCATGGAGCGCCGGATCGTCAGCTTCAGGAAGGTGGGGGAGCTCTACAGGCGCGACGACGAGGTCCACCGGGTACGGCTCTACGCACGGGAGGAGATCACGACCGGCCTGCGCCTGGCAGGCTTCGAGGTCAGGGATTTGGGCTCCTACGGGGTCTACCCTCTCGGAGAGAACCACTCCGCGTTCGTCGCCCGCAAACCGTGAAGGTCCGGCGGGTTCCGAAGGCCGCGCGGGGGTATAACTAGCGCGTGCCAGAGCTGCCCGAAGTAGAGACTATAAAAAGGGACCTGCGAGAGCTCGTCGTGGGGTCGAAGGTGCAGGACACGGAGGTCCTGAACCCGGCGCTCGTGGAGGAGCCTTCGGCTGAGGAGTTCGCGCGTCGGCTGAAGGACTCGCGGATAAGCGGGGCTCGGCGGCGGGCGAAGCATTTGGTCATCGACCTCGACTCAGGAGACGCGCTCGTGTTGCAGCTCAAGATCGGGGGGCAGCTCCTGCTCGTTCCTCCGGTCGAGGAGCCGACGACGGCGCTCATGCTCGTGCTGCGCCTGGACGGGGGCAGGAGGCTGTTCCTGCGGGACGAGACGGGCTTCACCCGGGCGCGGCTCCTGGACGAGGACGGTCTGGAGGCGCGGTTCGAGGATCTCGGGCCTGAGCCCCTGGGCGAGGGGTTCAGCCCCGGCTACCTGCGGGAGGAGCTGGGCGGGCGGCGGGCCAGGATCAAGGGCCTCCTCCTCGACCAGAAGGTAGTCTCGGGCGTCGGCAACATCTACGTGGACGAGGCCCTCTTCGACGCCCGCGTTCACCCCACGCGCAAGGCCAACACGCTGACGGAGGGGGAGTGGACGAGGCTCCAGTCCGCAATAGAGGAGAACCTGGCGGCCGGCATAGAGCACAGGGGAACGACCTTCAGCCTCTACAGGGACGTACTCGGGCGCAAGGGTCACCACCAGGAGCACCTCAAGGTCTTCGTGCGGGCCGGCAAACCCTGCCCCGGCGGCTGCGGCGGGAAGGTCGTAAGGGAGAAGATGGGAGGGAGGGCGACGTTCCTATGCCCCGCATGCCAGCCCGAAGATGGCCCGGGGGAAGAGGGCCAGTTAGAATTGGCGTGAAGGCCTTAGGCTTTAGGCTTTGAGGCTTCGGGGAGCGAGGGTGTTTGGGGTGGGTTCAGACGAACATGCGGCCCACGTGACGGGTCAAACCGGCGCGTTTGTCGAATGGACGGAACAGGTACACAACACTCCCAACCCGGAACCTCAAAGCCTAGAACCTAGAACCCACGACGAAAGGGGAACACCGGTGGCGGAGAAGTTCGATCTCGTAATAATCGGCGGCGGAAACGCGGGGTACATCCCGGCGATCCGGGCTAGCCAGCTCGGGATGAAGGTCGCGCTCATCGAGAAGAGGGAGGGGGGGCACCTCGGGGGGACGTGCCTTAACGTCGGCTGCATCCCGACGAAGGCCCTGCTCCAGACGGCGCACCTTCTTCATGATGCCAAGAACGGCGAGGAGTTCGGCGTAAAGACGGGCGAAGTCGAGTTCGACTACCCGCAGGCCGCCAAGAGGCGGGAGCAGGTCGTCACGCAGCTTCGCAAGGGCGTGCAGGGTTTGATGAAGAAGAACAAGGTCACGCTGTACAACGGCGTGGGGTCTTTCGTCGAGCCGAAGAAGATCAAGGTCGAGAACGGCGAGGGGTCAGAGGAGCTGGAGGCCGAGAAGGTCCTCATCTCAACCGGCTCGGCGGTCAACACGCTGCCCGGGCTCGAGTTCGACGGGGAGAAGGTAATCTCCAGCGACGACATCGTCACCAACAACGAGGACTACCCGAAGAGCGTGATCATCCTCGGCTCGGGCGCCGTAGGGGTCGAGTTCGCGAGCATGTACCACGACTTCGGCACAGAGGTGACCATCGTCGAGATCCTCGACCGCCTCGTGCCGCTAGAGGACCCGGAGATCTCCGAGGCCCTGCAGAAGTCCTTCGAGAAGCGCGGCATCAACGTCATGACGGGCACCAAGGCGGACCCCGAGAGCCTCGAGAAGACCGACTCGGGCGTCAAGATCAAGATAGCCTCGGCCGACGCCGGCGAGCAGGAGGAGACCGAGGGCGAGGGCGGCTCCTACGGCGGCGAGGACCCGCCGACCGGCGAGGCCGACGGTGGAGACACGATCGAGGCCGAGGCGTTGCTCGTCGCGGTCGGGCGGAGGGCCGTCACCGACGACCTTAACCTGGACGTGACCGACGTGGAGGTCAACGAGCGCGGGATCATCCAGGTAGACGGCTACGGCCAGACGGCGGCCGAGGGCATCTACGCCGCGGGCGACGTCACCGGCGGCTACTGGCTGGCGCACGAGGCCGGGCACGAGGGCATCACCGCGGCCGAGCACATGGCCGGCGAGGACCCGATGCCGAAGGACCGGAGCCTCGT
>DATFPF010000135.1:0-48235 GCA_035264945.1 Rubrobacter sp.
GGAAGTCATGCGCCGGAGATCCTCGCGCGAGGTAGGTGTGACGCCACTACCCGAGGCTTGGTAGGGCCCACTATGGATTTTGTCTCTGAGACGCTGGCGGTCGGGGCGGACTAAGAGCGCTTGTTACAGCAGTTGGTCCACCGTGCGGTAGCCGCAGTGACCGAAGAACCCTCGGGCGTCCGCTCGCCGTGACCGCGTCCAGCGCCCGCCCCATCGCCTCCACGAGCACCTCCTGAGTGCGCGCCTCGGCCCTGCGCATGGTTGTCCATCACCACCACCAGCCCCGGCTTCAGTTCGGGGGCGAGAGCCCGCTCCAGGTAGGCCTCGAAGACCTCTCGCGTCGTCGCCCCCTCGACCGCCAGGCACGGGCCGACGCCCTCTGCCGTTATGCTGGCCAGCAGCGTGACGTTCTTGCCCCAGTTGCGCGGGGCGCTGCTCGAGGCCCGCTCCCCGCGTCGCGACCAGGCGTAGATGGGAGACAAAGATACGTTGGCCCCCATCTCGTCCACGAACACCAGCCGAGCCGCGCCGAGCTGCCCGGCGACCAGCAGCCGCCATGCGGCCCTCAGGAACTCGTCGCGCTCTCCCGCTCCCAACGATCTTTTTTCGGCTCCACCCTAGCCGCTTGAGCACCCTGCTGGCGGTTGAGTCGCTCACCGAGACTCCGGCCACCCGCCCGAGGTACTCGCTACGGTCGGAGAGGGTGGCGGACGGCCGCTCCTCGAGGTCCGCCTCCAGGAGCTTCCTGGCGCGTTCGTCCATCTTGGGCTCGGAGCCTGGGCGCTTCTTCGGGGCCAGAGGGCGGCCCTGCTCGGCCAGCCTAGCGTAGCGCTTGACCGACGAGCGGCTCGCCCCGAAGGCGCGGGCGGCCTCGGTCTTGGTGGCGCCCCGTCCGAGGACCTGGAGGATCTTCTTCCTAAGGTCTTCGGAGTAGGCGTTCATGCGCGCATGGTGCCACGTGGACCATCTGCGCTGCAACCCGCTCTAGGTCAGGTACGAATGGGCGTACGAAGCAGGCCCCTTGGACGGTCGCCTCTCCTCCGGGCGACGTAAGCGCCGAGGACCACGACGTCGGTCGCCTATGGCCTTGTTGGCCATCCGGTTCTTCAGGCTATACGGTATACATGCCCAAGAACCCCGGTACTTCCTCAGCGACCAGCGGCTCGGAGAAGTGGTACCCCTGGGCCATGTCGCAGCCCGTCTCCGCCAGCAGTGCCGCCTGCGCCCACTTCTCCACGCCCTCCGCCACGACCTCCATGCCCAAGGTGTGGCCCACGTCTATAACCATCCGCACTATGGCGGTGTCTTCCGCCTTTTCTCCGAAACCACTCAAGAACGACTTGTCTATCTTCAGGGTGTCGGCGGGCAGACGCTTGAGGTAGGAGAGCGAGGAGTAGCCCATGCCGAAGTCGTCTATGGAGATCCTTACCCCCATGGTCCGGATCCGCTCCAAGGCTAGCCAGTTGCCTTCCAGTGCATCTATGAACGCTGTCTCGGTCACGTCGAGGCCCAGAGACTCCGCACTCAGCCCACTCCTGGTCAGAGCTCTCCTTATGGTCTCCTCGCACCCAGGGTGTCGAAGCTGCTTGGCGGAGAGGTTCACTATCACCCGGAGGTGCCGGGTATGGGGGTTGCCGTCCTGCCACTCCTTCGTCCGGCGGCAGGCCTCCTCCAGGGCCCAGCAGCCTATGGGGATGATGAGCCCCGTTTCCTCGGCGACGGTCACGAACTCGTCTGGGCCGAGCAAGCCCCGCTTTGGATGATCCCACCTCACCAGGGCTTCCGTCCCCCAGATCCGCTGGCTCCCGAAATCGAAGATCGGCTGGTAGTGGAGGACGAACTCTCCCTGCTCTATGGCGCGTCTGAGGTCGTTCTCCAGATCCAGCCGGCGGGCTACCCGTTCGTACATGGCCTGGTCGAACACCCTGAAGCCCCCGCCCCCCTCCTTGGCCCGGTACATAGCCGTGTCGGCGTCCCTGAGGAGATCCGCGGGGCTCTTGGTGCGAACCGTGCCGAAGGAGATCCCGACGCTGGCGGAGACGTACAATTCGCGGCCCTCCAGGGCGAAGGGCCTTTTGAGCTCGTCCGTGATCCGCTGTGCCACCCGGACACCCTCGCCCGGGTTCTCCGCCGACTCGAGGAGCACCACGAACTCGTCACCCCCGAAGCGGGCCAGGGTGTCCTCGGGTCTCAGGAGCCTCTCGAGGCGCTGGGCGACGACGGTGAGCAGCAGGTCGCCGACCTCGTGGCCCAGGGAGTCGTTGACGACCTTGAAATCGTCTAGATCCATAAAGAGGACTGCCACCCCTCGACCCCGCCGCCTGGTGCCCTCGAGGGCGTGCGCTAAACGGTCGGCGAACAGGCGGCGGTTGGGAAGGCGGGTTAGGGGGTCGTGGAGGGCCTGGTGCTCCAGCCGCTCCTCCAGGACCCTGCGCTCGGTGACGTCCGTGAGCACCCCCTGCCAAAATCGGCTGCGCCCTCTCGGCCCCTCCACGAGGACCGCCTCGTCGTGAACCCAGACGGCCCCCCCGTCGCGATGGAGCATCCGGTACTCGGTCCTGAATGGCTCGCCCGTCTCGTCGGAGCGGGCGTACTCTTCTAGCACCCTTTCTCGGTCCTCGGGGTGAAGGCATCGCTTCCAGTGATCGACGCCGCCCATCCACGCCTCCTGGGGGTAACCCAGCAGGGGCTCGATCTGGGGGCTCATGTACAGGGTGCTGTGCGTCTCGCCGACCTCCTCGACGTAGGTCACGGCGGGCATCCGCTCGACGAGGGTGCGGTACCTCTCCTCGGCTTCAGAGAGGCGCTCCTCTGTCTCCTTGCGCTCGGTTATGTCGGTCCGGACGCCGAACCAGTATGGGTCAGCCCCTGCGTGGTTCCGTACCAGCGTCGCCTCGTCATGTATCCAGAGGGTGCGCCCATCCTTGTCGATCACCCTGTACTCCATGGAGAAAGGCTCGCCCATCTCGTCGGTGCGCTCGTCTTCTTTCCGCACAGCATCCAGGTCTTCCGGGTGGATTACCCTGTCCCACAAGCTGGGGTCCTCCGTGAACCTCTGCGGTGGGTAGCCTAGGACCTCCTCGGCGCGTGGGCTGATGTAGGTCGTGTCGTAGGCGGCTGTCTCCCCCTCTCTCGGCCTCTCGATGTAGATGATGGCCGGTGTGCGCTCGACGAGGGTGCGGTAGCGCTCTTCCGCCTCCCCGAGCGCCACTTCGGCCTCCCTGCGCTCGGTGACGTCGTAGACGAGGCCCTCGAGCGCCTCCACCTCGCCGTCCTCGCCGTAGACGGCCCGCCCGTACTCGTGCACGTGCCTTATCCGGCCGTCCCTGTGGCGGAGGGCGTACGCAAGCTCGAAGCCCCTCCCCTCCGCGATCGCCCCCTGCACCTCGTCCCACACCCTGTCCCGGTCCTCCTCCACGATGAGGTCGCTGAGCTGGACCTTCCCCCCGACGAGGAGGTCCTCGGGGGGGTAGCCCGTCAGCTCGAGGGCGTAGTCGCTGGCGTACTCGTTCGGCCATCCGGGCTCGTTGAGGCAGCGGTAGGCGTAGGCGTGGGCGTTGGAGACCACCGAAGCGAGACGCCTCTCGCTCTCCCTGAGAGCCTCCTCTGCCCTCTTGCGCCTGGTCACGTCCCGTGAGCTGATGACGACGCCCCTGACGTGCGGGTCGTCGAGGAGGTAGCTGCCGAAGCTCTCGATCCACCGCCACGAGCCGTCGGCGTGGCGGAAGCGGTACTCGGCCGTATTGGAAACGGCCCTTCCTTCGGCGAGCGCCTTCTCGGTCTCCGCCAGCACGTGGGGAAGATCGTCGGGGTGGACCAGGTCGAGGACGTTAATCGTGCCGGCTGCCTCCTCCGGGTCGTAGCCGAAGACCCGACCGAAGGCCGGGCTGGCGTAGCGCAGGGTGCCGTCGGGGTCTACGACCTTCACTATCTCCGGGGAGTTCTCCAGGACAGAGCGCAGCCACCTGTCGCCCCCCAGCCCCCCGTTTGCATGCGTGGGTTCGTGATCACCGTCCGGGACACCTTTATACAGATCGTTCTGTGCATGATCCGAGGTGTCCATTTCCTCCTGCCCGCAGATGGTTCCGTGACCGTGGCGAGTATACCGTCGGGGCGTCGTGGCAGTCTACCCCGTGGCCTTGGATACCTACCAAAGGCCGGGGAGTCTTGGCCGCGTGGAAGTTGTTCTGGCACGATACCGGGCCGCCACCGCCTTCGGGCGGGCCCACGCAATCTGGGACGACGCCCGGCATGGTAAGGGCACGATGCCAAGGAATGGCCGCACCAACAACCACGATCGGCCGGGTGGCATTTGGACGTGCCTTCTGATGGCCCCCACACTGCGTCCCACGATGTATTCGGAACCGCCATCTGAGGGGAAAGTCGCGGGCCGCGTCCCGGCGGTTGACGATCATGCGATCTGCCGCGAGCTCTGCCGCGAGCCCGTCTTCCTGTCGTTCTGCAAGGACGTTTCGAGGCAGCCGCGTTAGTGGCACCCCGGTACGAACGGTTCCCCGAGTTGCCAGTGTGGCTCGTGCTGGCGGCAATACGGATGGCGGGGCTGGCGCTGTTTGGCTCGTGCGCTCCGGCACTCTACGCTTTGATATCTTTGCTGTCGCAAATCTCGAACTAGCAACCGCTTATCCTTTGGAACGTCGTCTGCGAAAATCTCTACGCGCGATCTTCTTTGGGGCCCCTCTGGGGCGAGACCGTCCGGACGCTGCTCCCGCGCGGCGGACCCCAACCCCCGGAGGTTCTTCGGCCTGCGATCTCTCGGAGACGGTACCATTTGGCGATTCCGGGTGTCGGAGATGTCGGGACTCGGTGCGTAACTCGGAATCCGGGACTCAGAACCTTGAGTATCAGAGCTTTACTGCCCTTGGCGGGCGTCCCGCGTGGGCCGATCCGCCAGGGCTTCTTCGAGCCACGCGCGCATGGCGCGGGTGACGGCTTCGGGGCGTTCTAGGGTCGAGAGGTGGCCGCAGGCCTCGATCCGGCGCAGGCTCGCGGTATCCCGTCGGCGAGCTCATCGTGCAGGTGCGGGGGCGTGAGGGCGTCTTCCCGCCCGCACAGGACGAGGGTCGGGTAGGAGATGCCAGGCAGATCGCCCCGGCTGTCCGGGCGGCCGATGATCGCCTGCTCCTGCCGCTCGAAACCCTCGGGGCCGACGGCTTGGGCCATCTCCCTGATGGTGGAACGGACCTCGGGTTCCTCTACCCTGTCCGGGTGGAACACCTTCGGGAGGAGCGCGCGCCACACCTCGTCGAACCGTCCGGCCCTGGCGAGCGCGAGTAGCGCGAGCCGCGCTTCGGTCTGCTCCGGGTGTCGGGCCTGGCCGAGGTATCGAGCAGGGCAAGCGCCTCGACGCGATCGGGAGCCTGCCGCATGATCTCCGGGGAGACGTAGCCGCCCATCGAGAGGCCCGCGAGCGAGAACCGTTCTGGGGCGGCCCGGAGGATGCTGCGCGCCATCCCCGCAACCGAGTCCTCGCCGGTTACGTCTGGGACCAGTACCCGGTCCGCGAGATCCGCGAGGCCCTCTTCCTGGTGGCGCCACAGCCGCTCGTCGCACAGCAGCCCCGGCACGAGGACGAGCGCGGGGGTCGTTGCGGCCGTCACGGCCCGGGCCGGGTGCTCTCGGGGAAGCCCCGGCCCACCCCCTCGGGGTCCATTAGTCCAGGCCCATCCTGGCCTGGGCGTCGCGCAGGGTGACGTGGGCCACCTTGCGGGCCCTCTCGGCGCCCGCTTCCAGGAGGTAGTCGAGCTCTTTCGGGTCATCCAGAAGTTCGAGCGCCCGCCCGCGGATGGGGGTCAGGGCCTCGACCACGATCTCGCCGAGGTCCTTCTTGAAGTCGCCGTAACCCTTGCCGCGGTACCGCTCCTCGAGCTCGGGGACGGAGAGGTCCGTCAGCCCGGCGTAGATGTTCAGCAGGTTAGTTATGGCGGGCTTTTCTGGGGATGCGGTCACCTCTGAGCCTGAGTCGGTCTTGGCGCGGCGGATCTTGCGCCGTATCACGTCGGGCTCGTCGAGGAGCTCCACGTAGCCAGCCGGGGTTGGCGCGCTCTTGCTCATCTTGCTCGTCGGGTCGTCGAGGGCCATAACCCGCGCCCCGACGTCCAGGATCATGGGCTCGGGCACCACGAAGGTCTCGCCGTAGAGCCCGTTGAAGCGCCGGGCCAGCGTCCGCATGAGCTCCAGGTGCTGGCGCTGGTCCTCCCCGACGGGCACGAGGTTGGCGTTGTACAGGAGGACGTCGGCGGCCTGCAGGACCGGGTAGTCGTAGAGCCCGACGCTCGCGGAGTCGGCCCCGCCCTTCTGCGCCTTGTCCTTGAACTGCGTCATGCGCGAGAGCTCGCCGACCCTCGCCACGCAGTTCAAGAGCCAGGCTAGTTCCGAGTGCTCCGAGACGTGGCTCTGGCGGAAAATGGTTGACTTCTCCGGGTCGAGGCCCACCGCAATGTAGAGGGCCGCCATCTCGCGCACGTTCGCCCGCAAGACCTTCGGGTCCTGCGGCACGGTAAGGGCGTGCAGGTCCACTATGCAGAAAAAGCCGTAGTGGTCGTCCTGCACCGAGACCCAGTTCTTCAGGGCCCCCAGGTACGTACCGAGGTGGGACCTGCCGCTCGGCTGTATGCCGCTGAATACTCTCTGTCTCTCCTGCATGGTTCGATTCTAGCAAAACGGACCCCGAACCCCTTCGTCCGGTCGTCGAAGGTGCGATCCCCTCCGGGAGCGCGAGGCGGGCGGGCGGACGGTGTATGCTTGCGGCCTGCGACGGGAAGGAGCGAACGAATGGCACGCGAAAAAGGGTACGGCGGGGCTCATGCCTGACCTCGTCCTCGGGCCCCTGCTGCGCTACGCCGACGCGTCGGAGGCCACGGTATGGGTCGAGACGGACGCGCCCTGCGAGGTCGAGGTCCTCGGGTGCTCGGCCTCCACGTTCCGCGTCGGGGAGCACCACTACGCCCTGGTCCACGTGAAGGGCCTCGAGCGGGGGCGGCGCTACGAGTACGAGGTGAGGCTGGACGGGGAGAGGGCCTGGCCGGAGGCGGGCTCGCCTTTCCCCCCGAGCCGCATCCGAACCCCGGAGCGGGGGGAGGCCGCCAAGGTAGTCTTCGGCTCGTGCCGCATCTCCGCCCCCCACGAGCCCCCGTACACCCTCGACCACTCGGAGGACGCCAGGGGCCTAGGCGTGGACGCCCTGTTCGCTATGGCGATGAGGCTAAGGGACAAAAGACCGGAGGAGCTGCCGGACGCCCTCGTCCTGCTTGGAGACCAGATCTACGCGCAAAAACCACCCTTCGACACCATCGACTTTATCCGCTCCCGGCGGGACACGGACGAAGCCCCCGGCGAGGTCGTCGCGGACTTCGAGGAGTACGCCCACATGTACCGGGACGCGTGGGGAGACCCCGCGATCCGCTGGCTCCTCTCCACCGTCCCGTCTGCCATGGTCTTCGACGACCACGAGGTCGGCGACGACTGGAACGTCTCCGCCGCCTGGGTGGAGGAGGCGCGCCACCAGCCCCACTGGAACGACCAGATCGTCGGCGGCCACGTCTCCTACCTGGTCTACCAGCACCTCGGGAACCTCTCCCCTGAGGAGCTTCGCGGCAACGACCTGTACGCGGACATGACGAAGGCCGACGACGCCTGGTCCCTCCTCCGGGACGCCGCCCGGAGGTCCCACCGGGACTCCACGGTTGCGCGCTGGAGCTACTGCCGCGACCTCGGGGACGTCAGGCTGCTCGTTATCGACTCCAGGGGAGGAAGGGTCCTGGAGGAGGGCCGGCGCTCCATGGTCGACGCGGACGAGTGGTCCTGGATAGAGGAGAGGGCGACCGGCGGCTTCGACCACCTCCTCCTCGGCACCTCCCTCCCCGTGATGCTCGGGCCGGGGATGCACAACCTTCAGGCCTGGAACGAGCGGGTCTGCTCCGGCGTCTGGGGCGAACGCGCCGCGCGCTGGTCCGAGAACCTCCGACGCTCCCAGGATCTCGACCACTGGGCCTCGTTCCACGGCTCTTTCACGCAAATGGCCGAGCTCCTGAAGCGCGTCGCCACGGGCGGGAGGGGCGAGGCGCCCTCGACCGTCCTCGTCCTCTCGGGCGACGTCCACCACGGCTACCTCGCCGAGGCCGACTTCCTGGATGCCGAACCCGTAAGCCGCGTCTACCAGGCCGTCTGCTCGCCCATGCGCAACTCCCTCCCGGGCAAGAAATCCCTCCTCCAGTCCGTCGCCTGGACGCGGCCAGCCGTCCTCGCCGGACGCCTGCTCGCCCGGCTGGCTGGCGTCGAGGGGGAAGACCTCGCCTGGAGCCTCACCCACGACGAGCCCTTCTTCGACAACCAGGTCGCCACCCTCGACCTCGACGGCCCGCGGGCCGAGATCACGTTCGAGGGCGCCGTCCTGGACGGCTCCGGAGAGCCCGGCCTGAAAAAATTGTACCGACACCGCCTAGCCTGACGCCCTCGTGCGGGTTGTGCCGGCTGAGGACGGCGGTTAGGATGCCGGCGTGATCTGACCCAGCCCCACCAGGCACGCGCGTCCGCCCCCGGTGCGGTCCGGCCCCCGGACCATACCGTCCTCGAGAGAGGGAGCTACCGTGCGTGTACGGCACTACGAGCAGACCCATCTGCCGGCCCTGTTGGACCTCGTCAACCTGCACCTCACCGCAGTCGTGCCGGGATGGGCGCTCACCGAAGCGTTCCTGGCCGAGCACCTAAAGCGGAACGCCGGCGAGTACGTCACCGACCCATGGGTACTGGATAGGGCGACCCTGTGCGCTCTGGAGGGGCACCGGGTACTCGCGGCGGCCCACCTGCTGCGCTACGGGGACCATACTGGGGTGGGAGAAGACCTGCGGGACGTCGGCGAGGTCTCCTGGCTGGTCTTCCTACCCGGCCGCGAAGACGCCGCGACCGGGGTGCTGTCCCTAGCCCGCGAGAGGCTCGGGGCCTGGCGTGTGGGGCGCCGGCAGGCCTACGGCGCCGGGCTACCGAAGATGCCGCTGCTGGGCGTCCCGGACGCCTGGCCGCACGTGGCCTCCGCGCTCGGTGCCGCCGGCTACAGACCTCCGCACAAAGACCACCGCGGGGCGCTCTACGGTGGTCGTCTCGACGGCGTGCCCGCGTCGGATGCACCACCCTGCCCGGCATGACCATCCGCCGGTCGGTCGGGCGTTTCGGCGCGCGGTTCTCGGCGTTGCTCGGCGAGAGGGAGCTTGGCGGTTGCGAGTGCGTCGCGGACCTCGGTCGCGGCGGGGCGCTGCCGGCCCTGCGCGGGTGGGCCGAACTCTCCGAGGTGTATGTCGCGGAGGGGTGGCGTAACAGGGGCATCGGCTCGTGGCTCGTCGGGACGGCGGCGGACTGGCTGAGGCTCTGCCGCCGCGACCGCGTCGTACTCGCGGTGGACGAAGACGACGAAACGGCCGGCGCCGGCCGTTTCTACCGCCGCTTCGGCTGGGAGGTGCTCGCCAGGGAGGTAGGCCCGTGGTCGCGGGAGACGGGCTAGCGGATCTGGGCCTGCTCTATCTCCCGCGCCGCCGCTACCACCATCTCCGCGAGCCTCTCGCCCGGGTGCTCGCCCAGTCGGGAGACCGGGCCGCTGGCGCACACCGCCGCCCTCAGCCTTCCGCCCGGTCCGAAGACCGGAGCGCTGACGCTCGCCACGCCCGCCTCGCGCTCGGCCACGCTCTCGGCCCATCCCCGCCCCCGGGTCTCTGCAAGATCCTGGGCCCCCGGCCCATCCTCCGCCCCCTCCGACCACGCGAGGAGCACCCTGCCTCCTGAGCCCTGTTCGAGCGGCAGGACCGCGCCAACGGGCACCGCGTCCCGGAGCCCCCCGCCGGTCCGCTCCACGGATGCCACGCACACCCTTCGGTCCCCGTCCCTCACGTAGAGCTGCGTGCTCTCCTCTGTCCTGTCCCTGAGCGCCGCCAGCACGGGACGCGAGATCTCGACCAGGCGAGACCCGACCGCCACGCCACCCCAGCTCAGCAGCCGCCCCCCGAGGGAGTACCGCCCGTCCTCCCGCGCCACGAGGCCGTGCGCCTCGAGCGCCGTCAGCAGCCTGTACGCCGTCGGACGCGCCAGCCCCGTCCCCCGTACCACCCCCGCCAGAGTCGCAGGCCCGTCATCGGCCAGAAGGGATAGAATCCCAACGGCCTTGTCCAAAACCCCGACCCCGCTCTTGCCCCCGATGCGCGCTTCTCCTATACTGTCCATATGTCAAACATTGTGTCTCATATGTTGAAACAAAGCAAGGACCGTTCGTAGCTTGGCGCGCGAGTGGAACGCGGCGGCGTACGAGGGCCTCTCCTCCCCGCAGACGCGGTGGGGGGCCGAGTTTCTGGGACGGCTTGAGTTGGCGGGCGACGAGGACGTCATCGACGCGGGGTGCGGGACGGGCAGGGTGACGAGGCTCTTGCTTGAGAGGCTGCCGCGGGGGACGGTGCTGGCGGTCGACGGTTCGCGGGCGATGGTCGAAGCGGCGGGGAAGAGGTTCGCGGGTGAGCCGCGGGTGAGGGTCGAGCACCAGGACCTGCTAGAGCTAGAGGTGGAGGAGCCTGTGGATCTGATCTTCTCGACGGCGACCTTCCACTGGGTAAAGGACCACCCCCGCCTCTTCGATAGCCTCGCGCGCGCCCTGAGGCCTGGCGGGCGGCTGGCCGCCCAGTGCGGCGGCGAGGGTAATATCTCCCGCGCGACGCGCGCCACGCTGAAGGTCATGGGTTGGCCCCGCTTCCGTTCCTTCTTCGAGGGCTGGGACGACGACAAGACCTACGCAGGGTCCGACGAGACGAAGGCGCGGCTTGGGGCGGCGGGGTTCGAGGACGTGCGGGCCTGGCTGCACGAGGAGCTTACCGGGTTCGGGTCCGTGGACGAGCTTGCGCGCTTTCTCGCGACGGTCGTGCTCGGGGGGCATCTGGAGAAGCTGCCCGAAGAGGAGAGGGAACCCTTCGCAGCGGCGGTGGCCGGGGAGATAGTGGCCGTTGACGGCGAGCCGCTTCTCGACTACGTAAGGCTGAACATGATGGCGACCCGCTCCGGGGGCGGCGCGTGACCGTCGGGGCGCTCTTCGACGAGGCGGCCGGGGGCTACGACGAGGCCCGCCGCAGGCTCGTGCCGGGCCTCGACGGGCTCTACGCCGCCCTGCTCGAAGGCCTGCCGTTCGGCGCGGACGAGACGGTGAAGGTTCTGGACCTCGGGGCGGGCACGGGGCTCTTGAGCGCCGAGATCTCCGGCCGGTTTCCGCGCGCCAGGATCACGCTCGTCGAGCTCTCGGTGGAGATGCTGCGCGTAGCCCGCCGGCGCTTCGCCCGGGAGCCGGATCGCTTCGAGTTCCGCGTCATGGACTTCGCCCGCAAAGAGCTGCCCGGAGGGTACGATCTCGTCGCCTCCGCGCTCTCCATCCACCACCTCACCGACGGGGACAAGCGCGAGCTCTTCGAGAAGGCCCACGGCGCGCTCGTCGCGGGCGGCCTCTTCGTCAACCTGGATCAGGTGCTCGGCGAGACGCCCGAGCAGGAGTCGGTCTACGAGGAGTGGTGGCTCAGAAGCGTGCGGGAGGCGGGCGCCTCGGAGGAGGACCTCGTGGGCGCCTTCAGGCGCATGAGGGCCGACAAGAACGCGCCCCTCGCGGACCAGCTCCGGTGGCTGGAGGAGGCCGGGTTCGAGGGCGTGGGGTGCGCGCGCCAGGACCACAGGTTCGCGGTCTACGGGGGCCGCAAAGGTATCACACCGTCGTACAACGGAAAGGAACGCCATGGGTAGGCCGAAGACGCTCGTTGAGAAAGTATGGGAGAAGCACGTGGTAAGGAGCGCCGAAGGGGAGCCAGACCTCCTCTACGTGGACCTCCACCTCGTCCACGAGGTGACCAGCCCGCAGGCCTTCGAGGGCCTGAGGCTCGCCGGGCGAAAGGTGCGCAGGCCGGACCTTACCTACGCCACCATGGACCACAACGTGCCGACCACGCCCGTCGGCCAGCCCATCAGGGATGAGGTCTCGAAAAAGCAGATGGACGCGCTCGAGAATAACTGCGAGGAGTTCGGCGTCACACTCAACAAGTGGGGCGCCATCGGACAGGGCATCGTCCACATCATAGGCCCGGAGACCGGCCTCACCCAGCCAGGCCTCGTCATCGTCTGCGGCGACTCCCACACGGCGACCCACGGCGCGTTCGGGGCGCTGGCTTTCGGCATCGGCACGAGCGAGGTCGAGCACGTCCTCGCCACCCAGACCCTCCCGCAGAGCCGCCCGAAGACCATGGCCGTCACGGTTGAGGGCGGGTTGCCGGCCGACGTCACGGCCAAAGACCTCATGCTCGGCATCCTCAACCGCATCGGCACCGGCGGCGGGGTAGGGCACGTCATCGAGTACAGGGGCGAGGCTGTCAGGTCGCTCTCGATGGAGGGCAGGATGACCGTCTGCAATATGTCAATAGAGGGCGGCGCCAGGGCCGGGCTCATCGCCCCGGACGAGACCACCTTCGAGTACTTGAAAGGCCGCGAGTACGCGCCCAAGGGCGAGGACTGGGACAGGGCAGTCGAGGAGTGGAAGGCCCTTCGCACAGACGAGGGCGCCGAGTTCGACAAGGAGGTGGTGATCCAGGCCGCCGACCTCGTCCCTTACGTCTCGTGGGGGACGACCCCGGCCCAGACCGTCGGCATAGACGACGCCGTACCCGAGCCCGAGAACGACGGCCACCGGCGCGCGCTCAAGTACATGGACCTCGAACCCGGCACGCCGATACGCGAGATCGAGGTCGACACCGTCTTTCTCGGCTCCTGCACCAACGCCCGCATAGAGGACCTGCGCGCCGCCGCCAGGGTACTCGAGGGCCAGAAGGTGAAGGATGGTATCAGGGCGATGGTAGTGCCCGGCTCCATGCGCGTGAAGAAGCAGGCCGAGGAGGAGGGCCTCATGGAGGTCTTCACGGAGGCAGGCTTCGACTGGCGCAACGCGGGGTGCTCGATGTGCCTCGGGATGAACCCGGACATCCTGCAGCCGGGCGAGCGCTGCGCCTCGACCTCCAACCGCAACTTCGAGGGGCGCCAGGGCAAGGGCGGCAGGACGCATCTGGTGAGCCCGGCCGTCGCGGCGGCCACGGCCGTGATGGGAAGGTTCGCCTCCCCGTCCGAACTCGGCGTGCCCGCGGAGGTGCTCTAGTGGAGGCAGTAAAGAAGGTAGAAGGCAAGGCGCTGCCGCTCGGTTGGGACGACGTGGACACCGACCAGATCGTGCCCTCAGACGCCCTCAAGCGCATCGAGCGGACCGGCTTCGGCCAGTTCCTGTTCTCCGCCTGGCGCGAGGACCCGGACTTCGTCCTCAACAAGCCAGAGCACGAGGGCGCTGTCGTCCTCCTCGCCGGCCAGAACTTCGGGAGCGGCTCCAGCCGGGAGCACGCCCCCTGGGCCATCCAGGACTACGGCTTCGGCGCCGTCGTGGCCCCATCCTTCGCCGACATCTTCAAAAACAACTGCGCCAAGATCGGGCTGCTCGCCGTCGAGCTCTCCGAGGAGGCTGTTGAGAAGCTACTCGAGATCGTGCGCCAGGACCCAGCGGCGGAGATCTCCGTAGACCTCGAAGGCCGCGTCGTGCAGGCCCCCGGCTTCGAGGAGCCCTTCGCCTTCGACAACTTCGCCCGCTACCGGCTCCTCAACGGCCTCGACGATATCGCCCTCACGCTTACGCACGAGGAAGACCTCGAAGCCTTCGAGAAGACAAGGCCGTCCCACCTGCCGCGCGTGTCGTAGCCCCTGGCGTGTACTATTGTGGCGGGTTGCCGGCGTAAGAGAGGGTCCGAATCGTGGCGAAAAAATCCGACAAGGCGTTGAAGGATCTTGCCAAAGAACTGAAGAAGCTCCGCAAGGAGAACGAGAAGCTCGCCGAATCCCTCGGGACGATGCGCGAGGACCAGGCCGAATACAACCGGAAGGTCCTGGCCCTCATACAGGAACGGCTGGCCGCCCGCGACGCCGACGCGGGCGAGGCGGAAGACCACGACGAGAACGGGGGCTTCGTGACCGCCGAGACGGCCGCTGATGGCGGCGACGGCGACGTCCCGAAAGCCTCGGCGGACGCCCAGCAGGACCACCAGGACCACCAGGAAGGGCCGGAGGTCACCGAAGCCGCGAAGCGCCGGGCGAAAGAGCTCGGCGTGGACCCGTCGGACGTGAAAGGCACCGGCTCCGGCAGACGGGTCCTCGTCAAGGACGTGGAGGCCGCGGCGGGGCAGTAATCTGGCCTAGAGTCCGTACGGTCTGACCTCAATGGAACTCCTGCGCTGCGACCGAGGGTCTACGGCGGGGTCTCGTTCACAAAGGAGCTGGCTCCGAAACTACGGCCAGATGATCCCGGTGATAGGCGAGATGGCGGCGGTCGATGCGATGGTCCTTGTGGACGGCAAGCCTGTTGCCGACGTCATCGTTGATGGTTAGATCGTCTGAGATATAGAGTGCGCCGTTATCGAATAGAACGTGATGATTCGGGCACAGGCACAGAATGTTGTCTTCCGTATCCGGACCATCGTGCGGAGCACCTAGCGCTCGTATGTGTGCGGCCTCTGAGTATGGTCCTGCGGGACATTCCAGGCGGATTCCGCAGATTTGACATCTGTGATCGTAGAGGGCTTTGATCTTTCGCGCCCGTGATGAGTCCCTTACGATCCGTGACACCCTCATATCTTGGCGTTGCGGAACCGAATACCCGGCCGGTTCCTCGCGGATCTCCTGACCGGTCGTTACCTTATCCGGGATCTTCACCAGGCGAAAGCGCCAGATCTCGAAGCCCGACTTGCCTACCTCGTGCCAAAACTCTTCGACCGCGTATAGCCCGTCATAGCTGTAGCCGGAGGGCGGTGAATAGGGCGAATCGTGGTTGGATCCGCGAATAACGCGAACCGGGAGGCCGTTCTGCTTGCTAAGCGCGAGGGCCCTGTTTCCGCGTGTGAAGGGCTGGTCGTGGATCTGCTGGCCGGTGCTCTGGTCTCTTCCCCCGTGACCGGTGTAGATAAGCACGTCCCCGTGGTCAGCGTCGTCCTCGTATCCGCCAGAGAGAACTATGGAGTCCGCACCCTCCGTTTGGCTTCCGGAGATGCCGGCCTGGGTCGGCACGTGCACCCTGCTCTCGTTGAGTTCAGTGCGATTCTCGAAAAGGAATCCCTCAGGATATCCGGGTATGTGTCCGAAAATTCGTTCCGTCATGCCAAAACTTACCGGATCATGCGCTTCGCAAGATTTTGGCACTTTGCATCGCCACAATGAGCATTATATTCGGTGGCCGTACCAGAGGCTAGAATCCAGGCTACGCTGCGCCTTCTAGCTTATCGTCCAAACCGGTCAGGTTCGAGGTGTTTTGATGTAGCCTGTTCGTCCGGTTCCGGACCTTCGGACGTTGATGGTCCGCTGCGAGTATCCGGTGGACAACTTCTTGGGCTTCGTATACTTTGGGCGCGTCGTTATCCTGCTCGGGCGCTTGCTGGCTCGGTTCAGGAAGGGCGTAAGACGGGGCTGCGTTGTTGTCGAGGTAACCTAGCAGGCGGGAGTGGCCATGGCCGGATCGACGGACCCACCAAAGCGCCCTACCGGACGGCTCAGGCGTTGGCTGCTCGAGCACCGCATCGAGGACGTGCCTGGCCCCGAGGCGAAAGAGGGAAGGTCCGAGCAGCACCCGTGGTGGCAGGTCATCTGCCTCACCGGTGTGGACTACTTCTCGACGCTCGGCTATATACCCGGCATAGCGGCGCTCGCGGCCGGTGCCCTCTCGCCCATAGCCACCCTGCTCATCGTGCTACTGACGCTCTTCGGCGCCCTGCCGATGTACAGGCGCGTCGCCGCGGAGAGCCCCCACGGTCAGGGTTCGATCGCGATGCTCGAAGACTCCCTCTCCTTCTGGAAAGGCAAGCTGCTCGTTCTGTGCCTGCTTGGGTTCGTGGCGACCGGCTGGTTGGTCACGATAACGCTCTCGGCGGCCGACGCAACGGCGCACGTCGTGGAGAACCCCTTGACGCCGGAATTCCTCCGCGGCCAGCACGTCGCCATCACCCTCGTGCTGCTGGCGACGCTGGGGGCGGTCTTCCTCAAGGGCTTCAAGGAAGCCATAGGCATCGCCGTGGTCGTGGTGGGGGCTTACCTGTTGCTCAACCTGACCGTCGTCGCCGCGGGCCTCTACGAGTGCGTGGTGGACCCCGCCAACGTCGCCGATTGGCAGTCCGGGCTGTTCACCAACTACGGCAACCCCTTGACGATGCTTGGCATATCGTTGCTCGTGTTCCCGCGGCTGGCCCTGGGACTCTCGGGTTTCGAGACCGGCGTGAGCATGATGCCGCTCGTGCGGGGCGAATCGGGCGAAGACCCGGGGCGTCCGGCCGGCCGCATCCGCAACACGAACAAGATGCTCACCGTGGCGGCCCTCGTCATGAGCTTCTACCTCGTTACGACGAGCTTCGTGACGGCGGTGCTTATCCCCGCGTCTGAGTTCGAGAAGGGGGGCGGCGCCAACGGGCGAGCGCTCGCCTACCTGGCGCACAGCCAACTGGGCGACGTCTTCGGCACCGTCTACGACGTGAGCACCATCGCCATCCTGTGGTTCGCCGGGGCCTCGGCGTTGGCGGGCCTGTTGAACATCGTGCCCCGCTACCTGCCGCGCTACGGCATGGCGCCCGAGTGGGCGAGGGCCATCCGGCCGCTCGTGCTTGTCTACATCGCCATCTCCGTCGTCGTCACCATCATCTTCGCGGCCGACGTGGACGCGCAGGCCGGGGCATACGCCACCGGCGTTCTGGCGATGATGACCTCCGCGGCCTTCGCCGTCTCGCTCTCGTCCTGGCGCCAGGGCTCCAGGCGTGGGGGGCTCGCGTTCGGTGCCATAACCATCGTCTTCATCTACGCGTTCGTGGCCAACGAAATACAGCGGCCCGACGGCATCGTGATCGCTTCCTTCTTCATCTTCACGATAATCCTTACCTCGCTCGTCTCCAGGGTGCAGCGCACTACCGAGCTGCGCACGGAGAAGATAGAGATAGACGAGAAGGCCCAGAGGTTCATCGAGGAAGCGGGAGGAGGAGGGGAGATCCACATCGTCGCCAACAAGCGCCAGGCGGGCGACGAGCGAGACTATTATTTGAAGGAGAAAGAGCAGCGACAGTACACCCACATCCCATCTGAAGTCCTCCTCTTCCTGGAAGTGGACGTGGCCGACCCGTCCGAGTTCGAGGACGTGCTCGAGGTGAGGGGGGTGGACGTCGCCGGCTACCGCGTACTGCGCGCCGAGAGCTCGACGGTTCCGAACGCCATCGCCGCCTTCCTGCTCCATTTACGTGACACGACCGGCAAGGAGACGCACTGCCACTTCGACTGGACGCAGGGCAACCCCCTCGGGTACCTGTTGCGCTACGTCTTGCTTGGGGAGGGAGACACCGCCCCGGTCACCCACGAAGTGCTGAGGGAAGCCGAACCGGATCCAGAGCAGCGTCCCGTCATCCACGTCGCCGGCAAATAGTCGCCCAAGCGACCCAACCGTGCGGCGAGCGCAGCCAGATCTAACGCCGAAGGGATGACCTAGAGGCGCGATCTTCGGCGCTAGAAAGGGCCGCGACGGCTCTTACGAAAGGGGAGGTTCTGATGCTCGAAGTCGCCATAATGATCGAGGGTTAAGACGGCATGGATTGGGACCGCTGGAAGCGGCTGATCCTGGCCGTCGAGGACCTGGGGTACGCCGGACCCTGATGACGCGGGGTATCTTCGGCCACACGAAGGCCGAGGTGGACCGCAAGCTGGGCGGCGTTCCGCGCGAAGAGCTGCCCGACGCCGTCGTCGTAGGGACGGCGGACGAGTTCGTCGACAGGCTCGGCCGTCTCTCTGAGGCCGGGGTGCGGCGGGTGATGCTGCAGTGGCTCGAGACGGACGACATAGACGGCCTGGAGGTCCTGGCCGGGACGGTGCTGCCGCAACTCCGAGGTTAGCCATGACCCATGACGGGTGGCGGCGCACTACCCGCAGGAGGATAATCCCGGCATGGAGTCTCGCGCCAAGCTCGTCGGGTTCAACCACGTCGCCGTCGAGGTCGAAGACGTCGACGAGGCGCTGGAGTTCTACGGCCGGATCTTCGACTTCGAGTTGCGCGGGCGCGGGCCGAAGATGGCGTTCATCGACGCCGGGGACCAGTTTATCGCCGTCGCCGGAGAGCGCACGCAGCCGCCAGACGGGCACCGCCACGTCGGCATCGTCGTGGACGACAGGAAGGCCGTCCGCAAGGCCCTTAGGGAGATGGGCGTGGAGATACTCCCGGGCAGGGGCCTCGACTTCATCGACCCGTGGGGCAACCGCTGGCAGGTGGTCGAGTACAGGGACGTCCAGTTCTCCAAGACCCCGGAAGTGCTCGCGGGCATGGGGTTGAACGATCTCGAGAAGTCGCCGAAGGCCATGGAGGAGCTGCGAGAGAAGGGCCTGGCGCCGGACCGCGATACGCCCGAAGCCTGAAGAATGGCAGTGTCGCTTCCGCTTCGGGTTCGGAGAACGCGCCGGGGACCAGGGCCACCCCGAGCGAAGCGAAGCGCGGTGGACCGTCCGAGAGACGAGCGGGGCTGTGAGGGACGGGATCCGGACCGGGAGGCGATAGCGTGACCGAGGGCCGAAGGCCGGCAGACGTCGAGCCCACGGTACCGCCCGTGGTGTACGCGGAAGCCTCCGTACGCTCCGTCGGGGGGACCTCCCTCTTCGCCGAAGGGGCGCCGGTTACGCGGGAGACCGTGCCCGACTTCTACTCGGACCCAGGGCTCGTGGGCGCGGCGGCCGCGCAGCTGCGCGAAGCGGGGTTCGGGGTGTTGCAGGCCGGACGGACGACCGTAACCATCGCCGCCCCCGCCGGGCTGTACGAAGAGGTGTTCGGCACGCGCGTCGTGGCCGAAGAACGGGATACCCTCAAGTACTATGGCCGGGACGGAACGGCGACGTTCCTAGAATGCCCGGATACCGACGTCCCTGGCCTGATCGATCCGGCCGGGAGCCCCCTGCTCGAGACCATCGAGGGCGTCGCGCTCAACGAGCCGGTTTACCCCCAGGCCTCCGCCTCCCCTCCTACTCCGGCGTACTGGCACCTCGGCGTGCCCGAGGGCGTATCGCGGGGTATCGGGGCCGACGAGGCGCATCGCGCCGGCTTCACGGGCCGGGGGGTCCGCGTGGTCATGGTAGACACCGGATGGTACAGGCACCCCTTCTTTGCCAGGCACGGTTGCGGGGCCACCCGGGCCGTCCTCGGTCCGGGGGCGACGGACCCCGACCGCGACGAGGACGGCCACGGCACCGGCGAGTCGGCGAACCTCTTCGCCGTGGCACCAGACGTAGAGTTCACTATGGTAAAGATGAACCCCGCCAACGCCGCCGGGGCCCTCAAGGCCGCCATCGCGCTGCGCCCCGACATCATCTCGTGCAGCTGGGCCACCAACAAGGCGAACCCGCCCTTCTCCGCGTCCGACCAGGCCGTCACGGCCGCCGCGGCCGAGGCGGTGAGGCAGGGCATCATCGTTGTCTTCGCGGCCGGAAACAGGTTCTGGGGCTTCCCCGGGCAGCACCCCGACGTGATCTCCGCCGGCGGTGTCTTCCTGCGCCCCGACGGCTCCCTCGAGGCGAGCAACTATGCCAGCGGCTTCAGGAGCAGGCTCTACCCCGGCAGGAACGTCCCGGACGTGTGCGGCCTCGTCGGGCAGCGGCCTTACGGCCGGTACATCGTGATGCCCGTCGAGCCGGGCGGCAAGGCCGACAAGACCAGTGCCGGGGCCGCCTACCCCGACCTCGACGAGACCACCGAAGACGATGGCTGGGCGGTCTTCAGCGGTACCTCCGCCGCGGCGCCCCAGTTGGCTGGCGTCTGCGCGCTGATGAAGCAGGCCTTCCCCGCGCTGTCGCCGACCCAGGCGCGCGAGGTCCTGATGCGGAGCGCCCGCGACGTCGTCCAGGGAAGGTGCGGGGAGGTCTGCCCGGTGGATGGGCCCGAAGGCGCTGGGGGCCACGAGGCCACCCCTGGCCCCGACCTTGCCACCGGGGCCGGCCTCGCGAACCCGGGCCGGGCCGTCGAGATGGCCCTACAACTCGGCGCCTGAGTGTTCTCGCATCGAGTTCCAGGGAGGCCCGGGCGTGATACGCGTCACATGACACATTATTTGCTAGAAATCCGAAGATTGTTTAGAGTACCTAACCCCACAAAGGCGACCCGGAAGGGAAAGGACGGCGCATGGAGGAGTACAGGCCGGGCGTGGAGCAGGCGCTCACCCTAATGGCTATACACGACACGGATTTCGTGAGAAGCGTAAGGGACGACCCGGAGTCAGCGCTGTGGAGGTACGGGTTTGCCCTGAACCCCGCCGAGATGGGGTTCGTAAGGGAGTATCTCGCCAGGTACGCTAACCTCAACGATAGAGAGATCGTCGAGAAGTTGCAGGAACCGCAACCGATGGGGCGCTAGCCGACCCGTCCGTGGGGCACCCCGTGGCGGGCCGACAGGCCCGCGCCGAAGAGGAGAAGCGGATGCGCGGGCGGGCGGCGCGCGTCTTCGACGCGCTCGAGGAGCTCGTGTCGGCGCTCCCCGTGCCCCCCGAACACAGGGAGCTGCTCCGCGTACACCTGAAGGTGGGGGAGGAGCAGGCCGAGGCCTGGCCCGCGATGGCGGCCATCCAACTGCCGCTGCTCGTGCACGCGGCGATCTCGGGCGTCGAGGGGCCTGCCCTCCCCGTGGCCGCGGCCTGCACCCTCCTGTACCTCGGCGCCGACCTGTTCGACAGCGTGCAGGACCACGAGCTACCTGCGCCCTGGCGCGGGCGCGGTCCCGCGGAAGCCACCCTGGCGGCGTCCACACTCGTCGCCGCGCTCCCCCAGCTCTCCGTGGCCAGCCTGGGGCGGCAGGGTACGCCGCCGGAGAAGCTCTGGGTACTGGCCCGCCTCTTCGCGGACACCCTGCTGAGCATGAGCGCCGGGCAGCATCAGGACCTCGTCTTCCCCGACTCTGAGGACGTGTCGTTGGAGCAGAGCCGGGCAATGGTGGAGCGCAAGAGCGGGTCGGACGGCGCCCTGTTCGCGAAGGCGGGGGCGATCCTGGCCACCGAGGACGCCGCCAGGATCGGGGCGTACGCCGCCTTCGGCTCGTGCCACGGGACGGCGCGGCAGTTGATCACCGACGTGTGGGACATCTGGGCCAACGAGACCAGCCGGGACCTGCTGAACGGGAAGCGCACGCTCCCTGTAGTCCACGCCCTCTGCGTGCTGCAGGGTAAACAACGCGAGCGACTGCGTGGGCTGCTCGCCGCCGCCCGCGAATCCGGGGAGCACCACGACGAGGTGCGGGCGGCCCTTGAAGCGACGGGCTCCGTGCGTTACGCGGCCCTGATCGTGCGCTTCCACCAGCGGCGGGCGCGGGCCCACCTGGTGGCCGCCCGCCCCGAAGGTACCGCCGCGCGAGAGCTCCACGCGCTGCTCGACCTGGCCACGCTGCCGGCCCACCGCGAAGAGGTATGACCCTCAGGCCGAGGGCCCCCGGGTTTTCCCGCCGCCAGGCGGCCGGAGGTCCGGCGCGGAGGCGTGGCCGCATGCGGAAGACGGGTCGGTCCCCGACGCGGCAATGACCGGGCACGGCGCGTCGGGACAAACCGGGACACAAGTTCCCGACCCGATCGGGACTGCCTGCCCATGACGATGAGGGGACCCTCCCTGTATGTTCTAGACGAAGCCGAACACCAGACTGGTAGGCGGGTCGCCGCGGCGGCCGCGCTACCGGCTTGGGGGGATAGGAGCAATGTTTACCGTGCAACAGGGTGGGTCACACGAGCGCTCGAAGTTGGGGGATGGGGCACGCCTTCGCGGGGCGGGACCACAGGGGCGCCCCGGTCTCGGATCCCGACCCCCGAGGGTCGGCGGGGCCCCCTTGCGTGGCGGGCGCCGGGGTGACAAGTGACAGGCGCCATGACATCATACCCGGCAGCAGAGTCCACAAGGGAAGCACGGTCTAGCCGTGAGTCTTAAGGTCCAGCGGTCGGCCCGGTTCGCAGACGGAATCCAGGCTACGAAGCCCTCGTCCCTCAGCGGAGGGCGGCTCCTGTTTGCCCGGGTGGTGTGGATGGTCGTGGTCGCGTTGGCGCTTGGCCTGCTCTGCGTCAGCATCCCGGCGCAGTACGGGCAACTCGTCGCCTTCGCCAGCCCCGGTCTCGACCCCGCAACCGTACGGGACAACCTGAAAGAGCTGGGCGTATCCGCCGACCTCTACGCCACGTACATGTTGTTCATAAGCACCGCGTCAGCGTTCGTTTGGATCGTCGTCGGCGCGGTCATCTTCTGGCGCAGGTCCGAAGACCGCATGGCCCTGTTCGCGTCGCTGTGCCTAATCACGTTCGGCGCCTTCACCCTTCCCGACGTCTTCAACGTCAACAACGGCCCCGGCGTCCTGTCGGAGCAGTACCCAGCCGTGCTGGTGCCGGTGGAGCTGCTTGGTTTCGTCGGCTCGGTCTCGATGGGCCTGTTTCTCTACTTTTTCCCAGACGGGAGGTTCGTGCCGCGTTGGACGGGCTGGCTCATCGCGCTGTGGGCGATACACGAGACCATCTTCTACTTTTTCCGCGATTCTTCCCTGAACCTCGACAACTCCGTCCCCCTGCTCGATTTCGCGCTGATCGCGCTCTTCCTCGGGGTCGGCACCGGCGCGCAGCTCTACCGCTACCGGTGCGTCTCCGCCCCGGTTCAGTGCCAGCAGACCAAGTGGGTTGTCTTCGGCATGGTGTCGGCCGGGCTCGGGATCGTCGCCCTCGCGCTGCCGTTGTCGAGCTCCACGACGCTCGCCCAGTTCGGCTCGCCGTGGTCTTTCGTGCTCCAGACGGGCATCTACGTCTCGATGCTACTCGTCCCGCTCTCGATAGGCCTCGCGATACTGCGCCAGCGCCTGTGGGACATCGACATCCTTATCAACCGCACGCTCGTCTTCGGCGCCCTGACCGCCAGCGTCGTCGCGATCTACGCCCTCGTAGTCGGGACGCTCGGCTACCTCCTCCAGGAGGCGCGCGGCAACTTTCTGGTCACGCTCGTGGCCGCCGGGTTCGTGGCCGTCCTGTTCGCGCCCCTCCGCGACAAGTTGCAGCGCGCCGTGAACAGGCTGATGTACGGGGATAGGGACGACCCTTACGGGGTGCTCTCCCACCTGGGGCGGCGCCTGGAGGCGACGCTCGAGCCTGGGGCCGTGCTGCCCACGGTCGTGGACACGGTGGCCGTGGCGCTCAAGCTCCCCTACACGGCCATCGCGATGAGGCGGGAGGACGGTTTCGAGGTGGCCGCCGCCCACGGTTCCCCCACGGGGGAGGAGACCGGCGTCCCGCTCAACTACGCGGGCGAGACGGTGGGGCAGCTCCTCCTGAGCCCGCGGACGCCGGGTGAGAAGTTTACGTCGGCCGACAAGCGCCTCCTGGAGGACCTCGCCAGACAGGCCGAGGTGGCCGTTCAGGCCGTCAGGCTCACGTCCGACCTGCAGCGCTCGCGCGAGCGGCTGGTCGGCGCCCGCGAGGAGGAGCGCCGGCGCCTCAGGCGGGACCTCCACGACGGCCTGGGGCCGACGCTTGCCACCCTCTCCTTGGGCCTCGACGTCTCCCTGAAGATGCTCAAAGACAGCCCCGATGAAGCCGAGCCGCTGCTGAGGGAGCTGAAGTCCCAGACCCAGGCGGCAGTCGCGGACATAAGGCGCCTGGTCTACGGCCTCAGGCCCCCCGCGCTCGACGACCTTGGGCTGGTCCCGGCCATCCGCGAGCAGGCCTCCAAGCACGGCAAGCTCGCCGACGACCCCGCCACGTTCGGGAGGGGGGCTGCGGGCAAGAACGCCCTTGCCTTCTCCGTGGAGGCGCCGGAGAAGCTCCCGCCGCTGCCTGCGGCGGTGGAGGTCGCCTGCTACCGCATAGTCCAGGAAGCAATAACGAACGTGGTGCGCCACTCGGAGGCCCGCACCTGCCGCATACGGCTCTCCATCGACGCCGCCGAGAACGAGCTCGGGCTCGAGATCGTGGACGACGGGGTCGGGATACCCGAGGACCGCCACGCTGGCGTGGGGATGAGCTCGATGGCCGAGCGAGCCGCAGAGCTCGGCGGGACGTGCAAGGTCGAGGCGGGCCCTGAGGGCGGCACCAGCGTGCTCGCCCGATTTCCCCTGTTCGCCGAGGACGAGGAGTAGAGACAGTGAACTCGCCAGAGCAGCCGGCAGGCAAGACCCGCGTCCTCGTGGCGGACGACCACGCCCTCTTCCGATACGGCATGCGCGCCATGCTCAACTCCGACCCGCAATTCGAGGTGATCGGGGAGGCCGCCACAGGCGAAGAGGCCGTCGTCCTGGCCGCCGAGTTGGGGCCTGACATCGTCCTCATGGACATACAGATGCCTGGCCTCAACGGCATAGAGGCCACGCGCAGGATCGTGCGGGCGGATCCGGCCACGGGCGTCGTGGTGGTGACCATGTTCGAGGAGGACGACTCGGTCTTCGCCGCCATGCGCGCCGGGGCCAGAGGCTACGTTCTCAAGGGCGGCGACGCCGACGAGGTGGTGAAGGTGGTGCGGGCCGTGGCGGAGGGTGGGGCCCACTTCGGGCCCGACGTGGCGCGGCGCCTTATGGGGTTCTTCTCGTCTCCCAAGCACGCTCCCACCGAGGTCTTCCCCGAGCTCACCGCGCGGGAGGGGGAGGTCCTCGACCTTATAGCCCGGGGCCTGAACAACACGGAGATCGCCGACCGGCTCTACGTGAGCCAGAAGACGGTGCGCAACCACGTCTCGAACACCTTCCTCAAGCTGCAGGTCGCCGACCGGGCCCAGGCAATTGTCCGGGCCCGCGAGGCGGGCCTGGGCCAGGGCAGCATCTGACCGATCTCGAGGCGATCCCACCCACCTTGCCGGAGCTGCAGAACCCACCGCGGTAAGACCGCCCCGCTTGCCTTGCCGGGAATCCCGACGCGACCGGGACACCGCGCCCGCGAAGCCGGGGCCGCGGCCCGGGGCCGCGTCCCGGAGCCTGGTGAATTTCCGGTAGGTAGGGCCATTGCGGCGACACGGTGGGGCGCGGCAAGGGCGCCCCGCGACGCCCGGGTCCGGCCCCTCTTCTCAGCAGCCGGGTTCGTGCCCGTCCTGCGGGGAGCCGCCTAGCCCGCGAGCCGGTGGCGCAGACCGGGATGAAGCGGGACCCAGGTTCCCGACCGGAACGGGGCACGGGCCTCATGACGGCGGGACAACGACCCACTTAAGCTTCACGCAAGGACCAGCCTCGGCACAAGGGAGAGTTGAATCGTGAACCATCTGGATCTCGACCGTCACCTGATAAGAGGCTGCTGGCGCACCGCGGGCCGCCCCCGAAACCGTCGCCTGCCTGCGGCCGTGCGCGGCGCGTCCCCGCCGAGGCGCGGGACGATGCCCGCGAGGTGGACCGTCGCAGATAGGAAGGGAGTCGAGGCGGGGGGTTCCTCCGTGGCGACCGGGCGTTATCACCCCACCTGCCCGGGCTGCGAAGAGACCAGGATCGCGGTTCGGGAGGCCGAGCGCGGGCGGCTCGCGCGCGACCTGCACGACGGACCGCTCCAGGATCTCTCCGTGGTCGTCCAACAGCTCGAGGCCAGGCGGAGCGAGGCCGGGGCGCAAGACCAGGAGGCGGGGTTGGGCCGGGAGGTGGCCGCGCTCCGCCGGGCGGTGAGGGGCCTGCGAGAGGCGATCTACGACCTGCGCCCCGGCGAGGGGAGGGCGTTCCTCGTGCAGGTGGGGAGCATGGTGTGCCACTACCGCGACCTGACCCCCGAGCGCGAGATCTCCCTCGTTGTCGAGGAGGGATTCCCCCCGGATCTCCCCGATGCGATTGCATCCCAACTGCTGCGGCTCGTGCGCGAGGCGCTCTCCAACGCCCGCCAGCACTCCGCCGCCCGTCGCGTGTGGGTAACCCTCGGTACGAACGGGGACGGGCTCGAGGTCGAGGTCGCCGACGACGGCGAGGGCTTCGTCGCCGGGACGGCGGTCGGGGGGATGGGGCTCTCCACGATGAGGGAGCGTGCCGTCCTGCTGGACGGTGACCTGGAGGTCAGCTCCGAACCGGGCGAGGGCACGCGCGTTCGTCTTCGCCTGGCCCGGCCCGACCACCCCGGGGAAGGGGTGCCAGTTGCGGACCTGCCGCACGGTAGATGACGCAAGGTTGAGGCCAGCCGGGACCACGGCGTCGGGCCACCGCCGGGAAGTACGACGCCGGCGAACGCGGGTTCGCCCTCTACCCTGCCGTCGCGGGGATGGAGGGGCGGCCACGGACGATGTGGGGCGCATTGCGAGCTTCGGGACAAACAAGTGCCCAAGGGAGGGGTATGGACAGCGCGGAAGAGAAGACCATCCTTCTGGTGGAGGACGATCCCAACGACAAACTGCTCACCGTGCGCGCCCTCAAGAAGAACGGCGTGAAGGGCCGGGTTGTCGTGGCCAGCGACGGGGTCGATGCGCTCGACTACCTCTTCGCGGAGGGCTCATACGCCGGGCGGGATACTACCGCGATGCCCAGGATCATCCTGCTTGATCTGAGGCTTCCCAAGCTGGACGGCCTCGAGGTGTTGGGCCGCCTGCGCTCCGACGAGCGAACCAGGCCGATACCGGTCGTGGTCTTCATCTCCTCGAATGAAGACCGGGACCTTATCGAGAACTCCGGGTTGCGTGCCAGCGGCTACGTCCGCAAACCTGTGGGGTTCGAGCAGTTCGTGGAGGCGGTGCGGCAGCTCGACCTCTAGCGGCGCGTGGGGCTGTCCCCCGACGGTCTCCGTCCGTCGTCCGGTCGCGCCGTTCTCGCGGTAACCGTATACTTCCCTCCAGGCTGCCGGTGCGTCTCCGGACGGCCTTCTCTCTTGCGGCAAGGATCAGCCATCCTCCAGAACCGGGAAAGGAAGCCGATGACCCCAACCACGGGAAAGGTCGACGCCAACGGCGCGACGCTGTACTACGAGGCCGCCGGAGGGGACGAGCCGCTCGTGCTGGTGCACGCCGGTATCGCGGACGGCAGGATGTGGGACGCCCAGATGGACGCCTTCTCCCGTCAATACCGCGTGATCCGCCACGACATGCGGGGCTTCGGAAGGTCCCCGATGGTGGACGGACCCTACTCCCACCACGCCGACCTGCGCGCCCTGCTCGACGCGCTGTGGATCGAACGGGCCGCCTTCGTGGGCTGCTCGATGGGCGGCGCCACCGTCATAGACTTCGCCCTCGAGAACCCGGGTAGGGCCGAAGCCCTGGTCCTCGCGGGCTCCGCGGTGGGCGGCTTCGAGTTCGACGAGGAACCGCCGGAGGAGTGGGACGAGCTGGTCGCCGCCGACGGGGCGGGAGACCTCGAACGTGTCTCCGAGCTGGAGGTCAGGATGTGGGTCGACGGTCCCCGCCGCGGCCCGGAAGCCGTGGACCCGGCCGTGCGAGACTTCGTCAGGGAGATGAACCTGATAGCCCTCCAAAACGAGGCCATGCAACTGGGCGAGGAAGTAGACCTCCAACCACCGGCGGCAACCCGCCTCTCGCAGATCCAGGTCCCAACCCTCGTGCTCGTCGGCGACGAGGACAGGCCCCGCCCCCTGGCCGCCGCCGACCTGCTCGAACGGGAACTACCCGACGCCCGGAAGATGGTCATCCCAGGCACGGCCCACCTCCCCAACATGGAACGCCCCGAAGGGTTCAACCGCCTCGTCCTGGACTTCCTGAAAGCCGAAAGCTGAAGGCGAGGGCCTGCGGGGCGGGCCCGGAGCGCCCTAGAAGGCGCGAAGCGCCGCGCCGGCCCTAGAGAACCGTCACCCGAACAGGCGCGGTGCCGGGCCCGGTAAGCCCGATCTCCTCGGCCGCCGCCAGCGAGAGGTCGATGTCACGCCCGCCCACGAACGGCCCCCGGTCGTTGACGACGACCTCGATGGCCTCGCCGCCGTAGGCGACCCGCAGCTCCGTCCCGAGCGGCAGGCTCTTGTGGGCCGCCGTGTACCGCCCCGGCTCGTAGGGCTCTCCGCTGGCCGTCGGGTTTCCCTCGAGCACGTTCGCGTAGTACGAGGCGACCATCGTCCGCACGTCCCCCGTCTCGGACCTGGGCGCCTCAGATACCTGGGAGTGCCGGACGGCCGCGACACCGGGGACGGCAGCGCGCTCCCCGCCGTCCCGTAAAGAGAACAGCACGAGCACGGCTACCAGCGTCCCGAGGAACGCCGCCACGAAGACCCTGTTGAGGAAAAGATTCGGCAAGACGGGAAGAACTTAACACATCGAAACACCTTTGCAACATTTTCGTAACCTGCAGAGGCGTCGCGTAAGCCCCGGATCCCGTTCGCGTAGTACGGGTCGTCGCGGGTGAGGCTGGCCAGTACGGAGTTCTCACGCCCCGACGGGCGCGAGCTCCAGGTAGGGCACGGTCATGGGGCCCTCGGGGAGGATGGCTATGGGGGCGTCAGGTCCGATGCTTTCGAGCTCTTTGGCGATGCGGGCCGCTATGTCCTCTACGGGTTCGAGGTGGACGGCGCGGACGTCGTCGGGCTCTATCTCGCTGTGGAGGGCGACGCGGGCCTTCTGGAGGATGTGGGCGAAGAGCTGGACCTGCCACTGGTCGTACTTCGAGAAGCCTGGGGCGTAGATGGTCTCGAGCATCGCTTCGGGTGAGTCGTGTTCGAGGAGCATGTCGCGGAAGTTGCCGTGGGCAGGGAAGCCGTCGTTGCAGCGGGCGACGGAGACGATCAGGCCGCCATCTGAGACTATCTGGGCCGCCGCGGACATGCCCTTCACGGCCTGGTAGAGGTTCTGGTCCAGCGGGTAGCCGCCGTTGGTTGCGACAACGATAGGGTACTCGTGTTCGCATGGGACCATGACGGAGGCCTTGCTAGACTCGCAGCCCCTTTCGTGGGCGGAGATCGGGTCGCCGCAGTAGAAGCCGGTGATCTCGCGGTGGCGGTTGAGGGTGACGTTTATGCAGAAGTCGAGCGGGAGGAGTGAGCCGTTGGCGCGGATCTGGTCCTGCGTCGGGTTGTCCTCCATGACGCCCCAGGTGCTCCGCTCGTGCCCGATGACGGCGGCCCTGTGGTAGTGCATGATCGAGCCCACGTCCGCCACGGCAGGGAAGACGCCCTTGTACCCGCCGCTGAAACCCGCCATGAAGTGCGGCTCGATAAAACCCATAACGATCCTACGGTCGGCCTCGACGTACTCGCGGTTCATGTGCACGTCCCGCCCCTCGGGCGTCCTGCCGGCGAAGAGGAGCGTCCCCGAATCGTGGGCGTCGTGGTTGACGACCCTGTAGCGCTCGTAGATGTCCTTTCCTACCATCGCCACTAGCTCTTCCTCGGTGTTGGCGCGGTGGGAGCCGGTGCCGTTGACGATGGTTACGCTCTCGGGCGGGACGTGGGAGAGCTCCTCGAAGAGCCAGGGCAGGAGGCGCTCGCGGGGGAGGGCGCGGGTGATGTCCGGGATCACGACGGCGAGCGTCTCGCCCGCGCCGATCAGCTCTTTTAGCGGCGCCGAGCCGGTGGGATGCCGCACCGCATCCATGAAGGCGGCCGCCTCGTCGGGCAGTCCCTCCTCGGGCCTCGGCGCCAGCACGGTAACGTTGGAGGACGGAACCTCGATGCTCAGGTTGCCGGTCCCGTACTGCAGTTGCGCTTCCACCGTCGAAGACCTCCCCGTGCCGCGAATGCGGCCTATCCGACCCCTACCGCTCGGCCAATTCTATACGCGTGGGCGGTCCCGGGCGTTAGCTGGAGGGGCGGGCGGCCCGCTTGTAGACCCTTACCTTTCTGTCTCCCTGGACCTCGATCCCCTCGCGCGTATCCCCTCCGGTGCGGGTCGCCGCGTCGGCGTCGAGCGGGTCCGCGGTGGACGCCGCGGGCTCCTCGCGCGGCGTCCCGGCCTGCGGGCCCCTGTCGCCGAGGGGGACGTCGACGTCGTTGCCGGTGCCCGCGGGGGCGCTCCCGGCCGGGGACGCTGACGAACCCGTGCGCTCGCCGTACTCGGTGTCGACCGAGCGGCGCAGCTCCTCTTCGCGGGAGGGGTCCGTGGGGGAGTCGTAGTAGCCGCCGTAGCCGCCGCTGGACTGCATGTGGGGCGGACGCTCGAGGCCGAAGTAGCCGTGGACGCGGTCCTCGTACTCCGGCGTAATGTCGCCGTCGTCGTCGAAGGTCGGGGCGTGCTTTATCGTCTCCTCGTCAGCCGCGACCTCGACAAGCTTGCGCCGGTCGTTCACTCGGACGAGCTCTATCGGGATCAGGGTGGACTTCATCCCGAGGAATCCCGTCTTGACGCCTATGTACTCAGGCTCGTCGTTCGCGTCCACGAAGATGTCGTCGATCTTGCCGACCTTCTCGTAGTGCTGGTCGTAGACCGTGTACTCGCTGTACGCCTGCTCCAATTCCCGAAACCTGTCTCCGCCACTTCCGTCGCTCATCCAGACCTCCTGACGCGGGTTACATCTCTCTGCCGTCACCCCTTCTTACCCCGACGGGCCGAAACGAAGACCCTAGAGGGATTGGGCGTCCTCGAGGATCTCGTCGGCGTGGGTCTCGGGGGAGACCTCGGGGTAGACCTTCGCGACGTTCCCGTCGGGGCCGAGCAGGAAGGTGACGCGGTTCGCCACTTCTCCGTTGTCGCGGAGTATGCCCAGGGCCTCCGCGGCGCGGCCGTCCCTGTCCGTGAGGAGCGGGAAGTTGAGGTTGTACTTCTCCCTGAACTCGCGGTGGGACTCGGGTGAATCCAGCGAGACGCCGTAGACCCTTATGCCGGCCTCGCCGTAGTCCCCCATGCGGTCGCGGAAGGCGCAGGCCTCCTTCGTGCAGCCGGGGGTGTCGTCCTTGGGGTAGAAGTAGAGGACCGTACTCTGGCCCGTCAGGTCCTCCGGGCCGACGTGGCTCCCGTCCTCGGCGGTGAGGTCCATCTGCGGGAGTGGCTGGCCCTGCTGCGGTAGGTTCGCCATCTGGGGCTCCTTTTCGGGTTTCCGACGGGAGTAAGTCTACGGGATGCCGGGCGGGTTGCGGATGGGCCGGGTCTACCCGGGGTCAGGAGAATCGGTCGCCTCGTCCGGCGCGCCGGTAGACGTCCAGGCGTCCCCGGGGGATCGGACCACGGACGGCTCGAAGCTGCCGGCCAGAGGGCGGCCGGCAGCCCGGTAGCATCGTCCTCCGATTTTACTAAAGGCGCGGGATGCACTAACCTGACCGCGGCGATCCAACGATCCAGGGTAACCGACTCCGGCGAGGGATTAGATGAGGGCGTCTTTCGGATCACGGTTGAAGAGCAGGGGCCTGTGGGCCTGGCGGCGGGCCTCCGCGCGGTACCCGAAGCTGGCCGTCCTCAGGCGCCGGCTTGCGGCGGCCTCGGTCGGCGCCGGGCGCTCGCGGGTGGTGGTCGCGCCGGAAGAGGCAGGCGAGGGCCTGAGCCCGGCGAACATCGTCTGGATCTTCTGCGTCGCCAGGAGCGGGAGCACGTGGCTTGCCTCCATGATGGGCGAGATGGAGGGGACGGGGGTCTGGAAGGAGCCCAGGGTCGGCCACCTCTTCGGGGAGTTCTACGAGAACAACCCGAAGGCCAAGACGGAGTCTGCGAACTTCATAATGGGCGGCCCGACGCGGCCCGCCTGGATCTCCTCGATAAGGCACTTCGTCCTGACCGGCGCCCGGTACGCCTTCCCGAACCTGGGCCCCGATGATTTCCTCGTCGTGAAGGAGCCGGGCGGGGGCGTGGGCGCGCCCTTCCTCATGGAGGCTCTGCCGGAGAGCCGCATGATCCTGCTGGTCCGCGATCCCCGCGACGTGGTCTCCTCGTCCCTGGACGCGACGCGGGAGGGCAGCTGGCAGAAGGAGCAGCGGCGGGCCGCCGGCTCGGGCCGCAAGTCCCTTACCGCCAGGCGGCCTGACGCCGTGGTGAAGCGGTCGGCCAAGAAGTACGTGCGGAACATGGAGAGGGCCAGGCAGGCCTTCGACGACCACAGGGGGCCCAAGACGCTCGTCCGCTACGAGGACCTGCTGGCCGACGCTCTGGGCGCCATGAGGCGCGTCTACTCGGAGCTTGGGATAGAGGCGAGCGCGGACGCGCTGGACCGGGCGGTCGAGAAACACTCCTGGGAGGCCATCCCAGAGGACATGAAGGGGCAGGGGAAGTTCTACAGGAAGGCTTCTCCGGGGGGTTGGGAGGAGGACCTAACCCCCAGGCAGATCGAGATAGTCGAGGAGATCAGCGGCCCCCTCCTCGACGAGTTCTACTCCCGCCGGAACCCTGCAGGGTAGTCTCGGGGGGTAGTCCCGAGACTACCCTGCTAGTCGTCAGTGTGGCGCGCGACGATCTCGAGCACGTCCAGGTCCGGGTCGAGGGTGCGGGTGATCCCGTCGAGCAACCCTATGGCGCGACCGACGAGGAGCAACCTGGGCGGCAGGTCCCCCACGCTCGCCCCGAGGCCGCGCCCTAGCTCACCCAGCTCCGGACGGGCCTCCTGGCGGCCCCCGCCGAGCAGTACGCCGACGACGCCTAGCAGGGTCTCAACGTCTGTCTCCGGTCCAACCGGAAGCCCGGTCTCGCCCAGAGAGAGGGTAAGCCCTTCCATGTCCCCCTCCCTCATGGCGCCGACCATCCGGGAGAGGGTGGCGACGAACGAGGGCTCGAGGTCCATGGTGAGGCCGTGGTCGAGCAGTACCAGGCGCGGGCCGTCGGTGCCGGGCTGGACGAGGAGGTTGCCCGGGTGCGGGTCGGCGTGGAGGACGCCGCGCCGAAAGAGTCCTTCGGCGAAGGCGTCGTTGAGCGTCTCCGCTACCGCTGAGGTGTCTATGCCGGCCGCGAGGATTGCTTCGCGGTCGGAGATCCTGATCCCCTCGACGAAGTCCATGACGAGCAGCCGCTCCGTGGTCATGCCTTCAACTACCTCCGGCACCACCACGTCCGCCCTGTGGGCCAGCGTCCGCCTGAGGCCCGCCATGGCACCCGCCTCGCGCCCGAAGTCGAGCTCCAGGGGCAGGGTCCAGCGGAGGTAGTCGGCGATGGGTTGGAGGCGCACGTCGGGCTCGAGCCCGGCGATGGCGTCGAAGATGGACTCGAGGGCCTCGAGGTCTGCCTCGATGAGGGTGGGGATGCCGGGGTACTGGACCTTGACGGCAACGTCCCTCCCGTCGCGCAGGGTGGCGCGGTGGACCTGGGCGATGGAGGCCGCGGCGACGGGCTCGCGGTCGAAGCGGGAGAAGACGTCCGCTATCGGGCGCCCGAGCTCGCGGGCTACGGCCTCCTCGATGACGCCGGCAGGCTGCGGGGGGACCCTGTCTTGCAGCGAGGCGAGCTCCCCTGTGTAGGCCGGGGGGAGCAGGTCCGGGCGGGACGAGGCGAACTGGCCCGCCTTTATTAGCGTCCCGCCCAGGGCTTCCGCCGCGTCGAGCAGCCGCCCCGCCCCCCGCCGGTGGGCGAGCTCCCAGTCCTCCTGCCCGACGGTTCCGGGCAGCCAGCGGCCCCGCTCCCTCAGCGTCGTGTAGCCCAGGTACAGGTCGGCCGCGATCGTCCCGAGCACCAGCGCCCTCGGGGAGGGTACGCCGCCCGACGGCGCGCCCCTGCCGGCCCGCTCGCCCGCGGCCAGGCTGGCGCCCGTCCAGAGGAACCACTGCGCCCGCGAGAGGTCGCCGAGGCGGAAGGGGGCCGCGGGGTCGGTAACGCCGGCGGACACCGCGTCGCGCCACTCGGCCGCCGAGCGCCGGGTGGCACGCGCCAGCACCTCCCTGGCCCCGAGCGCCGCCTCCCCCCACGGTCCTAACGTCATGTCGCCCCTCCGGTCACGGTCGGAGAGTATACGCGCGGGGCGCCCGGGCGACCGCGGGGGGGTGGAGGGAGCCATCACGCGGTCGCCCGGGCGCGGGCCGCGAAAGTGCCCTGGACGCCCCGGATCCGCAGAGATACCGTCCGGTTGAGGGGGACCGCCCGGCCTTGCTATGCTTGGCGCCCGATCCGTGGGGCCGGTATCAAGCCGAAAGGAGCGAGACAGTTACCCTCTTCGCCCTTGGGCTGGTGCTGGTCTCAGGCCTCCTCCACGCCGTCTGGAACCTGTTGGCCAAGCGCGCCAGCGGCGACGCGAGCGGGCCCGCCTTCGTCTGGCTCTACAGCGCGCTCTCGACGGCGATCTTCGCGCCCCTGGCGGCCGGCGTTTTTATCGGGGGCGAGCGCCTCGGGGCCGTCGGCCTGCTCTTCGTCTTCGGCACGGGGATTCTGCACATCGGGTACTTCCTCGCCTTGCAGAAGGGCTACCAGGTCGGCGACCTCTCGGTGGTCTACCCCCTGGCTCGGGGCACGGGGCCCCTGCTCGCCAGCGGGGTCGCGATCCTTCTCCTCGGGGAGCGCGCCGGGCCGGTCGCCTGGGCCGGCATCCTCCTGATCGTCTTCGGGGTGTTTCTGCTTGCCTGGGAGCCGCGCCTCGGCGGGATGAGGTCGCCCGCCGAGGCGCGGCTCGGGGTCGTCTTCGGCTTGTTGACCGGCGCCTTTATCGCCGCGTACACCCTTTGGGACAAGCACGCGGTTGGGAACCTCGCGCTCTCGCCCGTCCTGTACTACTGGGGCTCGCTGCTGGTCCAGACCCTCGTCCTGCTGCCGGTCGCGCTGCGGAGAAGGGGGGAGATCCGGGCCGCCTGGAGGGCCCGCCGGCCGGAGACGCTTGGGGTTGCCGTGCTCAGCCCCGTCGCGTACCTGCTGGTCCTCACGGCGCTGGTCTTCGCCCCGGTTAGCCGCGTGGCCCCGGCCCGCGAGATCGGCATCCTAATCGGGACGATCCTGGGCGGGGGCCTCCTGGCGGAGGGAGGCCTCGGACGCCGCCTCCTCGCCTCCGTGTGCATGGTCCTGGGGATCGTGGCCCTTGCGGTCGGCTAGAACGGCGGGGTCCGGTATGCTTGGGGACGACCGCCCGTCCCTTCCACGAGAGGAGCGCGAGATCTTGAACGGGGAAGTGATCTCGGTAAGTCGCAGCCCGGGGCACACCTTCGGCAAGCCGGCCGAAGACGGCATCAGGCTCCTGGAAGGGCTCGGCGTCGAGGGCGACGCCCACATGGGCGAGACGGTCAAGCACCGCTCCCGGGTGAGGCGTGACCCGACGCAGCCGAACCTCAGGCAGGTCCACCTGATCCACGCGGAGCTCCACGACGAGCTGCGGGCGGCGGGCTTCGACCTCTCGGCCGGTCAGATGGGCGAGAACGTCACCACCCGCGGCGTCGACCTGCTCGGCCTGCCGACCGGGACCACGCTCTACCTCGGCGGGGAGGCGTCCGTCAGGGTAACGGGCCTGCGCAACCCATGCAGGCAGTTGGACGGCTTTCAGGCTGGCCTCATGGGGGCCGTGCTAGATCGCGACGCGCACGGCAACCTGGTCCGAAAAGCCGGCATCATGGGCGTGGTGGTCGCGGGGGGCGAGGTGCGGCCCGGTGACGGGATACGCGTCGAGTTGCCGCCTGAGCCCCACCGTCCGCTCGAACAGGTTTGAGCCCCCGCAGGGGCGGGTTTCAAACCCGCCCGCCGGAAGAGCGTAGACAGGGGCTAGATCCCGTAGCATAGTTAGCGGCGGAAGCATCGTCTCCGGCGGGAGAGGCTTTGCGGGTTCGGGTCTCGAGGGAGAAGCGGTTCAGGCGCAGGCGCCGGCTCGCCGTCTTTCTCGCGTTGCTGGCGGTGCTCGTGGGCGTCCTGCTCGTCTTCTGGTCCTGGGTGGACGCGCAGGCGCGGGCCTTCGTCGTTATCTCCTCCGTCGTGGACGCCCCCGTCGTAACGCCGGCCGCCGAGGCCGTGAGCGGCGAGCCGCGTCCCCGAGACGGGACCGTCGCCGGCAACCCGGCCCTGATCGAGCGCCCCGCGGGGGAGGGACCCTGGCCCGCGGTCTTTTTCGTCAACGGCACGGTCCCCGAGGGCCGGAAGCTTCCCGAGGCCAGGCGGCTCGCCGAGGGGTTCGCCAGGGCGGGCTACCTCGTGGTCCTGCCGGACCTCCCGGGCCTGAGGGAGGACAGGATCACCCCGGAGACGGTGGACGAGGCGGCCGAGGTGGCCCGCGCCGTCGCCGACTGGCCGGACGCCGCGGGGGACGAGGTCTCCATGGTAGGCATCTCGACCGGCGCCACCCTCGCCCTCCTCGCGGCCGAGAGGCCCGACACCGGGAACCGCGTCTCCCTCGTCGCCGGCGTCGCCCCGTACTCGGACATCCGGACCGTCCTGAACGTCGCCACGGCGGGCGCCTACGAGGCAAGGGAAGGGGAGTTCGCCCGCCACGACGCCGACCCCTTCCTCTCCTACGTGGTGGCCCGCTCCGTTATTGCCGCCCTCCCCTCCGGCGAGGACCGTAGGCTCCTGTCAGCGGAGATCGAAGCCGTCGGCCGCGACAACCCCGACCCCTTGGGCGGCCTCCGCTTGCGCCGGACGGAGGACCTCGGGCCCGAGGCCGCGGCCGTGGTCGCGCTGCTCGCCAACAGGGAGCCAGACCGCTTCGACGGGCTCTACGCCGACCTCCCGGACGGGGTCAGAAGCGACCTTGAGACCTTCTCGCCGCTCGCCGGTGGGGGACGTATCCGCGCCCCCGTCGAGGTCGCCACGGGTCCTGAGGACAAGTACTTCCCGGCTTCCGAGTCACGCGCCCTCGACGCCGTCGCGCCGGACCTCCGCGTGACCATCACCCCTGCCATAGACCACGCCGAGCTTGACGCTTCCCCCAGAAACGCGCTCGCCTTCGCCGGGTTCGACGCCTTCGTCGTCCGCACGCTCCGGGAGGCGAAGCTGTAAGGCTAGGCGCACCGGGTTCCGCGCGAGGTCCGAAAACAGGTCCTACCTGGGGCAATTTTCGGGAATGACTAGCCGCGGAAAGGTCCGAGGTCCCAGGTTCGTAGGTTTCGAGGTTCTGGGCCCTCGGGCGTGCGGCAAGGGGTTCGTCTCCTTACCTCCTCAAAACCTCAGAGCCTTCTCCCTCTGACATGAGGGCGCAATCGTTCCGCGAACCGCTCCAAAACCTGATGCCTGAAACCTTCACAGGCGTTTTAGGGAGTCCTGCAGCAGGTCGAAGAAGGCCTCCCGGTCGAGCCCGAGGCCGACCTCGGCGTTCGCCCGTCTGCCTGTTACGCCGTGGAAGTCGCAGACCGTCTCGCCGCGGGTAAGGTCGCTCTCGCACTCGACGTCCACGCGCATGGCCCGCGTCTCTAGCAGGCCCGGTTCCAGGACGGCGGCGACGGCGACGGGGTCGTGCAGGGGCGGGGCGTCGAAGCCGAAGACCCGCTCGTAGGTGCCCGCGAAAAAGTCGAGAAAGCCGGCGACCACCTCCCCGATGCCCCCGATGCTCCGCAGGCGGTCGCGCTCGGCCCTGCCCGCGCCCGCCTGGTGGGTAACGTCGAGGCCGCTCATGGTGATTGGCAGCCCCGACTCGAAGACCTCGCGGGCCGCCTCGGGGTCGACGTAGATGTTGAACTCGGCGGCCGGGGTGGTGTTGCCTAGGCCCATGCTCCCACCCATGAGGGAGATTCGGGAGACCCTGTCCTTAAGGTCAGGGTGCGCCCTCAAGAACTCGGCGATGTTGGTGAGCGGGCCTACCGGGATCAGGGCGACGGGTTCGGGGGCTTCGCGCAGCGTGTCGGCGATAAGCTCGACGGCGCCGCGGCCGTCGGGTTCGGAGGCGGCCTCGGGTATCTCCGGCCCGTCCATCCCGCTCTCGCCGTGGATGTCCTCGGCCGTGCGGAGCTCGCGCACGAGCGGCCCGGAGGCGCCGGCTGCGACGGGGACGTCTGTGCGCCCGATCAGGGACAGGACGCGCAGGGCGTTGCGCGTGGTCTTGGGGAGGGTCGCGTTGCCCGCGACGGTGGTCACGGCCCGTAGGTCGAGCCCCGGCGAGCCGCAGGCCATCATGATGGCCACGGCGTCGTCGTGACCGGGGTCTACGTCCAGGATCACCGGCTTCGGGCTCACGCGCCCTCCTCTCTATCGGTCTCGGAGGGTAAGCTAGCCTTTTTCGAGGCCCGCGTACAGCGCCGCCGCGAAGGGTAAGGAGAGGAGCAGGTACCTGACCCTGCGCCCCCTTACCGCCCAAGCCGCCGCCGCGAGGTAGGGAGGCAGAAGGAGGAGCGCCGGCAGCCGGCCGGCGGGCCGACGTTCCCCGAATAGCCGCCCGTAGACCAACACGACACCCGCGACGAGGAGGAGCCAGCCCGCGTAGTTGACGAGCGGCACCCCGCTGCGCCCATTGGCCCCTTCCACACCCCGCGCGTAGGCGCCGTCCCGCCTCCACTCCCAGAGCCCGGCGTCGAGGCCGGCGGGGTCGAGGACGAGATCCAGGCTCGTCCCCACGAGCGCCGCGACCGGCGGCAGGGCCTTCCGCCGCGCTGGCTCGCTCATGGGGAGTCGGGCCAGCGCCCTGCCCGCGACGGCGTACGAGCCACGGATGGCACAGTACCAGCCGAGCAGGATGGCTACCGGGACGCCCGCCACCCGGGGCCGCGTGCGGTGGCGCAGGAGGTTCAGGGGGCCCGTGGCGAGCACCTCGCCGACCGTCGGCAGGCCGACGCCGAGGGCGAAGAAGCCGGCGGCGCGGCGCGGGCCCGCGGTCTGGACCGAGTCCGCCAGGTTCAGGGCCGCGCCCAGGGCGGACATGGCCAGGAGGATCTTCGAGAGCCTGGGGTCTGCGTCCTGCACGGGCTCACTCTACATCAGGCGCGTCCCGGAGGGCGCCGGCGCACCCAAAAGCTCCCAGGACCCGCCCGCGCTCGGGCGGGGCCGAAACGGGGGCCAGACGGACGAGAAGACGCCGGCCGGCCTCTGCCGGCGGGAGGGCCGGGACCTTCCCGGATCACGCTTCCGGGTGTTCCCCGTACCAACGGACCGTCCGCCGCACGGCTTCCCGGAGCGGCGTGGCGTGGTCGCCGAAGGCCCGGGCGAACCGGGAGTGGTCCACGACGAACGGCTCCTCGAACTCGTAGAGCATCTCGATGGTCTCGCGCACGGCCGGGTTGAAGAGGCCGAGGATCCTGAGTAGGACCTTCGGGGCGCGTTGGATCTTGGCCGGCCCGCCGGCCTCTTCGAAGACCAACTCCACGAACCGCCGCGTGGTGACGGTCTCAGGGTTCGGCAGGTGCCACGCCCGCCCGAGCGCCTCGTCGCGCTCCCCCAGAACGACCAGGCCCTTGCCTATATCCGGCACGTAGGTGTAGGTGTGGGGTTGGTCCGGGTCCCCTGCCACCTGGGCTCCTTTGCCCTCTACGGCCCGGCCGAAGACGATCTCGCCCGCCGCCGAGTCGCGCACCCGCGGGCCGAAGAAGTCCGAGGCCCTACCCGCGGTGGTCCGCACCTTCCCCTCCTCGTGCGCCGCGAACAGCTCCTCGGACATCCTGGCCCGGACCTCCCCTTTGCGCGTGCCTGCCGCGAAGGGCATGTCCTCCGTCATCGGCCGCCCGCCCGTGGGCCCGTACATGTACAGGTTCTCCATCGCCACCATCTTCGCCCCGGCAGATGCGGCCCCCTCTATCACCCCGGCCTGCAGCGGGGGGAAAAGCTCGGGCCACCTGTGGTAGGGGGGGTTGAGCGCGTTGTAGACCACCGAAGCGCCCGCGCTGACATCCCGGGTGAAGGCCGGATCTGACGCGTCGCCCCGCACGACCTCGACGCCCGTGGGCGCGTCCGCCCTGCCGCTGCGGTTGACCAGGCGGACGCGCCCGCCCCTCTTCGCCAGCTCGTCCGCCACCGCCAGCCCGACGGGGCCGGCGCCGAAGACCACGTGCAGCCCGTTTCCGTTGTCCATCCCTGGTCCCCTTTCTACTTACCGATCTCCGTCGCGCAGCACGAGCAGCATCGCCGCGCCCGTGACGGCCGCGAAGACGAGCGCGCCCGAAGAGCCGAAGACGGTGTAGCCCCGCTCGACGTCGACGCCTATCGCCCACGTCACCGTCCAGCCGAGGGGCCACGAGACCGCCACGACCGCCGGCCACAGGCCCGCGCGTCCGCCGTACCTCCTCAGCAGCGCCCACTGCGAGAGCCCCACGGCCAGGCCCGACGCGGCGCCGGCGGCCACCAGGCTCCCTATCCCCGTCCCCGCGCCTGTCAGCGCAGCCCCGACGGCCTCACCGACGCCCAGGCCGACGCCGGTGGCTAGGACCCAGAGCGCACCAAGCCCCGGGCGCCTGCGCAGCACGAGCCACTGCGCCGTCCCGATGACGGAGCCCGCGAGAAGCCCGGCGAAAGCCGCGGAGGCCACGCCGCCGACCGGGCCGACGATCAGGACGGCCAGGGCGCCCCCGACGGGGAACCCGAGGAAAGTCGTCATCCAGAGGAGAAAGAACCGGGCGTCGCTCATCTTCCACCGTCCCCGCGCGCCCGGCCGGGGAGGCCGGCCCTTGCGTCGTCCGCCAGGTACGGGCTCAGGACCTGCATCATCAGGGCGGCGCCCTCTTCGATCTGCCCCGGTTCGAACTCGCCGCCGGCGGTCTCCTCGTACGGCAGCCAGCACTCGGCCACCAGCATGAGCACCTTCGCCAGCCGGGCGAGGTCGTCCGGGTCTTCTGGCCCCGCCAGCACCCCGGTCTCGACGAAGCCCCGCAGGAGGGCCTCCGTCCCATCGAGGCCGCGCCGGCGCACGATCAGGTAGCGCCTCCTCAACTCCGGGTCGCGCCTCGTCAGCGCGCCGAGCTCCCGGTAGAAGAAGCGGTACTCCCAGAGCGCCGAGAAGGTCTCCTCGACCACAGCCCCGAGGTCCTCCACGGATGGCGGGACGCCGGAAGGCAGCGCGTAGGATCTGTCCCAAAGAGCGTCGATGCGGTCCCAAATCTCCCGGATGATCTCCTCCTTGTTCCGGAAGTGGTAGTAGAGGTTGCCGGGGCTGATCCCAGCCGCCTCCGCTATGTGGTTGGTGGAGACCGCCGCCGTCCCCCTCTCGTTGAACAGACGCACCGCCTCAACCACCACACGGTCCCTGTTGCTCCTCCTGCCCATCCCGCTCCTTTGTAGAGTTTTTACTCTAAAACGAAGTGTAGGGCCGGCTTTCCCCGCTGTCAAGAGTATTTACTCTAATTTGGTCGTGGTGGAGAGTAGCGGGTGGATTGCGGGCTGACGAACGGGGGGCGCGCCCGTAGAATAGCCGCATGCTGGGACGTTACGCAGAGCTGAAGGCGCAGTTGCCGCCCGGGACCATTCTCTTCTACCAGGTTGGCACGTTCTTCGAGACCTTCGAAGAGGACGCGAAGAAGATCTCCCAGGCCCTCTCCATCCGCCTGACGAGCCGCGAGGCCGCGGGCTACGCCGGCGGGCGCGTACCCCTGGCTGGGGTGCCAAACCACGCGCTGCAGGAGCACCTGGCGACGCTCTTGCGCAAGGGTCACTCCGTCGCCGTGGCCGAGCAGCGCCAGCACCCGACCAAACCCAAGCAGTTCACGCGCGAGGTGACGAGGATACTCACGCCTGGCACGGTCATCGAGGACAACGTCCTCTCGGCGGGGCAGGCGAACTACTTGGCGGCCTTCGTGGTAAGGGACGGGAGGGCCGGCGTGGCCGTCGTCGAGGCCTCGACGGGTGAGTTCACCGGGACGGAGGTGCCGGAGGAGCAGTTGGGGGCTGAGCTGGAGCGGTGGTCGCCGCGGGAGTTAGTGGTGCCGGAGCGGACGGCGGCCGAGAACCTGCCGAAGGTGCGGGCGGCCATAAGCCCTGTCCCGCGCTGGACGTTCGAGCCTTCTGCGGGTGAGCAGGCGCTGAGGCGGCACTTCCGGGTAGCGGGGCTCAAGGGGTTCGGGCTCGACGGGAGGCCCGCGCTCGTCGGGGCGGCGGGCGCCCTGGTCCAGTACCTCGCCTCCCTGCGCGGCGGGGCCGCCCCGGAGCAGGTCGTCGCCTTCAGGCCATACGACCCCGGCACGGGGATGGTGCTCGACGCGACGACGCGGCGCAACCTTGGCCTCGACGGGCTGATCGAGACCATAGACCGCACGAAGACCCCGATGGGCCAGAGGGCCCTGAGGCGCTGGCTCGAGCGGCCGCTGCTTGAGGTGGGCCGCGTAAGGCAGCGGCTCGAGGCCGTGGACACGCTAGTGCCAGACTACATGCTAAGGGAGGAGGTGCGGGAGCACCTCGGCGGCATCCCCGACGTGGAGCGTATAGCGACGCGCATCGTGCGCCTCTCTGCCTCCCCCAACGACCTACTCGCGCTGCGCGGGGCGCTTGAGGCCGTCGGACCTTTGAAGGAGACGCTGGCACCCGCGGCCGAGAAAAGCTCGCTGCTCGATCGCGTCCTCGGGGCGATGGAGGAGCCGCCCGGGGTAAGGGAGCTCATAGCGGCGGCCATAAGCGAGGAGTCGGGCGAGATCATACGCCCGGGCTACTCCTCAGAGCTCGACGAGGCGCGCGAGTTCAGGGACGGCGCCCACGAGTGGCTCACCCGCTTCGAGGCCGAGGAGCGCCTGAAGACAGGCCTCAAGGGCCTGAAGGTCGGCTACCGTGACGGCGAGGGCTACTTTATAGAGGTGGCTGGTAAGGACGCCTTCTCCGTACCGGACCGCTACCAGCACCGCAAGGCGCTCAAGCACAACGCCCGCTACGTCACCGTTGAGCTCAAGGAGCACGAGTCGCGGATGCTCACTGCCCGCGACGAGGTCGAGCGTCTGGAGCGGGGGATACTCGGCGAGATCCGGGCCGCGGTAAAAGAGGCGGCCCCCGAGCTACAGAAGGTCGCCCGCGCCGTCGCCGTCGTCGACGTCGTCTCCTCCTTCGCCGCCGCCGCCACCGGGCTCCGCTACTGCCGGCCCGAGGTAACGGAGAGGCGCGGCATCCACATCGTGGGCGGGCGCCACCCTGTGGTGGAGCACAACACCGCAACACCCTTCGTCCCGAACGATTCCGGGGTTGACGGGGACTCGCGGCTCCAGATCATCACGGGCCCCAACATGGCGGGCAAGTCCGTCTACCTCCGCCAGGTCGCCCTCATAGCCCTCCTCGCCCAGACCGGCTCCTACGTCCCCGCGGACGAGGCAGCTTTAGGCGTCGTGGACCGAATCTTCACGAGGGTCGGCGCGGAGGACCGGCTCGCGAGCGGCGAGTCGACCTTCATGGTCGAGATGACGGAGGCCGCGAGCATCCTCAACGGGGCGACCGAACGCTCGCTCGTCATCCTCGACGAGGTGGGCCGCGGCACCTCGACCTACGACGGGATGAGCCTCGCCTGGGCGATGGCGGAGTATCTTCACGACGACGTGCAGTCGCTCACCCTCTTCGCCACGCACTACCACGAGCTCACCCGCCTGGAGGAGCTGCTCCCAGGCTGCCGCAACTACAAGGCGTCGGTCGAGGAGGTGGGAGGCGAGATCGTCTTCCTGCACAGGATAGAAGAGGGCGCCGAGTCCTCGTCCTACGGCGTCCACGTCGCCAGGCTCGCCGGGCTGCCGTCCCAGGTGACGGACCGGGCGGATGAGATCCTCGCGCGCCTCGAATCCGAGGGCGTCAAGGACTTCGCGGGCTAGCGCCTTGGGCCTCTTCCCCCGGCTCGTCGCCGAGGAGACGGCCAGGTACGGGGGCGCCGGAGGCAGGGTCCGGGTGCTGCCGCCCGAGGTGGCGCACAGGATCGCGGCCGGGGAGGTGATCGAACGTCCTGCCAGCGCCGTGAAGGAGCTCATCGAGAACGCTCTGGACGCCGGGGCGACGCGCGTCGAGGTTGACATCGAGGACGGCGGTATCTCCCTGATACGGGTAGGGGACGACGGGCACGGGATGTTCCCGGGCGACGCCGGGCGCGCGGTCGCCGAGCACGCGACGAGCAAGATCCGGACCGCAGACGACCTGGCCAGGGTCGAGTCTTTGGGCTTCCGCGGCGAGGCGCTCCACGCCATCGGCTCGGTCTCGCACCTTACCCTGACGACGAAGGCGGCCGGCGCCGAAGGACCGGGCTTCCGCGTCGTGGTCCTTGCCGGAGAGACGGTCGAGTCAGGCCCCGCATCGCGGCCGCCGGGCACCACGGTGGAGGCGCGCGAGCTCTTCCTGAACCTGCCGGTGCGCCGGGGCTTTCTCGGGACCGTTAGGGCCGAGGCGAACGCGGCCGCCTCGGTCGTGCGGGCCCTCGCCCTTGGCCGGCCGGACGTGGGCTTCTTCCTGCGCTCGGACGGGCGCGGCATTCTGGCGCTGCCGACGGCGGCGGACCTGCGCGAGAGGGTCTCCCAGGTCCACGGCCTCTCGCTCGCTAAAGGCCTCGTCGCGCTCGAGGACCCGGTGGTGTGGGGCCTCGTTAGCCCGCTGGAGATGAGCTTCCCGACCAGGCGTTACCTGCACGTGGCGGTCAACGGGCGGGTAGTGGACACCGACTCCTTCGCCCCGGCCATAGCGAGGGCCTACGCGGACCTGCTTCCCAAGGGGCGGCACCCGGCGGCCTTCTTGCGGCTGGACCTGGGCCCCGGCGAGGTTGACGTGAACGTGCACCCGGCCAAGAGCGCGGTTCGCCTGCGTGGCGGCCGGTCCGCGTACCCGCTCGTGGTGGGGACCATCCGGGCCGCACTCTCACCGGAGAGGGGCCCTGGCGCCGGCGTGCCCGCCGAGGAGACGGGGGAGGATCTGGTCCCCATCGGCCAGTTCGCCGGGCGGTGCATAATCGCCCAGGAGGGGGAGGACCTGATCGTCCTCGACCAGCACGGCGCCCACGAGCGCATTCTCTACGAAAAGCTGCGGGAGAACCCGGAGGCCGCGCCCGTAGCACTCGAGGGTCCCGCGGTGGCCATGCTCCCCGAGGACCTGGCCCCCGAGGCCTGGGCCTTCGAGGGCGAGTTGAACCGCCTCGGCTTCCTGTTCGAGCCGTTCGGGGCTGACGCTGTGAGGATCACAGCGGCGCCAGCAACGGCCGTGGACCCGGAGGCCGCGTTCCTGGCCGCCGTGCACGCGCTCTCAGGCGGCGAGGACCTCGCCAAGGCGCTCGCGTGCAAGGGCTCCACGAAGTTCGGCGAGAGCCTCTCGAAGGAAGAGATGTCCGGGCTGCTGCAAGAGTGGGCCTCCTGCCAGTTCCCAAACGTCTGCCCGCACGGTCGGCCCATCGCGAAGCGGGTGGCCCTGACCGACCTGCTTCGCGAGTTCGGGAGGCTGTAGGGCGGCCAGTACTCGGGTGCGGTTCCGCGGGCTCTCGAAGGGCAAGAGAACGGACCGGCTTTGGGGCCGGTCCGCTACCCGAGTTCGGTTACGCGCGAAGTGGTTTTGCGGGGGTTCTGGCTAGGAGGGGTCGTCGTCCACAAGGGTCTGGCCCAGGTTGAGGATCGTCGGTGCCCACAGGCCGACGAAGATGGCCAGGTTCTGGCGGTCGCTGCGGTAGAGCGTGATGGAGATCAGGATAGAAATTAGCGTGGCCCCTATGTAGACCGCTTTTCCCGTGCCCATGCTTTCTACCTCCTTTAGGTTTATGCGAGCCACTATACCCATCGCGGACTTCTATAAACTGTAAGAGAGATCATAGGTACACCCCGGGAGGAACTTTGTTCAAGAGCGAGAGCGGAGTCGAGAGGGGCCACGCGCGCCGCCCCGACCGCGGGGGCCGCTCGACGGTCTTCGGGACGAGGGGCGCGGTCGCCTGCGAGCACCCGTCCGCGGCCCTGGCCGGCCTGCGCGTCCTGGACGAGGGCGGGACCGCCGCCGACGCCTGCGTGGCGATGGCCGCCGCGATGGCCGTCGTCGGCCCGATGGCGACCGGGATGGGCGGGGACGCCTTCCTGCTCTTCTACGAGGCCGCGTCGGGCCGGGTGCTCGGCGCGAACGGCTCGGGCGGGGCGCCGAAGGGCGCGACCATCGAGAAGCTCAGGGGCGTGGGCTACGGGGAGATGCCGGAGCGCGGGGGCCCCCCGATCACGGTCCCGGGCGCCGTAAGGCTCTGGGAGGACGCCGCGGACGCCTTCGGCAACCTGCCGCTCGCCCGCCTCCTCGAACCGGCCTACGAGCTCGCCGAGAACGGCTTCCCGGTCTCGGAGGTCTTCGCCCGCTACTGGGAGGTCGCGGAAGACCTGCTCCGCAAGAACGAGGCCGCCGCGAAGGCGTTTCTGGTAGAAGGGCGCGCCCCGCGGCCCGGCGAGGTCTTCGTCCAGCCCGACGCGGCCGACACCATCTCGGCCATCGCCGAGGGCGGGGCCGATGCCTTCTACAAAGGCAGGATCGCCCGCCTCATGGCCGAGGCGGCGCAGGGGGCCGGCGGGCACCTCTCCGAGGACGACCTCGCCGCCCACAGGACGCTCTGGGTCGAGCCGATCTCGACGGACTACAGGGGCATCCGGGTCTACGAGATACCGCCCCCGGGCCAGGGCATCGCGGCCCTGGAGATGCTCAACATCCTGGAGGGCTTCGACCTGGCCGACCTCGACCCTTCGGGCGCCGACCGCGTCCACCTCGAGGTCGAGGCGAAGAAGCTAGCCTACGCGGACCTCTACGACGAGATAGGCGACCCCGAGTTCTGGCGCGACCCGCCGGTGCCCACGGAGCGCCTGATCTCCAAGGAGTACGCCGCCTCCCTGCGCGAGGGGATCTCCCCCGACCGCGCGGCCGCCCCCTCCGCCGAGCCGCCTTTGGGCGAGGACACCACCTACCTCTGCGCCGTTGACGCGGAAGGGAACGGCTGCTCCTTTATCAACAGCCTCTACATGGGCTTCGGCAGCGGCGTTGTCGCACCCGGCACCGGCGTCTGCCTCCAGAACCGGGGCTTCTCTTTCCGCCTCGATGAGAACCACCCGAACGGTCTCGCCCCAGGCAAGCGCCCGATGCACACGATCATCCCCGGCCTCGCCACGCGCGAGGGAGCCCTCTGGGCCGTGTTCGGGAACATGGGCGGCCCGATGCAGCCCCAGGGCCACGCCCAGGTCCTCTCGAACCTCGTGGACCACGGGATGAGCGCCCAGGAGGCGGTCGACCACCCGCGCCACCTCCACCTCGACGGCACCCTGTTCGTCGAGGGCCGGCTGCCGGAGCACGAGGTAGGGCGGCTCAGGGAGAAGGGGCACGACGTGGAGGTGGGCGAGGACTACATAGTCCCGGTGGGCGGGGCGCAGCTGATACGGGTCCACGAGGACGGCGTCCGGGCCTGCGGCAGCGACCCCCGCAAGGACGGCTGCGCCCTTGCCCAGGGCCCGGACGGCCAGAGAAGCTAGTGTCCCTGATGAACGCCACCAAGGGAGGGCCCGCCCGAAGGGTCGCGGTGGCCGGGGTGGTCGGGGCGCTCTACGTGGTGCTGAGCCTGCTCGTCGCACCCCTCGCCTTCGGTCCCGTGCAGTTCCGGCTGGGAGAGGTCCTGAAGCCGCTGGTGATCAAATACCCCGCGACCATCCCCGCCTTCGCGGTCGGGGTTGGGCTCGTCAACCTCTTCAGCCCCGTCGCCGGCGGGCTGGAACTCGTCCTCATGCCCGTGGTGAACCTCGCTGGCGGCGCGCTCTGCTGGGCCGTCGCCCGCCGCCTCGGGAGCCCGGCCGGTACCTACGTCGCAAGCGCGCTCTTCGCGCTCGTCGTCTCCGCCGGTGTGGCGACGGTGCTCCACTTCGCCGCCGGGCTGCCCTACCTCGCCGCTTTCGGGTCTGTCGCCGTCTCCGAGCTGGTGCTCCTGCTCCTTGGCAACGCCGTGCTCGTGCGGAGGTTCTAGGGGGCTCGTCCGGGCTTCGGTTACCATAGCCCGAAAAGCGCGACCTGCGCGGGGAGGTCTCCATGCGGCAAGAAGAAGAGCGGGTACTCGGGCGCGACGTCCGGGGTCCCATAGGGGCTGACGAGATCGACACGGTCCCCTGGTCCCACGGCGGCAAGGATGCCGTCGTGGAGTTCACGACGGACGAGCTCACCGCGATCTGCCCGGTGACGGGCCAGCCCGACTTCTACGACCTGAAGCTGACGTACCGCCCGAAAGAGCGCCTCCTGGAGTCGAAGGCCATGAAGCTCTACCTGTGGGGCTTCCGCGAGAAGGGAGCCTTCGCGGAAGACCTCGCCGCCACGCTCCTCGACGACCTCGTCGCCGCCTGCGGGCCGGCCGAGATGACCGTGGACCTTACGCAAAGGGTCCGGGGCGGGCTCCAGATCCGGACCGTCGTCCGCCACGCCCCTTAGGGTAGGTAGCCCACCACCTGACCTCGCGTACCCCGCCATTAGCCCCGATTCGTACGCGGCCCGCATCTGTTGCGTAATACGCCCAGGGGAACGGCTTCCGGGAAGGTGAGCCCGCGTCGGACTTTACCGAGAGGCCCAACCCTGGCAGGTTGCCGTGGAGTAGGCCCGTCTAGCTGGGGATCCGGTCACCATCGTGATCATCTAC
>DATFPF010000136.1:0-12803 GCA_035264945.1 Rubrobacter sp.
CGTACATCTCGTTGAGGTAGGTCGCGTTCACCGCCTGCTCGGAGTAGCCGAGGCCGGAGAAGGTCCGCACAGCGGTCATGTAGGCTCCCGCGAGGCTCGCGGGGGCCAGGGCCGTAAGGCCCGAGCTGAGGGCCGCGCCGACGGTCGCGACGACCAGGGACGGCTTCCTGCCCAAGTAGTCGAGCATGGGCCCAACGGCGAGCGCCACGAGGATAGTCCCTATAGCCACGAGAGTTACAATAAAGGTGCCAAACGAGGTCGACCACCCGAACTCATCGGAGATCACCGGCAGCAACGCCCCGAAGAGCGTGTAGTCGTACACGGAGAAGACCCAGGCAAGGAAACACACGATAGAAGAGTAGATCAGCGTCTTGTTTGTTATGTTGCGGTCTATCACCGGGGCATCGGCGGGCGCGCCACCGGAGCTTCCGGTAGAGCCCTCGCCACCCCGACCCTGTCGGTCAACCATCGCCTTAACCCTCCTTGACTAGTCCCTCACCGTCCTATAGCCCGGCGATCCACGACCCCCAAAGCCATCGCGCCGGGCACCCAAGCGGCAAGATAGCCAAAGCGCGATTATTTGTCAAACAAATATCCCCCGGGGGTTGTTCGCTCCGTGCCTTGGGGCGCACGGACACTATCCGGGCGGGAGAGGTCCCGAGGGAGGCGCGGCGGCGTCTCTTCGACCCGGCGGTGGGTCGGGACGAGGTAGGTAACACAGAACCCGGGGTTCGTGCCGTTTATGGTAGGCACGCGGATATATCGGATATAGTGTTGTAGGTCTCGGAGAGGAAATCCCGGCATGGCAGAAGACGGCCCGGGCGGAGCGCGGAAGCCCGGCAAGGCTTACAAGCGAATAATCGGGCATATTCGGGGCAAGATCTCTGCCAGGACCCTGCGCCCCGGGGATAGGCTGCCGCCGGAGACGGACCTGGCCAGGTCCCTCGGGGTCAGCCGGCCGACGGTGCGCGAGGCGCTCAAGGTTCTCGAGTCGCAGAACGTCCTGAGGAGTTCGACGGGCCCCACGGGCGGGACGTTCGTCGAGGCCATAGACGGGACGGGCGTGGCGGAGTATCTGACGGACTCCATCTCCCTGCTGCTCGACGTGGACGAGCTGACGCTCGAGGAGCTGTGGCAGGCCAGGGAGATCACGGACGTGCCCGCGGCCGAGTTGGCGGCCCTCAGGCGGACGGAGCAGGACATGTTCGTGATCGAGAAGATGCTCGAGATGGACGCGCGCAAGGAGGGCGTCGCCATAGTCTCGGACATCTCTTTTCACAGGGCCATCGCGGAGGCCTCCAAGAACAGGATGCTTAGCCTGTTCGCGGGCTCCATCCACATGACCCTGAGGACGCTTGCCGAACGCTACGACATACCCGAGAACGTCCTGCCAGAGGTCAAGAGGGTCTCCCAGCAGCAGCACCGCCTCATCTGCCAGGCCATCTCCGAGAGGGACGCGGCAATGGCCGCAACCCGGATGCGCGAGCACCTCGAGCTCTCCTACGGGGTCTACGAGCAGGCCATGCCCAAGGGGCTTTCGAACGGAAGGCCCCCGTCGGGGGGGACACACCCCGACGGCGACGGCCACCGGCCGGGGTAGCCGCAGGTGGGCGCGGAAGGATGGGCCAGGGTGGGTGAGATAGCGTCCCTGGTCCTCTCGTACGCCCTGTGGCCCATGCTGGCCCTCGCGCTCGTGGGCCTCTGGCTCGCGGCGACGATGGACATAGTGCGCCACAGGCGCGGCGGGGTCTTTTCGGACGCCAAGCTGCTGGGCATGGCCGCCGCTGTGTCCGTGGTCGCGGTCATCGCCCTCGTCGGTGCCGGCGCGACCTTGGGCGGCGGGTGGGCCGAAGCCGTCTCAGCCACCCCAGACGAGACCGGGGCCGTGCAGGGTGTCCCGGCCCGGTCCTACATCTTCAGCTTCGGGTTAGAGCATGCTTCCTCCCCGACGCCAGCCGACGCGACCGGCGAGGAGCGGCAGGCACCCCACCAGGCACCCCACGACTAGGCGCGCCCTCACCCCTTCTCTTTCAGCAGCTCCTCCAGGTAGCCGGTGTGGTACTCGCCCGAGCGGAACGCCTCGTCATCTAGCAGGCGCAGTTGGAGGGGGATGGTGGTCTTGATGCCCTCCAGGCGGTACTCGCGCAGGGCGCGGCGGGCGCGGTCTATGGCCTCCTCGCGGGTGAGGGCCCATACGACGAGCTTGCCGACCATCGAGTCGTAGAAGGGTGGGATCTTGTAGCCCTGGTAGATCGCCGAGTCGATTCTGACGCCCGGGCCGCCCGGCACGTCGAGGAAGGTTACCTCGCCGGGCGAGGGCATAAAGTCGTTGTCCGGGTCCTCGGCGTTGATGCGGAACTCCATGGCGTGCCCGACCATCGGCACGTCGTCCTGCCTCAGGCTCAGCGGCTCGCCCGCGGCGACCCGGATCTGCTCCTTCACCAGGTCCACGCCCGTCAGCATCTCCGTGACCGGGTGCTCCACCTGTATGCGCGTGTTCATCTCGATAAAAAAGAATTCCTCGCCCTCGACCAAAAACTCCACGGTCCCCGCGTTCGCGTACCCCGCCTCGCGGGCCAGCCGGACCGCCGCCTCCGTCATCTTCGCGCGGACCTCGGGGCCTATGCCGGGCGACGGGGCCTCCTCCAGGACCTTCTGGCGGCGACGCTGCATCGAGCACTCCCGCTCGTAGAGGTGGACCACGTTGCCCTCGTGGTCGGCCATGATCTGCACCTCGACGTGCCTGGGCGCTACGAGCAGCTTCTCCAGGTAGAGCGTCCCGTCCCCGAAGGCAGCCTCGGCCTCGCGACTGGCGACCTGCACCGCCTTGCGCAGCCCCTCCTCGTCCTCGGCCACCCGGATGCCGCGGCCCCCGCCGCCGGCCGCCGCCTTCACCATGATCGGATAGCCTATCTCCCCCGCCGTCTGCGCCGCCTCGTCCGGGGAAGAAGCGGCGTCCGAGCCCGGCACCACCGGCACCCCGGCCTCCTCAGCCAGCCGCCGCGCGGCCGACTTGTTGCCCATCTTCTCGATCGCCTCGGCCGACGGCCCTACGAACGCGAGCCCGGCATCCCGGCACGCCGCCGCGAAGCCGGCGTTCTCAGCGAGAAACCCGTAGCCGGGGTGGACCGCCTCGGCCCCCGTCTCCTTGGCCGCGCCTATCAGCGCATCGACGTTAAGGTAGCTCTTGGCGGCGGGCGGCGGGCCGATGCGGACCGCCTCGTCGGCGTGGCGCACGTGGAGGGCGCTCTCGTCGGCGTCGGAGTAGACGGCGACCGCCGACACCCCGAGTTCCTGGCAGGCGCGCACCACGCGGAGCGCGATCTCCCCACGGTTGGCGACGAGGACCTTCCCGAACATAACCCAACCTCCCAAGATCTATTAGGACCGGCGCGTAATATTAGCCCCACCCCGAACCCCGCGCCCCGTGGGTCCTCGACGTCGCCGTTCGTCTCACCGATCACCAGGGACCGAGCCCCGCGAAGAATTATCGGCCGCGGCCCGCCATGCCCTCCCCGAAATTCTCGCTGGGTCTATTCGATGTACGTCCAAGAAAAGGCGTACTCAACCCGGGCGCTGAGCGGCTTCCAAGAGATCAGCCACCTTGCTCACCGGTCGGTCCTGCTTCACGCTCCGCGGGCCTACGCCGCCTCTGCCGATGCTTCGACCGGGGGCCTTGCGAGCCAATCCAGGGCGACGGCGGCGGTCCAAGATTGGCCGTTTGCGCCAAGCGGCTCGCCGGTGAAGGGCTCGAAGTACTCGCCGAACTCGCCGGACGCGAGTTGCAGTAGAGAAGCATGCCGCAGCCGCCGGGCGCGCCCCGGCTCGCCGGCCCGGAGCAGCGACCACCACAGTAGCCAGTTGACCACCGGCCAGGTCGGTCCCCGCCAGTAACTGCGGGGATGGAAACCCTCCTGCAAGGGACTCGTGCTCGGCGGCACGCGCCAGCGCAGCCGCGGATGACCGAGAAAGGCGGGCGACTCGAGCGTCGCGATTACATCTCCTAGCCGCTCTGGATTCTGGCGGCCCGCTATCAGGGGTGCAAAGCCGGCCACGGTGCGCGCCAGCAACGGCCTCCCGCCCCGAAGATCGTAATCGAGGCAAAGGCCGATCTCGGGGTCCCAGCAACCGTCGATCGCCCGCCGGCCGCGGGCGATCCAGCCGATGATAAGAGAGACGTCTTTGACCCCGACCGATGCCGCAATCTCCAGCAGGGCTTCGTTGGCCGCCACCAGGATCGCGCTGAAGAGGACGTCTTTGACGAGGAACGGGTGGGACCGGTGAATGTTCTCCTCGTCGCAGCCGGCCTTCTTTATCAACTTCACGAGCCACAGGTAGCGGTCGTACTCCGCACCGGTCGGCCTCTCGGAGGGGCTCCCGACCTGCCCGAGGTCGTACCGGGGATAGGGCGGCAGGTATCCGACCTCGACGTTCTTCAAGGCCGCGTCCCAGCGTGGGGAGTTGTCCGTGCCGCTCTCCCAGGGATGGTAGATGGTTACCAGCCCCGACCCCTCGGGGTCGCGGGCGGTCATCAGGTAGCGGTGCCAGGAGAGGAGCTTCGGGTAGATCTTGCGCAGGAAGGCCCGCGCCTCGTCGGCTTCTTCTCCCCCGTTTCTCTCGGCGGTCTCCCAGACGTGCAGGGCGGCGATGGCGTGGACCGGGGGCTGGCAGAGGCAGCTGGTGTAGGGCGGCGCGGGCGGCGCGTCCGGGGAGGCCGCGGCGCACGCCCAATGGTCCGGTCCCGGAAAGTAGCTTCCGGGAGGGGCCTCGGGGTTGAAGACTATGTGGGGGACCTTGCCGGTCTTCCACTGGTACTCGAAGAGGGCGGAGAGCTCCTTCGCGGCGCGACGGGTGCTTAGGTGGGCGAGGCCGATGGCGATGAACGCGCTGTCCCAGCTCCACTGGTGCGGGTAGAGACTGGGGGAGGCGCGGGTCCATACCCCCATATCGTTCTGGCGCAGGACCTGCCTTGCTCGCGCGGCCAACCGGATCTCGGCGCCCCGGGCAGCCCTCGTGCGCACCACGCGATCTTCGTCTGGGCCCATCTTCCTCGCTCCCTTTCTCTAAGGAGGTTCGTTCAAGAGCTTCTCGCTACCCTTGCCAGCATTCTGGGCTTGCTCGAGGCACGTTTCGTAACCCCTTGGTTGACGAGGAGGACAATCTTCCCGCGCACGTGCCCGGTCCTGCTTTCTTCCAGAGCCTCGGGCGCCCTATCGATCGGAAGGGTGCGCTCGAGCCTCACGCGGATCTCCCCGGCGTCGACCAGCCGCGAGAGCTCCTCGAGCCGCCCGGCGCCGGGCCGCATGCCGACGTTCGTTGCCCCGATACCGAGCACCGCGAAGCTCCCCACGTCGGCCGCAAACACAGATGACGCGATCCGCCCACCCTCCTTCACGAGTCCAGCCATGCGGGCGAGCACCCCAGGGTCACTCACCATGTCGATGATGGCCGCTATGCCTTCGGGGTGGGCTGCCCGCACGGCCTCGACGAGATCCTCTGTTGTGTGGTCGATCGTCTCCGTCGCACCCAGCTCACGCACGAACGCTTCGTTCGCCTGGCGCGCGGTGGCGATCACGCGGGCGCCGCGCCGGGCGGCGAGCTGGACCGCGTAGGAGCCGACCCCGCCTGTGGCCCCGACGATCAAGACGGTGTCCCGCCCCTCGAGGTCCGCCGCATCCACTAGGTCCAGCGCGGTGAGCCCAGGCATCGGGAGAGCCGCCGCTTCAGCGACACCTACCGACTCCGGCATCTTGGCGACGATCGCTGAGGGGGCAGCGACGTACTCGGCGTAGGTGCCGCCCCCGATCACCGGTCCGAGCAAACACCCGTACACCTCGTCGCCTTCGGCAAGCCCGGTAACGTCCGCCCCGATCCGCTCGACGACCCCGGCGGCGTCGAAGCCCAGGATCAAGGGGAAGCGGTGCTCCCGCTCATCTCTTAGAACCCCTTCCGCGACCTTCCAGTCAAAAGGGTTTACCCCCGCGGCGCCGACACGGATCAGGACGTCGTCGGTCCCGATCCTCGGGGTCGGCAGGTCCATCAGAGCTACCGGCCCTCCGAACTCTGCTACGGTTATCGTGCGCATCTCGCTCTCCTTCACGTATCCCTGGTGGCACCGAGATCTCCTGACGGCCTAGGCCGTTCGTCGCTCCCACGCGTCGGTTGTCCCCGGCCCTTCGCACGTACACCTGCGGCGAGGAGACCCACACACGACGTGATCCGAAACCCTCACTCCCTCTCCGGTGGACCTGCTTCTACCCGCTTCATGGCCTCATCGAGCGAACCGCGCTTGTCGTGGATGCTCTCCAGCCACCAGGTCGCCCCCGCTGCCGCGTAGGCGCGTGGTAGCGCGGGCTCGTCGGGCTTTGAGTACCCGTCCACGGCCACCTCGAAAGGCGTCTCCTTCGCCCGATACCGTCGGATCTCGGCCACCATCTCGCCGATACGCTCGGGGCTCTTGGCCATAGTCGGGGACCCGTCTTGGCTTGTGGCGGGCGCGAGCCAGCCGTCCCAGCGGGCGGCGCGGCGCAGGGCTGGCGCGCGCTCGCCGCCGATCCAAATCGGGATGCGAGGGCGCTGGAGCGGGCGTGGCGACAGGGATACGCCCTCGACGGTGTAGTGTGGACCACGGTGGGTAACCTTCTCACCCGACCAGAGCCCTTCCAATATTTCGAGCCCTTCGTCGAGCATAGCGGCGCGCTGCTTCGCATCCCCCGGGTCGCCGAAAGCGGTGAATTCCTCGGGGCTGCCCCCGAGTCCGGCCCCGAGGATGATGCGCCCGCCGCTTAGGAGATCCAAGCTCGCCAGGGCGTTGGCGACGACCTGCGGGCGCCGACGCGCCAGCGGGGCGACGGCGAGCCCCAGCTTCAGGTGCGTGGTCGTGGCCGCAACCGCGGACAAGATAACCCAGGAATCTCCTGAGGGCACGCCCCGCACAAAGCCTAGGTGGTCCCACACGAAAAAGGCTTCCCAGCCGGCGGTCTCGGCCGCGCGGGCAAGGCCGACCGCCACTCGTGGATCGGCGTAGTCGCCCAGGTTGGCCGTCACGATACCGTAACGCATCCGACGGCCTCCTCGCTGTCGACGGTTACCGTCGGGGAGTCCGGATACTCGATACGGCCGTCGAGGATCAGGTCGGCGCCGCAGGGCGTGACGGACGTGTCGGCCACGATCAAGGTTCTCGCAAGCTCGCGGATGCCGAGGTCGCCCACGGCTTCGATGCCGGCGCCGAGGATCTTGGGCGCTATGCAGACGACCATCCGGTCGACCAGCCGGGCGCGCAGGAGCGCGGTGATCATCCCGGCTCCCCCTTCCACGAGTACCGAGCGAACGCCCCGGCCGTGCAGTGCCGCCAGCAGGGCGACCAGGTCCACGCGGCCTCCGGTGTCGCCCTGCACGCGCAATACGGTGGCGCCGAGGGCACGAACTTCCTCGCGCTTGGCGAGGGGCGCGCGGTCGGTCACGGCGAGGACGGTGCCGGGCGCAGCACCCCCCGCCAAGACGGCGGCGGTGAGCGGCGTGCGCAGGGTGCTGTCCACGACGACGCGCAAGGGGTCTCGACCCGCTGCCAGACGCACCGTCAGGCGCGGATCGTCTTTGCGGGCCGTGCCGACGCCGACCATTATCGCGTCGTGCTCGGCGCGTAGCTTGTGGCTGAAGCGCAGCGACTCCGGGGCACTGATCCACCGCGAGCTGCCGGTGGAGGTCGCCAAACGTCCGTCGAACGTCTGGGCGTAGCTCAGGGTGATGACCGGCCGGGAGGCCAGAATCGTCTTCTTGGCGTCCGCATCGTCCATTATTCCCTCTATGCCGACCCGTCCTGCGCGGTCTCGAGCGGCATTACCCCCTGGAGGAGGTGCCCCATCTTCTCCCGCTTGGTCCGCAGGTACGCAAGGTTCGAGGGGTTTGGCGGCACCCGAATGGGCACGCGCTCCACGACCTCGACGCCGTGGCGCTCGAGGCCTTCGATCTTTGCCGGGTTGTTGGTAAGCAGGCGGGCCTGCCGAACGCCGAGGTCGTGCAGCATCTCGGCGGCGACCCGGTAGTCGCGCATATCCTCCGGCAACCCGAGGGCGAGGTTCGCCTCGACCGTATCGAGACCCTGCTCCTGCAACGCGTAAGCGGAGATCTTGTTGGCGAGGCCGATGCCGCGGCCCTCCTGCCGCAGGTAGAGCAAGACGCCACGACCATGCCCCTGCAAGAACCGCAGGCTGTCGGCCAGCTGTTCGCCGCAGTCGCAGCGGTTCGAACCGAAGACATCGCCCGTAAGACATTCGGAGTGGACGCGTACGAGGGCCGGATCTCCGTCGCCGATCGCGCCCAGGGTGAGCGCGACGTGTTCTTTGCGCTCGGGGGTATCGTAGACGAACATCTCGAAGGCGCCGTAACGGGTAGGAAGGTTGGCCTCAGCAACCCGTCTGGCGGATGGCGAGATCACGCCCTCACCCCCTCCTGCTGAACCGCCCTCTCCGCCGCCCGGAAACGGATCTTCGAGTGGGTGCCGTCGCAGAACGGCTTGTTCGTAGATCCCCCGCACCGGCAGAGCGCGATGGGGGCGCGCTCTGCGCGGAACTCGTTGCCCTCGGCGTCGAAGAGCACGACCGGCCCCTTTACCAGGTAAGGCCCGTTGTCGAGAGCGGTGATCTTCGTCTGTTCGGCCATGATCGTCCTCCTCTAGTCTCTGGTGCCGAGTCTGTGTCCCATGTTCCCTCCGACGCGCCCTACCCTTTCCGGCCCAACCTGGTGAGTAGCCCGACGTTGATGGCCGCGGCCACGACGTGCATGAGGGCCAACGTCGCCGCGGAAGACCCCGTGGCGCCCGCCAAGGCTATGGGGACGAACGAGAGGAGCAAGCCACCGGCCGCAACACCACAGAAGACGCGGATCGGGCGCCGCGTGAAGCGGCAGATAGCGGCGAACAGGACGGCCGCGCCGATAGAACCGGCCACGCTGGCGCCCACGACCTGGACCAACGTCACGGTTTCGTGCGGCGCTATAACTACGACGCCCGAGAGGGACGACGCGACGGCGAACACTACAGCGTTGGCACCCGCCGACAAGAGGGCCGCCAGCGCGCCGACCCGCAAGAGACGACCGGAGAGAGCGCCCACCAAACCCGAACCCCGGGTCGTCGTACCTTCCATAACTTCCCTCCTCGAAGGTCGCTCTCTCTGTCGTAAACGCAGTCTAAAGGGGTGTATCGCAGTTTGTCAAGTAAAAACTTGATTTACTAGACAAACCTGGCTTGCTTGCTATACTGGGGGCGGCGAACGGAAGGAGCGGATTGGCCATCACGTGGGACCGGAGGTTCTTCGAGAGCACACGCGGGCAGGCGGTCACGTTGCTACGCCGCTCGGGCCGCACGGTCGACGAGCTGGCCCGGGCGCTAGGGCTCACCAACAACGGCGTTCGGGCCCACCTCGCCACGCTCGAGCGGGACGGCGTGGTACGCCAGCGTGGCTCGGTGCGCCCGGGCAGCGCTGGCGGCAAGCCCGCATACGTCTACGAGCTGACGCCGGAAGCCGAGGGCATGTTCCCGAAGGCCTACGAGCCCGTCCTTCGTCACCTGTTGGACGCGCTCTCGGAGGGGCTAGGACCGGTGGAGTCCGAAGCGTTGCTTAGGGACGTGGGGCGTCGCATCGCCGAGGGCCGAAGGGTACCGGAAGACGGGGTGCGGGCGCGGCTGGAGGAGGCCGTCGCGGTGCTGAACGAGTTGGGCGGCCTTGCGGAGCTCGAGGAAGGCGACGAGCGCTTCATCATTCGGGGCTACGGCTGCCCGCTATCCGCCGTCACTTCCGGCAGGCCCGAGGTGTGCCGGGTTGCGGAGGCCCTGATCTCGGAGCTGGCAGGCGTGCCCGTTCGCGAGCGCTGCGACCGCGGGGCCAGGCCACGCTGCTGCTTCGAGGTGGTCAGGTCCGAAAGTACCGCGCGGGGGTAACGACGCCGGCACCCGCGCATGCTCGATCCTCGATCGGCCACCGGTCTGGCCGCGCTCAGCTACCCGGCACCGCACGGACTCCTGTCGCGACCAACCGGGTGCGGGGACCGCGTCGAGGGTAGTTTCTGGCCCGAAGGGGTCGGGTTTATGCGGGATCTTGGATGTGGACTCTGGGGACTCGTCCTTCCACGCGCCGCGGTGAAAAGGGGCGCAGTGCTGGATGAACCACTTGCGTCGCGGCGAGCGCCACGACCGCTAAGGCCGGCGCGCAGAACGAGCATACCGGCACCCCATCAGATGTATCCGAACACCGGCGGAAAGGCGATCACGACGATCGCCGCCCACACGGCATAGGCGGGCAGGTAATTCGTCTGCCACCTTTCGAGGTCCGTAAACGATCCGCGCCCCCTCAGAAAACGGATGTAGAGCACGGCGGACCACGCCAGATTGACCAGAAGGATCACGTTCTCACCCAGGGCGGCCACGCGGTTCGGGGTGAAACCGAACTCGGTGATGCGCGCGGCGATGGCCCAAAGCGCCACCGCGTCGGCCAACAGCGCGCTGACCACCAGAACTACCTGCACCACGTCGAAGGCGCCGGCGGGCGACCGGGGGTCCCGGGCGGAGACGGAGTAGAGCAGAAGGCCGAGGACCACCACCAGGAGCAGGTCGAAGGCGATGAGCGCGTTCCGACCGATGTCGACCCCGCGTCCGGTCCACAGCAGGGTCCCTAGAAACATGACCAGCACGGCGGCGAAAAAGGGTGTGAAGAGGCGCGTCAACACGGGCGCCATGTTCTCGATCACGCTCTGCTTGGCCTCCACAAGCCAGGAGGCGACCACGACGGCCCCTAAAGCACCGCACGGCAGCAACCACGACTCGAAGAAGGGCTCGACGTCGATCCCTATGGCCTGGAAGATCATCGCCATGAACGCCGTGAGGACGCCGCCGCCGAGGGCGATCAACACATAGTAGATGAACAGCTCGCCCGAGAACCGAATGAAGTCCATGCGGCCGCCCACCTCGCCCCATCGGCCGCCCGCGTACGCGACGCCCACCACCAGCCAGAGCGCGATCGGCAGGTGCAGCGCCGTGAGCACCTCGGTGTAGCCGCCCAGGTCCCCTCCGAACGGGTAGACGTTGGCGATTACGCCCGCCGCGACGAACGCGAGGACCAGCCAGCGGAGAGTGCCGGTGCCGATCCGCCGCTTCCAGACGAAATAGCCGGTCAGGAGGGGCAGCACGAAGAGACCAACGTTGCGGGCGTAGAAGCCGGCGTCTTGATCCAGTTGGATCCCGAAGAGCGCCGGCGCCTTGACGATCAAGGCCGCCACCACCGCAAGAGAGAAGACGACGATGGCATCCGTTCGGGCCCGCACCCGTGGCTCTCCGGAATCGGAGGGGACGACGACGAGCTGCTTCCAGAGGCGGTCCGAGTGCTCGCGCGCGAACTCCCGCGAGAGGGCGTCGAGGTTGCCCATGCGCTTCACCGCCACCAGGAACGCCTCGTCGGTGGCGAGCCCCGCGTCGGCCAGGACAGCCACCTGCTCGCGCAGGTGGTCCTCCAGCTCCGCCACGTCGGCGGAGTGGACCGCCTGCCGGCGGCGGAGGTAGCCCCGCCACCGGTCGATCTGCTCCTCGAGCGATACCGCCGGATCTGGGGTGGACATCTCTCAACCTCCCTGTGGAAGTGGCGCGGCCGACGGGTGGCCGGCCGGGATGGGAAGGTAGAGCGCCTGCCAGATGCCCCGCAACGTGGCGTCCACCGCTTGCCACTGCCTGTGTTCCTCGGCGAGCTGAGCCAGGCCCCCTGGCGTGATGCTGTAGTACTTGCGACGGCGGCCGCTCTCCGCGACTTCCCACCGGGCCTCGATGTGGCCGAGCCTCTCGAGCCGATGCAGAACGGGGTAGAGCATCCCGTCCGTCCACTCCATGCGTCCTCCGGACAACTCCGTAACCCGCTTGAGGATGGCGTAACCGTAGCTGTCCTCTTCGGCAAGGATCGCCAGGACGATCGGCGTCGAGGAAGCGGCTATCAAGTCCTTGTTTATCTCCATGATCTCACCCATCGCGCGCCGCTAACGAACCCTGACTCCAGTGTGCATGGCGGCACTATACATATTACTACTAGGTATGTCAATACTCGGGCCGGTAGATTCCTCTCAGCGTTGCGACAGCCATGCGTCGCACGCTTCATGAGCAGGCTTGATGGGATATGTTTCCTTCTTGGCATCCAGAATGGAGGGGCGCCGTCTGAATTCCTCGACCTCGACGGGCTGGCGCCGGCGCGCGTCCTCGGCCGTCTGCTGTGCGCGGTAGCCGGTGCCGGGTTCGAGCCCTCGTCCGGGACCCTGGAGACCTCCGAGACTACCGAACTTCCAAGGCCCCCCTACGCCCGAAGTCCGTCGAACTTGCCTCCCACGGGCTCGGGTGGACAGGTCGCCGGGCGGTGCCCGACCTCCTCGACACGCTGAACGTCCTCCGCTCGGCTTGCCGGTTTCCCGCCGCTAACCCTCCCTACGCCACGGTGCCGTCGGTTTTGCGGGCTCGAAGCGGACCCCTGTTTTCCTAGCGCCACCAGCCATCGTCGCGCAGGAGGCCGGCCCACCGTTCGGCGTGCGGCGGCCACATCATCGTGTAGTGGTTGGCGCCCCGCAGGACCATCTCCCGGCGGACGTCCAGCGCTTCTGCCATGACGTCCCTGGTCGCGTCCGGGATGAGCGGGCGGCTGCCGGGAAAGAAGCCTTCCGCGGCCCGGACCAGGGCGACGGGGCAGCGCACGGCGCGCATCTCCTCTGCGGTAGGGCTGGTCTCGGTAACGTCGGGCGAGTCCTGCCTGGCGGCGTCTGTGGAGCACTTCGGGTTG
>DATFPF010000137.1:0-3275 GCA_035264945.1 Rubrobacter sp.
CGTCGGTACAACTCCTCCAGACGCTCGTCTACATGTCGGCTGTTGACGGGAGTTGGCACGCGAACTCTCCTCCTTCAGATTTTCCTGAATGAGCCTCAGAAATCTTCGAGACCTGAGCGCCGGATGTGCGGGCACTACGCCTGCGCCTTAGAGGCTCGAAACAACGTTTAGGATCCGCGATCAGTAGGTTGACCACCCCAGAGCGCTCCATCGCCTTCTATTACTCCTGCGCGAAGGCCTCGCGCAGTTGGTTCTCCTGCTGCTCGGCCAGGTTGGTCGAGACGACCTCGAAGTCGTACTGCTTGAGCTTGTCGATGATCTTGTTGGGCGCGGCGCCCCGCTGGTCAGGGCGAACAGGGCGGACGTGCCCTCCGTCACCTTCTCGCGAACCTGCTTTACGAAGTCGTGGTCGATCCCGACGTTGGCCAAGGAGCCGCCGATCGCGCCCATCCCCGCCCCCAGCGCAGCCCCAAGGAGAGGGATAAAGAAGAGCATACCAAACAGAAAACCCCAGAAGGCACCCCAGCCTGCACCCGCGCCCGCGGTGCTGTGCAGCTGACGGGTCTTGGGTCTCTTGTTGCCCTGGGGCCAGCTGACCACCGCCGCGTCCACCAGCGTGATCGTCCGCCGCTCATGCAGGCCCTGCAGGGCGATGGGAACCCGGTCTGCCCCGTAAGGGTCGTCGAACTTCAGTACGGATAGCGTGGCCATCTCGTCTCTCCTTCCATTGCCGGGGCTCTGCGGTGTTCACCCAGCCTAAGGCAGCGCGGGATATCGCGTCTTCGCCCGACGGCAGATATCCCCTAGGGGATTCTCGTACCCCAACTTCTCGAACTTCGGAGAACCCCCTCAGGAAACCGTCTGAAAAAGGGTCTTGAGGCGGCGGCCCGGTAGGATCCCGGGCACCATGAGAAGAGCATACCAGAGCGACCTCTCCGACGAGGAGTGGGAGGTCATCGAGCCCCATCTGCCGCACCCTCGAGCCCCCGGTCGTCCCAGGCTCCAGCCCTTGCGCGAGATCCTCGACGCCGTCTTCTACGTCGTTAGAGGCGGCTGCGCCTGGAGACTCTTACCGCACGACTTCCCACCCTGGAAGATCGTCTACCACTACTTCCGTTTCTGGCGCTTGGACGGAACCTGGGAGCGGATGAACCGCGCCCTGCGCCGACGGCTGAGGAAAAAGCTCGATCGGAATCCGGGGCCGAGTGCCGGGACCGTGGACGCGCAGCCCGTGAAGACCACGGGCGTCGGCGGCGAGCAGCGGGGCTTCGACGGCGGCAAGAAGGTCCGCGGTAGGAAGCGCCATATCCTCGTGGACACGGAGGGGCTGCTGGTCGAGGCCCGAGTCCACAGCGCGAAGGTCCCCGACGAAGACGGCATCCGTCGTCTCCTCGATCCGGCTCGCTCAAACTTGCCCCGTCTTTCGTACCTGTGGGTCGACGCCGGGTACCGAGGACGGGCGGCGGGTGCGCGAGATGTTGGCGCACGGGGCCCCCGCCTGATACCGGAGCGGGCGGGGGCAGAGGATATGACGGACGAAGAGATTGGCAGGTTCGCGTCGATGTTGGAGGAGTGCGAGCGCATCCGAGCGATGATGGCCAGAGACGAGGCCGCGTTGTCCGACGGCGAGCACGACGGGATACCGATAGCAGCCGCGCCGCCGGAGCAGAGGCCGCCCGAACTAACGAGGGCCACCGCCGCCTGACCCGCCACGGCCTCGGGGGCTGCCAGCGCACTCGACAAGGGCTATGCACCCGAGTGCGTGGAAGGGGCCTCCGGCTAGCAGCCCCCACGCCTACCCCGCCTCCTCCCGCTCCTCCTCGCGTCCGAGCCTCCCCACCGCGGCGAGGATCTCCCCGAGGCTGTCGGACTTGGGGAGCACCTCGCTGGCGCCCGCGGCCAGGAACCGCTCTCGCACCATTTCGTCCTCCGGGTGGGTGAGCACCAGGACCGGGATCGAGGGGTTGGCCCCGACCAGATCTCGGACCATCTCGGCGGCGCCCTGGTCGGGCAGGGGCACGTCCACCACCGCGGCGTCTATGCCGCCCCGGGCCATCTCCTCGCGCCCCTCGGCCACGAATCCCGCCTGGGCGACCACCTCCATGCTCGGTTGCAGGTTCAGCATGAACGCCAGGGCGCCGCGGAAGGCGGCGTGGTCCTCGACGAGCAACAGGCGCAGCGTTGCGGCCCCTTCCGTCGTTGTCGGGCGCTTCCCCGAGGCTATGCCCACTCCGCTCCTTCGCGTCGGTTTTCGCGGCCCTCGGCGAGCCTTAAAGATGTTTCCGAGTGGCGTTGCCCGGGTTTACGGGCCGCCTGGGCCGGCGGATCATCCCGGCGCGACGGGGATAGTACCTCCGGTCGGTGTTACCGGGACCGCACGACGGGAATAGGGCCGCAGCTATGCCGACTTCCGAGAACGCCCCTTCCACGCACTCGGGTGAATACGGTGAGAGACGGCGCCCTCGGATGCACGGGGGCTTTAAGAAGGGTCCGGATCTGCGCAGATCCGGACCCCGGTGGAAGCCCTAAGCGCTGCTCGCTTAATGCCGCTTGTTCAGCCCCAGGGAGCTGAGATGGAAGTACGGATCGTGCGTGCGGGACGCCCGCAGGCGGCGGGTGGCGTCTCGGCTGCGCGTCCTTGCGTGCAGCGCCTCGTGCGCGGTCGCCCCGGACGGTCCTTCCCGACCGAGGAAAAGCGCGACCGTGGCCAGGATGAGCTTGGGCATCTCGTCCTCCTACTCTCTCCGCCCTCGTCGGGTAGCAAGGCCCGGAGAAGGATCCCTACCTGAACAACGCCGTGACGAGCGTGGCCCCGCGGGCGATCTTGGCCCTGAGAACAACGCCATCGCCGTCGGACCGAGCGGCCCGCGCCGAGCGGGGCCCTAGGCGGTTGAGCGCGACCTCTTCGCGCATCCGCGCCGCCCGCTCCCTGGCCAACCCGTTGTCGAAGTCTAGGTACATGCCCTCGCCCCTTTGCTCCTCGGTCCGGTGGGTTCCGGCTCGTAGGTAACGTTAGCCGAGGGACGCGCCCGGTCGCATCGCGCGGATGCACCATTTGTTCCTAACGCCGATTGCGTAGGCCGCGACTTCCTAGAACCCCTCAGGCCGAAGTTCCGAGAACTCTAGCCTTCTCCGAACTTCGCCCCGAGAGGGTTCTGGGAAGTTCGGGAGGGCCTCGGGCTCAGGCTTCTTTGGGCTTCTTGAAGACGAACAGGCGCAGGAAAAGGAAGCTCAGGGTGGAGGCGGTCACCGTGGAGAAGGCCTTGGCGGCGTTG
>DATFPF010000138.1:0-23204 GCA_035264945.1 Rubrobacter sp.
TTCGGCAACGCCTGCTCGATCTACACGGAGGACGGGGCGGCGGTGAGGTGGTGGCGGGAGAACGTGGAGGCGGGGATGCTGGGGGTGAACGTCGGGGTGGCAGCACCCATGGCGTTCTTCCCGTTCAACGGGGTGAAGAACAGCTTCTACGGGGATTTGCACGCCACGGGCAAGGACGGGGTGAGGTTCTTCACCGAGAACAAGGTGGAGATAACCCGCTACCTCTCCGAGCCGGAGTCCGGCCCCGCCGTCAGGCGTCCCACCGAGGCGGGCGCGTAAGGCACAGAAGGCCTAGGCAAGCTAAATCCGGGGCGCCCGCGCCCCCGGTGGCGGGGAACCACCGGAGCCAGAAGGCGCGGGCGGCTCGTAAGGGAGAGGAGGAAATCGAATAGTATGCAAGCAGAGAAGCTGACCATAAACTCGCAGTGCACTTTTCACTGGAACCTCGAGGAGGCGCTGGACGCGTACGCCGCCGCAGGCTTCCGGAACGTGGAGCCGCACCTTAACCTCGTCAAAGACTGGCTCGACGACGGCCACACGGTGGACGAGACGCGGGAGCTCTTCGCGTCGAGGGACCTCGCCGTAGTCGCCAGCTCGCAACTCGAGGTGGCGTGCTTCGGCTCGCCGGACGCGCGCATCTCCAACCTGAAGGCGAACGCCGAGAACGTGCGGCTCATACGCGAGCTCGGGGCGGACAAGATGATCGTCGGCACCGACGGCCCCGAGCAGAACTCCGTCGAGGCGCTCGACGCCGTGGCCCGCGCGGTGCGGAACCTCGCCGTGTTCACGGATGACCTCGGGGTGGACATCGCTATCGAGTTCAACTGGTCGCCGCTGGTAAGGAGCTTGTCGAGCGCGGTGCGGGTCGCAGAGATAGCAGACCACCCGCGCGTCGGCGTCCTCTTCGACACGGCCCACTACCACGTCACGCCTACGAAGCTGGAGGACATAAGCGCCGACTCCGTCAGGTGGATCAAGCACGTCCACCTCAACGACATGCCGGATATACCGGCGGACCTCGTCCACCGCGACTTCGACCGGGTGCTGCCTGGGGACGGGGTGTTGGACCTGTCGGGGATCATCTCGGCGCTCGAAGGGAACGGCTACGGGGGGTTCTTCGCCATCGAGCTGTTCAACGCGGGCCTCTGGCAGTTGCCGACCAAGGAGGCCGCCCGCCGGTGCTACGAGAGCCTGCTGCCGCTCTGCAAGGACTAGGGACTTTAGGACCGAGGGAGGTCGCCGATGAAGATAGCCGTGCTCGGGGCGGGGCGCATAGGGACCTTTCGGGCAAGGGTCCTCGACGGGTTGCCCGAGGTGGACGAGCTTGTTATCGGCAACCGGACGTTCGAGCGCGCCGAGAAGCTGGCCCAGGAGGTCGGCGGCACGGCCGGGACCATAGACGAGGCCATCGACTCCGGGCCTGACGCGGTCTTCGTGTCGCTGGCGACGGAGCTGCACGCGCCCGCGCTGCACCGTTGCATAGACGCGGGGCTGCCGATCTTCTGCGAGAAGCCCATCGCGCTGACGCTGCGGGACACAGCCGAGGTCATCGAGCACGCCGGGCGGGCCGGCAACCTGCTCCAGATCGCCTTCCAGCGCCGCCTGGACCCTGACTACCTGCGGGCCTACCGGGCGGTAAGGGACGGGACCCTGGGGACCCTCTACAGCATCAGGATAACCGCCCACGACGCCGAGCCAGCCCCCGAGGAGTTCATAGCGTCGAGCGGCGGGACGTACCGCGACCTCCACATCCACGACTTCGACCTGGCGCGTTGGCTGACCGGTTTGGACGTGGATCGGGTCTACGCGGTCGGGGGCGTCAGGGGCTTCGACCGCTACGCGAAGTTCGGCGACGTGGACAACGCGGCCATCATGATGACCATGTCCGACGGCCTGCCCGTGGTCGTCACTGGCACCCGCCACAACCCGCGCGGACACGACTTTCGCCTGGAGGTCTTCGGCTCGCGGGAGAGCCTCTCCGTCGGGAGCGACAGCCTGAGCCAACCCCGCCCCGTGGAGCCCGACGCGGTCCCCGCGACCAAGGGCCCATACCGGGACTTTATGGAGAGGTTCGGGGAGAGCCTCAGGGAAGAGACCAAAGCGTTCATCGAAGTAATTGGGGGCTGGCGCGAGAACCCGAGCCCGCCCGCCGCGGCGATGGAGGCACTGAGGGTAGCGGTCGCGTGCGAGGTGTCCCGCGAGGAAGGGAGGCCCGTCCGGGTCGCGGAGGTTGAGGAAGATCCGCCCGCGCCCTAGCCGAGAACGGTCTTCGGATTGACTCGCGGGGGAAGGTTCTGACAAGATGGGCGCATCCGGCCAATCACGAGCCGAATCGCGGCAAAAGGGGAGGGTGATCACGGTGGGAGATCCGACGTCTCTCCGGTTCTCTGTCCGCGCCTATCATCCGGGCGGTGTTGGGGACCCCGATAGCCCATCGGAGAACCATCTCCTCTCGGGCCCGTCTTTGCTTGAGCTGATCGCGAAACTCGACTTCCCGCCCAAGACCTCTACGTTCAACAACGGCCCCAACCACGAGTATCTGCCGGGGTAGCGACGGAAAGGGGAGAGTATGGAGGACAGAGGCGGAAGGGCGAGAGGGGATATCTCGCGCCGCGACTTCCTGAGGATCGGGGGTGCCGGCATCGCGGGTGCGGCCCTGACCGGGGTAGCGGGATGCGGCGGCGGAGGCCAGACCGGGCAGGCAAAGGAGATCATCTTCAGCTCCTCGATAGACGACACGGGGACCGCAGAGAAGCTAGTTGACAAGTTCAACGAGCAGAACAAGAGCGGGATCAAGGTCGAGTTCCGTCCCGGCGACGCCGACACCGGTACGCGGTTCGACAAGATCAGGACCCAGTTCCAGGCCGGCGGGGAGGACCTCGACGTCATACTCGGGGACGTCATTTGGACGGCACAGTTCGCGGAGCAGGGTTGGATCTCCGACCTCTCCGGCCGCTTCACGGAAGAAATGAGGGCTGACTACCTACCCGGCTCGGTCGAGGCCGTTACCTACGAGGGGAAGATCTACGGCAAACCCTGGTTCACCGACACGGGCCTCCTCTACTACCGCAAGGACCTGTTCGAAGAGAACGGCTTCTCCGCCCCGCCCAAGACCTGGGCCGAGCTGAAACGGATGACGCAGGAGATCCGTCGTGGCTCGGGGACGGAGTTCGGGTACGTCTTCCAGGGGGCGAACTACGAGGGCGGCGTGTGCAACGGCCTCGAGTTCATCTGGACGCACGGCGGCGAGGCGTTGGACCCGGAAGATCCCACAAAGGTGCTCATAGGCGAGCCCGAGGCGATCGCCGGGCTGGCCGAGTACCGGTCGATGATCTCCGACGGCGTCTCCCCGGAGGCTATGGCCGTTTACAAGGAGGACGAGTCGGCCGGGGCCTTCTTGCGGGGAGACGCCGTCTTCATGCGCAACTGGCCCTACGTGTACGGCATCATCAGCGACCCCGAGCAGTCGAAGGTTACGCCCGAGCAGGTCGGCGTCGCCGAGCTCCCCTCCGCGGACGGCGAGCCCGGCAACGGCACGGTCGGCGACCAGCCGTTCTACATCGGCGCTTTCTCCAAGAAGGCGGAGGCGTCCTGGGAGTTTATTCAGTGGATGACGGCGCCCGAGCAGCAGAAGTTCCGCGCGACCGAGGGTTCGTACCTGCCGACCCTGAACACGCTCTACGACGATGAGGGGTTGCGGGAGCGGGTGCCCCTGCTCGCGCTCGCGCAGTCGGCCCTTCAGCACACGAAGCCCCGGCCCGTCTCCCCGTACTACTCCGACATGTCGCTCGAGATGGCCGACGAGTTCAACTCCTGCCTCAAAGGGGACCAGTCGCCGGAAGAGACCGGGCGCGCACTCCAGGAGAGCCTCGAGGAGTTCATCCGGCAGGGCGGGCAGGCTTGAAGGTCGGCGTCGTCGGCGCCGGGTTCATGGGCTCCGTACACCTTGCCGCGTACGCCAACATGCCCGGCGTGGAGGTGGTAGGCGTCGCCGACGCGGACGAGGAGGCCGCCGCCGCCGGAGCCGCCTCCGTGGGCGCAAGGCCTTACCCCTCCTACGAGGCGCTGGTCTCCGCCGAGGGCGTGGACGTAATAGACGCGTGCTTGCCAACCGCCCTGCACCGGGACCTGGCGGTCAAGGTGGCCGGGGACGGGAAGCACCTGTTCCTCGAGAAGCCGATCTCGCGCACGCTGGAGGAAGCCGGCGAGATCCTGTCGGCTTTCGAGGGGAGCGGCGGGCGGCTGTTCGTCGGCCACGTCGTCCGGTTTTTCCCAGAGTACGTAAGGATAAAGGCAATGATCGAGGCCGGCGACCTCGGCACGGTGGGTGTGGCGCGGACGAGCCGGCGGTCGCCCTTTCTTAGGGGCTGGAACGACTGGTACGCCGACTGGCGCCAGAGCGGCGGCGTGCTGGTTGACCTCGTGATCCACGACTTCGACTTCCTCCGCTGGTGCTTCGGCGAGGTGGAGCGGGTCTACGCCAGGGGCGTGATGGGCCGCGAGTACAACCGCCTCGACTACGCCCTGACCACGCTGCGCTTCGAGGGCGGACCCATCGCGCACGTCGAGGGACACTGGGGCTACCCGGCGCCGTTCGAGTACTCGATAGAGGTCGCGGGAAGCAAGGGTCTCGTGACGGCGGACAGCACGGAAGCTGCTCCCCTCAAGCTGCTGCAAGTCGCAGACAGCGTGGGCGGAGTTCCGGACGTCGCGGTAGGCGAGAGTCCTTATCAGGCGGAGCTCGAGCACTTCGTCCGGTGCCTGAGGACGGGGGAGGAGCCCGTGGTGGGCGGGCGCGACGCCCGCGAGGCGCTCCTGGTCTCGCTCGCCGCCGTAGAGTCGGTGAGGACGGGGGAACCCGTCACGCTGGGTGCCCGCGCGTGAGCGCCAGGGTCGGCATCCTGAGCTTCGCCCACGTCCACGCCCCGAACTACGCGGCGGTGCTGGGCGGGCTCGGGTCGGCGGAGTTCGTCGGGGTGGCCGACGACGACGCGGAAAGGGGACGAGAAGCGGCGAGGCGGTACGGGGTCCGCCTCTTCGAGAGCGCGGAGGGGCTGTTCGATGCGGTTGACGCGGTATTGGTCTGCTCCGAGAACGGGCGGCACGCGGGGGACGTGATCCCGGCGCTCCGGGCCGGCGTCGACGTGCTGTGCGAGAAGCCCATCTCCACCACGGTCGGGGACGCGCACGAGATGATCCGGGCCGCCGAGGAGACGGGGCAGCGGCTCGGTATCGCCTTCCCCGTCAGGCACGCGCCGGCCGTCCGGCGGGCGCGCGAGATCGTGCGCTCCGGCGCCATCGGCCGCGTCCTGGCCGTGAACGGAACGAACCACGGCCAGGCCCCCGGTGGCTGGTTCCTCGACCCGGAGATGTCCGGGGGCGGCGCCGTCATGGACCACACCGTCCACGTGGCCGACACGCTGCGCTTCGTGCTCGGGGTGGAGGTGAGGAGCGTCTACGCGGAGATCGGGACCTTCTTCGGAACCAGGGGCGTGGACGACGCCGGCGTCCTAACGCTCGAGATGGAGGGGGGCGTCGCCGACGGCGCCTTCGCGACGGTGGACCCGAGCTGGTCAAGGGGCGCCGGCTACCCGACCTGGGGGGATCTTACGCTTCGCATAACCGGCTCCTCGGGCGTCCTCGACGTGGACGCCTTCTCCAGGAGCATCACGACCTTCGACCACGAGTCGGGCGGCACCCTCTGGACGCCCGCCGGCGGGGACCCGAACGCCCTCATGCTAGACGACTTTCTTCGGGGGGCCGAGGGCGGGCCCGAAGGCGGGCGGGTCGGGGCCGGCGGGGGGGACGGTCTGCGGGCGCTCGAGGTGGTGCTCGCGGCCTACCGTTCGGGGGAGAGCCACGCGCCGGTGGGCATCGCGCGAGGGTAGCGAATCGGGGAGGGGCCGCGCGGGCCGATTCCTGTTAATGTGAAGTTGGGATGAGAACGTTGCGGTGGGGGTGCCGCGAGAAAAGGAGGAGCGATGGGAGACCTGGCCCTGCTGCAGTCGCTGGTTAAAGTCAACGACTCGTGGCTAGACTACTTCATCATCGGGGTGTACTTCGTCTTCGTGCTAGGCATCGGGGCCGTGCTCAGGACGAAGATGCAGACCTCCGAGGACTACTTCCTCTCGGGTCGGTCCCTGCCGAGCTGGATCACGGGCCTCGCCTTCCTCGGGGCGAACCTCGGGGCGCTCGAGATCCTCGGCATGGGCGCGGGGGCGGCGCAGTACGGGATCATGCAGTCCCACTACTACTGGATCGGCGCGATACCCGCGATGGTCTTCGTGGCCCTTTTCATGATCCCCTTCTACTACGCGAGCCGGGTCCACTCCGTCCCTGGGTTCCTGAAGCTCCGCTACAACGAGGCGACGCGCGGGTTCAACGCCATCCTGTTCGCGATCTTCATGGTCCTGCTCTCGGGCATAAACATGTACGCGATGGCGATAGTCTTCCAGTTGCTCCTCGGATGGTCGCTAACGGCTAGCATCATCCTGTCCGCTGGGATAGTGCTCGGGTACGTCACTTTAGGCGGCCTCTCGTCCTCTATCTACAACGAGGTCTTGCAGTTCTTCCTGATCACGCTCGGGCTGGTGCCGCTCGTGATCTTCGGCCTCATAGACGTTGGCGGCCTCTCCGGCCTGCAGGAGTCCATAGGCCAGGCCGACTTCTTCCACGCGTGGTCCAACACGGGCTCGACGGACAACCCGATGGCCGTGCAGTGGTTCGCCATCGTGCTCGGCCTCGGGTTCGTGCAGAGCTTCGGCTACTGGTGCACGGACTTTCTTGTCGTCCAGCGGGCGCTGGCCGCCGAGGACGAGGCGGCGGCGCAGAGGACGCCGCTCATCGCGGCGTTCCCGAAGCTTATGTACGGGGTGCTGGCTATCTTCCCTGGCCTGATCATCCTGTCCATCCTCCCGAACCTCGGCGAGGACAACTACAACATGGCCGTCCCCTACGCCATGGCCTACTACTTCCCGACCGGGATGCTCGGGGTCGGCCTGACGGCGCTGCTCGCCGCGTTCATGAGCGGGATGGCGGGCAACGTGACGGCCTTCAACACCGTCTGGACCTACGACATCTACAAGGCGTACATCAACAGGGACGCCCCGGACCGCCACTACCTTAACGTGGGCCGCATAGCCACCGTGGCGGGCGTCGCCCTGAGCGTGCTCGCGGCGTACCTGGTGCTCGGCTTCGCGAGCATCATCGACTACGTCCAGCTCCTGCACGGCATCTTCCTGGCGCCGCTCTTCGGCACGTTCCTTCTTGGCATGTTCTGGCGCCGCTCGACGGGCTGGGGCGGCTTCTTCGGGCTCTTGTCCGGGACGGTTACCGGCGTGGTCCTCTACCTCATCTCGCTGGACAGCTCGGTGGGCGCCTCCATGTACCGGGCCCTGTGGGCCTGGATCGTGTGCGTCGTCGTGACGATCGCCGTCTCCCTCGTCACCCAACCCAAGCCCGACTCGGAGCTGCGCGGCATCGTGTGGGGCCTTACCGACCAGAAGGAGGTAAGGGAGGAGTCCTGGTACAAGAAGCCGTGGATCCTGGCGGTAATCGTGCTCGCAATGACCCTGGCCCTGAACTTCTACTTCTTCTAGGGGCCGCTGAGAGGAGAGAGGATCGGTACGGGAGGTTTCGAGAGCCGCGTTTACGGCGCTCCTCGATGGGGCCGCGCCGACCCTCCAGAGAAGACCTCGAAACCTCAGAACCTCAAGACCCTAGAACCTACCGCGAGGAGGAGAGCATGTCCGAACACCGTGAGGAACACCACGAGTACGGCGAAGAAGAGAGGGTGCCGGAGCACTCCGGCACCAACCACTCCATGGCGATAGGCTTCTACATCGCGGCCATCGTCCTGATCTTCGGCGTCACGCTCGTCCTGGCCGGGATGATCTCGACCGGGCAGAGCGCCCAGGGGAACGTCGGCTTCAACATCAACTTCTGGTGGGGCCTTGTGATGGTCGTCTCGGGGTGCGTGATCCTGGGCATGACCCTCGCCTCCCCCCGCCGCCGCGCCCAGCGGGCCGCCGACCGCTGACCGGACGGACGCCCCGGCGACGACGGCCAGGCCTCAGGCCGCCTCGCCGTCGGTGACCAGAGGACGGCCGGTGCGGCTACCCGTTCCGGCCGTCCTCTTCGCGCACGACGAGGACGGGGTTGTGGGCGTGGCGGACCACCGAGTCCGAGACGCTACCCATAAGTGCCCGCCGCACGCCGCCGAGGCCGCGGCTGCCGAGGACGGTCAGATCGGCGTGAAGTTCCTCGGCGATCTTGACGATCTCGGCGGGAGCGTTGCCGGAAGATAGGCGCGTTCCCCCGACCTTGCCGCCGGCGGACGAGATCTCCCCCGCCTGCCGGTCGAGAAATTCGCGGGCCTCCCTCTCGACCCGTTCGAGCAGGGACCCCTTCGCGTCGGCTGCGTAGAAGTGGGGCCCGTACATCCGCTCGGGCGAGGGCAGCACGTGGGCCACGTGGACCTCCGCGCCGGTCTTCGCCGAGAGCTCGGCCGCGGCCCGGACGGCCAGGCGCGACTCCCGCGAACCGTCCACGGCGAGCAGGATTCTCCCCGGAAGCGCGCCCACGCCGTCGCGCACGACGAGTACCGGACCGTGGGCGTGGCGGACGACGCTGCTCGAGACGCTGCCCAAGAGCAGACGCCTGACGGGGCCGAGGCCCCGGCTGCCCACGACGATAAGGCCGGCGCCGATCTGCTCCGCGAGGTGCGAGATCTCCGCGTCCGGGTGCCCTATACGGGCGTGCGACCCCGCGACCGCGCACGTGGCCCCGATCTTCTCTACCTCGGCCGCGAGCTTCTCGCGCGCCTCCTGCTGCGCCGTCTGGCGCACCTCGTCGCGCATCTCCGGGTAGTAGATGGTCGCCTCGGACAGGGCGTAGGGATGCGGCAGGGGCTCCACGTAGACGACGTGAAGCTCGGAGTCCGTCTTCTTCGAGAGCGCCGCGGCCGTCCGCCCGGCGTTGACCGACTCCTCCGAGCCGTCGGTCGCCAGCAGTATCTTTGTCGGGAACATCGCTCTCCTCCTTACGGTCGCCGGCCGCCTTCCCCTCTAACCGAAACCAGGAGCCACCGCTCGTCTTCGAGGCCCCGTCCGAGCCGCGCCGCAGCCCGGACGCTCAAGAGAGGTTCCGCCCCACGAGGTCGAGCTACGGCGCGGGGTAGGTCCGCTGCGGTCGTCTTGGGAAAGGTGCGGAAGTCCGGGATCACGAACACGGCATCCCCCGTGCGGGCCTCGATCCGGGCCCGCGCCAACCGCGGAAGATCGACCATCGGCCTGTCACCGATCATGACACAATTATAAGACTTTGCACCAAAAAGAGCAATCAAACCAGGACCGCCGGTCGAGGATAGAGCAGACGCAGACGATGCCGCCTACGACCTGGTGCGGGATCGGGCCACGCTCGCCATCACCCACAGGCTCGTGCGGATGGAGGAGGTGGACGAGATCCTGGTCCTCGACCGTGGGTCCATCGTGGAGCGCGGGACGCACGCGGAGCTCGTGGGCTTTCGGGGGCTCTACCGGGAACTGTTCGAGGTGCAACGAGGGGTGCTGGTACCTAACTGAGATGCATCGGCGTCCGATGTCAGGACCCTCAACCGCCGTTCATGCGTTCCTGCACCCAGGTGGCGAGGAGCGGATCGGTGGGAACGGGCTTCCTGCCGCCGGTCTGCTCCAGGTCTCCGGCGTCAGTCAGGGTGCGGAGGGCGCTTCGTAAGGAGCCCGTGCCCTTGATACCGTGGCGCTGGAGGTAGCCCCTGGATGTCATCTCCGTGGCCGGGTCTTTGCACACGGCGAGGTAGACCGCCCGCGCGGCGGGAGACATGCGATCCAGGACGACCCTGAACTCGTCGGCGGTCTCGTCCAGCGCGGCTTCTTTTGCGGACAACACGGTCTCTTCGTCGACTTCTTTGGAGGCGAGGTCGAAGGCATGGTGGGCCAACTGCTGGCTCCGGTGGGGATGGCCATCGGTGAGTGAGAGCAGCAGGTCCACCGCTTCGGGTGTGGCATGTTTTCCGGAGTTTGCGAACCTGGCCTCAACGAAATCCCCCAACTCTTCGAAGGGAAGCCTGCCGAGGTTCATCCTGCGCCCGAAGTTGTAGAACGGGCGATGCCGCTCGACGAAGAGCGCATCCATGAGCGAGCGTTTGCTCCCCATAAAGATGAAGGACACGTTCGGTGAAGCCTGGAACGCGGTTCTCATCAGCGCGTCCGGCTCACCCGGCACGTTGAAAACCTCCCCGAACTCGTCCAGGATCATGAGTAGCCGTCCCTGAGACGGAGAACGGACGGCCATCTGCTGCGGCACGTCCAGAAGTCCCATCAGGGCCGCGCGCTCCTGATCTTCACGGCCCCTGGCCTCGTAGCTGACGCTTACCGTGGTCCCGGCGAACTCTACCTGAAATCCTATGGATCGGAGCAGGTCGGCGAAGAATCGCCCGGTCCTGTGCCGAAGCGATGCCGCGGCGTAGGCCCGCCCCAACACTTGCACCATGTCCGAGATGCTCGTGACACCCCAGAGATCCACGTATATCGTGGGGACCAGGTAGTCCGCGAGCAATCGCTCCGAGACCACGCGCGCGAGGCTCGTCTTCCCGTACCTCCTGGGAGCGTAGAGGATAACCGGCTGCCCGGAGTTGGCGTCCGCCATCAACTGCCGCTTCTCGGATGAGCGGTCGGCGAGTTCTTCCTCGCTGTAGATAGGACGTCCGTAAACAAACGGGTTGATGTACTCATCCACAAGCACAGTATAGTGCTTTGAAAAGCAGTGAACAATGCTTTGAAAAGCAGTGAGCAAAAAGAGATCCGAACGCACGGGTACGACCTCTGACCAACTCGTGCTTCGCTGCCCGTTCGAAAACAAGGGTCTTACGGATGGTCTTCGTGCATTCCAACCTGCACGCCAGAACGCACGAGGTGCCTCTCGAGAGAGAAGTCGGAGCGGGGTTTGATAAGAAAGTCTTGGTCGTGGTGACGGGATATTGTGTCGCTATACTTGGATACGGATCAAACGCTTCCATGATGTGCGTGGGGCATCGGCGGGTCGGTTGCATTCGAGGAAGGGGCTAGGGTGACGCAAGCCTACGACAAGCTAAAGGACCTCCTCGAAGAGCTCTTCCAGTTCGACCGGGAGGACCTGGACTTCGGCATCTACCGGATCATGAACCAGAAGCGGGACGAGGTTTCGAAGTTCCTGGACGAGGACCTGCTGCCGCAGGTGCGGGAGGCTTTCAGGGAGTACCGGAACGAGGACGAGGAGGGCGCGCGCCGGGAGCTGGAGAAGCTGGAGAAGACCCTCGGGGACGCGGGGGTTACGGCCGAGTCTTCGCCCAAGTACGTCGCCTTGAGGGAGAAGCTCGCGGCGTCGGAGGACGTGGCCGCGCTCGAGAACGAGGTTTACTCGGACCTCCATACGTTCTTCCGCCGCTACTACAAGAACGGGGACTTCCTGAGCCTGCGCCGCTACAAGGAGGGCGTCTACGCGCTTCCCTACGAGGGCGAGGAGGTGAAGCTGCACTGGGCCAACGCGGACCAGTACTACGTAAAGACCGCCGAGAACTTCCGCCGCTACCGCTTCGGACTGAAAGATGGCGGGCGCGTCGGCTTCGAGCTCGTCTCCGCCGCCACCGAGCGGGACAACAACAAGGCGACTAATGGCAGGGAACGCCGCTTCGTGCTGCGGGAGGAAGATCCCGTAGAGGAGATCGACGGTGCGCTTCGCGTCTCTTTCGAGTACAGGCCGCACCCGGAGAAGCAGGCCGACCTGAACAAGGTCGCGGTCGCGACGATCCTGGAGCACGCGCCGGGCGGGTGGAAGGCGCGGCTGGCGGAGCCCGCGCCTACGGAGAGCCGGCCGGAGAGGACGGTGCTGGAGAAACACCTGGACGAGTACACGGCGCGCAACACAGGACAGATACACGTACGTCGGTACCATGCTCGAACGCATCCTCGGCCGTGGTTGAGGCTCGCGTGTTCGACGAATTAGAGACTTCGGCGGGAGTGCTGGCGTGATCGGCGGAGAGACGAGACTGCTGGCCCTGATCGGGGACCCGGTGGGCCACAGCCTGAGCCCGGCGATGCACAACGCCTCGTTCGTGGCGGAGGGCCTGGACTACGTCTACGTTGCGCTGAACGTGAGGGCTGAGGACCTGCCGGCGGCGGTCCGGGGCGCGGCGGCGCTCGGGCTCCGGGGCTTCAACGTCACCATGCCCCACAAGCGGGCGATGGTTTCGCTCGTGGACGAGCTGGACGAGGGGGCCGGGATCTCGGGCGCCGTGAACACAGTGGTGATCGAAGGCCCCAGGCTCCGCGGATTCAATACGGACGGGCCCGGCATGATCGAGGCGTGCGGGGAGGCCGGAATCGCCCTGGCGGACCGCCGGGTCTTGCTGCTCGGCGCAGGGGGCGCCGCGGCATCCATCGCCGTCGCCCTCTGCGACGCGGGCGTCGGGGCCCTCGACATCGTCAACCGCAACCCGGAACACGCCGCCGCGCTGGCCGACAAGCTGCGCGGGGCTGGCAAGGGGGCGGAGATCGAGGTCCACCCCACGGGCGCGTTGGACGGCACCGTCCGCGCCCCGATAATCGTGAACACCACGCCTTTGGGGATGGAGGACGGCGACCCGCTGCCTATTCCCCCCGGTTGCCTGGACGCCCACACGGCGCTCGTTGACGCGGTCTACCGCCCCGGCGCGGAGACCGAGCTCGTCCGGCAGGCCCGCGCGCGCGGCGCAACCGTCGTCGCAGGCCAGCGGATGCTGCTCTACCAGGGCGTCCTTGCCCAGAGGGTCTGGACCGGCCGCCAGCCGAACGTCGCCGCGATGGACGGGGCCCTCTCCTAGAACGGCGCCTGTACCGCGGTGCAACGAGGTCGGGCCTTCGGCGTGGGGTCACCCGAGCCCGAGGTACGCCATCAACTCCTTGGTCGCGGCGCCGCCCGCGCGGTTCGCGCCGATGGTGGACGCCGAGGGGCCGTAGCCGACGAGGTGGATCCTCGGGTCACTGGCGACCCGCGTGGCCAGCCTGCCGGTCATGGTTATGCCGCCGCCGGGTTCGCGCGGCACGAGCGGCGCCAGGTGATCCAGGGAGCTTCGGAAACCGGTGCACCAGAGGATGACGTCGGCGCGCAGGAAGGTGCCGTCGGGCCAGCGGACGCCGTCTTCGAGGATCTCCTCGAACATCGGCTGCCGGTCCAACACCCCCCGTTCCCGCATGGCCTCGATGGCGGGCGTGACCGGCAACCCCGTCACCGAGACGACGGAATCGGGCGGCAGGCCGCGGCGCACCCGGTCCTCGACCAGCGCCACGGCGGCCCGGCCGCGCTCCGCGGTGAAGGGCCCCGGCCGGAACCGCGGCGGCCTCCGGGTGACCCAGGTCGTGGTAGTTACGCGCGAGACCTCGTCGAGCAACTGTATCGCCGAGATGCCGCCGCCGACGACGATAACGTGCAGGCCTGCGAACTCCCCGGCCGTCCGGTAGTCCTTTGTGTGCAGCTGCCTGCCCGTAAACCGGTCCGCGCCGGGATATTCCGGGACGTACGCGGTCTCCCACGTGCCGGTGGCGTTGATGACGCCGCGCGCCGACAGGTTGCCCCGGTCCGTCTCGATCCTCAACCGCCCGCCGCGGTCGCAGACGACCGAGACCTTCACGGGACGGTAGATGGTCAAGCCGAAGGCCTCCTCGTAGACGGCGAAGTACCTTGGCACCGCGACGCTCGCCTCCACCTCCGTGGCGTCGGTATCCACGGCCTCGGAGAAGGGCATCCCGGGCAGGTCGTGGATGCGGTTGACGGTGCTCAGCCTGAGCGAGGGCCAGCGGAACTGCCACGCGCCGCCAGCCCGCGGCGACCCGTCGAGCACGACGAAATCCCGGCCGGGCGCCAGCCCGCGCTTCTTGAGGTGGTACGCCGATGACAGCCCGGCCTGCCCTGCCCCGATGACGACGATGTCGGTCTTTAGCGCGAGATGAGATCCCGGCGCGGGCATCGGGGCGGGCCGGGACAACCCCGGGGTGCCGCCGTCAGAAAAGGCCTCCGTGCTCACAGTCATGCGTATTCTATAGCGATCGCCCGGCCGACCCGACGGCACCCGCGCCCGCCAAAGACGGGAAGGTCTCCCCGGCTACACAAAGGCCACGCACGGATCGGGAACGGTGGTGACACCGAAGCAGGCGCGCCCGCATGAGGCCCGGGCGCCGACCGCCCCCTACTTCGGTATGGCCGAGCCCTGTAGGCCTCTCTTGCCGACGACGAGGACCGGGCGGCCCGCCTTGCGGAGGACCTTGGAGGAGAAGCCTGCCCCGAAGATGCGCACGTACCACGGGCGCCGCTGGCCGCCGGTCACGATCAGGCCCGCGCCTGTCTCCCTGCCGAGCTTGATGACCTCCCTCTCGGGGTTCCCCTCCTTGTAGTGGGACGCCGCAACGCTTCCCCCGAGCTCCTCCACGTGCCTCACCTGGTGCTCCAGGAGCCTGAGGCCGCCAAGCCGCTTCTGCTCCATAAATGCCTCGTACCGCTCCCTGGCGATAAAGACGGGGTAGGGCAACTCCGGCGCGTTGGACACGACGAACACCACCTCCAGCTCGGAGCCGGTGCCGCTCGCCAGCTCCACCGCCGCCTCCACCGCCGGGTACGCCTCGTCGGAGGCGTCCGTCGCAACCAGGATCTTTGTCGGGAACATAAGGCTTCCTTACTAGGTGCGGAATACACCTAGAGACTAATCCCCACGGCGCAACTTGCAAACGCCGGGTGTGAATCAAGCACTCTCCGGCTTCGCCTCCGTTCGTCAGCCGGCGCTTCGCGCCTTTCAGCACGCCGCCTTTCGGCGGCTCTCAGCGGTCAGCTATTTTCAGCTGAATAGCTGACCGGCCGACGAGCGGAGGCCGAAGGCCGGAGAGTGCCAACAGCGGGTTGGACATGCGCCGCCGTGGTGGTCAGAATACCGGGCAGGGAAAGGGACGGGCGGTCGGGCACCGCCGGGTCCGCGCGGGACGGTCGTCTTAGACGCGGCACCCGTACCGTTCGGTCGTCCTTGGGAAAGGGAGTGGAGAGATGTCTGAGGGCGTAGGCTCTGCTGGCGGTTCGGCCGGAAGGTGGGTCGCGGCGCTCTGTTGGGTGGCCGTTGCGTTGGACGGGTTCGACCTGGTGGTGCTCGGGGCGGTTACGCCCGCGCTCTTGGAGTACGAGGCGTGGGGGCTGACGGCGCCGCAGATCGGCGCGATCACCTCCTACGGCCTCATCGGGATGATGATCGGCGCTTTAGGCATCGGGACCCTGGCCGACGTGGTCGGGCGCCGCATGTGCATCCTGCTCAGCGTCGTCGGCTTCTCGGTCTTCACGGCGCTACTCGCCGTCGCGCCAAGCCCCGGGGTCTTCGGGGTGCTGCGGTTCCTGGCCGGGCTCGGCCTTGGCGGCCTGATCCCGACGGCCGCCACCCTCGTCTCCGAGTACGCCCGCTCGCGCCGCGGCAGCTCCTCCATCACCTTCATGATGACCGGCTACCACGTCGGCGGCGTGCTGACGGCGCTGCTAGCCATCCCCATCCTCCCCCTCCTCGGCTGGCAGGCGATGTTCGTCTTCGGCGCCCTGCCGGCGATCGTGCTGGTTCCCCTCATGCTCAAGAACCTGCCGGAGTCGCCCGGCTTCCTCGTCGCCAGCGGGCGGCGGGAGGAGGCCGAAGGGCTGGCCGAACGGTACGGTATCTCCCTCGAGCCCGAGGAGGTGCGCGAGGTCAGGGCAGAGGAGCGGGCGTCGGAGGGCACGGGCCTCGGGGCGATAAAGACGCTCTTCTCCGGCGGGTACCTGCTCGGCACGCTTGCCTTCTCCGTAGCATCGTTCATGGGACTGTTGCTCGTGTACGGGTTAAACCAGTGGCTGCCCACGATCATGCGCGACGCCGGCTACGCCCTCGGCGCTGCCCTCGCCTTCCTGCTGGTGCTGAACCTCGGGGCGGTGGCCGGGCTGCTCCTGGCCGGCCCCGTGGCCGACCGCTACGGCTCGAAGGTCGCCTGCGCCGGCTGGTTCGGGCTGGCGGCGGTGTTCCTGTTCCTCCTCAGCGTGCAGATGCCGCTCGCGCTCACCTACCTCGCCGTGTTCGTCACGGGGTTCTTCGTCTTCAGCGCGCAGGTCCTGCTCTACGCCTACGTCAGCCGGCACTACCCGACGAGCGGGCGGGGGACCGCGCTGGGCTGGGCTGCGGGGATCGGGCGCATAGGGGCCATCTGCGGGCCGCTGCTCGGCGGCATGCTCCTCGGCGCCGGGCTCGCCGTGCCCTGGGGCTTCTACGCCTTCGCCCTCGTCGGGCTGCTCGGGGCGATCTTCGTCTCCGCGGTGCCGCGGTCCCCCGCGGACGAGGCGAGGAGGGCCGGGGTATCCCCTGAGGCGGCGACGCGTTAGATTGGTCCGGGGACTCTTGGAAGGAGAGCTCGTGCGGACACGCGTAGGGATAGTCGGAGGGGGCCCCGCGGGGCTCCTGCTCTCGCACCTCTTGCACCTGCAAGGGATAGGGTCCGTCGTGCTCGAGGCGCGCAGCCGGGAAGAATTGGAGTCCGAGATACGGGCCGGCGTGCTGGAACACGGCACGACGGAGCTGCTGACCGCGTCGGGCGTCGGCGAGCGCATGCGGAGGGAGGGCGCCGTCCACCACGGCGTCAACCTCCAGTTCGACGGCCGCCGCGAGCGCGTGGACCTCGAGGGGCTTACCGGCAAGACCATCACCCTCTACGGCCAGCACGAGGTCGTCAAGGACCTCGTGCTGGCCCGCCTCGACGCCGGCGGCGAGATCCTCTTCGATGCCGCGGGCGTCGGGCTGCGGGACCTCGAATCCGAAGAGCCGAAGGTCAGGTTCCTCAAGCACGGCGAGGAGCACGAGCTTCGCTGCGACTTCGTCGTTGGTGCCGACGGGTTCCACGGCGTGTCGCGCAAGGCGCTGCCAGGGCGCGTAAGGACCGAGTACGAGCGGCGCTACCCGTTCGGGTGGTTCGGGATCCTCGTCGAGGGGCCGCCGTCCACCGAGGAGCTCATCTACGCCCTCCACGAGCGCGGCTTCGCCCTCGTCAGCACGCGCTCCCCGGAGATACAGCGCCTCTACTTCCAGTGCGACCCGAACGACGAGGCTGGGAACTGGTCGGACGACAGGATCTGGGCGGAGATGCACGCACGCCTCGACACCGACGACGGCTGGACGGTCAACGGGGGCAGGATCGTCCAGAAAAACGTGGTACAGATGCGCTCCTTCGTCTGCGAACCCATGCGCCACGGACGCCTCTTCCTCGCCGGCGACGCCGCCCACATCGTCCCCCCGACCGGCGCCAAGGGCATGAACCTTGCCGTAGCCGACGTGCGCGTGCTCTCCAGGGGCCTGGCGGAGTTCTTCGCCTCGGGGACGACGGACCTTCTGGATCGCTACTCGGAGACGTGCCTGCGGCGCGTGTGGAAGGCGAGCCGGTTCTCTTGGTGGATGACCTCGATGCTCCACCGCTTCGAGGGGGACAACGACTTCCAGTACAGGATGCAGGTCGCCGAGCTCGACTACGTCACCGGCTCGCGGGCCGCCGCCACCTCGCTCGCCGAGAACTACGTGGGCCTGCCGATGGAGCAGGGGTTCGAGTCGTTGGCCGGGGAGCGGCGGGGAACGGGATCTACGTGAGCCAGACCGAGAGACCACTAGGCGCCGATCATCCCGTGAACGAGGATTTCGACCCACTCGACCCCGACTACCTGGCGGACCCCTACCCCTACTATGCGAGGTTTCGCAGGGAATCGCCGGTCTTCTACGCCCCGAAGATAGATTTTTGGGTCGTCAGCCGCTACGGGGACATACAGGAGATCGTCAAGGACCCGGGGACGTTCTCCAACGCCAGGGTGCAGGAGCCGCTCTACCCGGTAACGCCGGAGGCGCTCGCGAAACTCAAGGCCGGCGTGCGGGTCACGCCGACGACCTCGACGGCCGACCCGCCCCTGCACAGGCGCACGCGCAAGCACGCCGCGGGGGCTTTCTCGGCAAGGCGGGTCGCCGGGCTCGAGCCGCGCATCCGGGAGGTCGCGAACCGGCTCGTAGACGGGATGATAGACGAGGGGAGGGCCGACCTCGTGGACCGCTTCGCCTTCCCGCTCCCGGCCTACGTGGTCTTCGGCCTGATCGGCTACCCCGAAGAGGACGCCGAGATGCTCAAGGGTTGGTGCTCGGACCGTCTGAAGCTCACCTGGGGGCGGCCCCTGCCCGAGGAGCAACTGGCGACGGTGGACAAGATGTCCTCCTTCTTCGACTACATAGAGAACTTCGTAAACCAGAAGGCAAAGAACCCGGGCGACGACTACACGAGCGACCTGCTCGGGATCAGGGCCGAGGACGAGGGCAACCTGAGCCTCGACGAGGTCGTCAGCATCTGCTACAGCCTCTCCTTCGCCGGCCACGAGACCACCACTAACCTGATCCTGAACGGCCTGCGCAACCTTCTCGCCAGCCCCGGCCTCTGGGACGAGTTGCGCCGGGATGAATCCCTCATAGAGAACGCCGTGGAGGAGGTCCTGCGCCGGGACACCTCGGTAGTCTCCTGGCGGCGCTCGACCACAAGACCCGTGGAGATCCGGGGCGTGGAGGTCCCCGAGAACGCGCGGCTCATGCTGCTGCTCGCCTCGGCCAACCGCGACGAGGAGGTCTTCGAGGACCCCGACGCCTTCGACATCAGGCGCGAGAACGCGGTCAAGCACCTCGCCTTCAGCCACGGCATCCACTTCTGCCTCGGCGCCCCGCTGGCCCGGCTTGAGGCCCGCGTCGCCTTCGAGCTTCTTGCCCGGAGGCTGCCAGACCTGCGGCTCTCCCCGCCTGACCAGCGCTTCGAGTTCGACCCGAACATGTCGTTCCGCGGCCCGAAGGAGCTTTGGGCCGAGTGGACGCCGGCCGGGGAAGGGGCCGGCGCGCGATGAGCCCGGCGTACGGTTTAGACAAATTTGCGGGAGGAGCCAGCGGATGAAGGCAACGGCGGCGGTAGTGTGGGAGAAGGAGCAGCCCTTCTCGGTAGAGGAGGTGGAGGTAGACGAGCCGCGGGCCGGTGAGGTGCTCGTCAGGATCGTGGGCGTCGGGGTGTGCCACACGGACCTTATAGTGCGCGACCAGTGGTACCCGGTCCCGCTCCCGGCCGTCCTCGGCCACGAGGGCTCCGGCGTGGTCGAAAGCGTCGGCCCCGGCGTCGATAAGGTCGAACCCGGCGACCACGTGGTCCTGAGCTTCGACCACTGCGGCCACTGCGCCAACTGCCTCCAGGGCAAGCCCGCCTACTGCGCCACCTTCTTCGAGCGAAACTTCGGCGGGCAGCGCACCGACGGCTCGACCGCGTTCGCCAAGGGCGGCCGGCCGCTGCACAGCCACTTCTTTGGCCAGTCCTCGTTCTCGACCCACGCGCTTGCCTCGCAGAACAGCGTGGTCAAGGTGCCAGAGGACGCGCCGCTCGAGTCGCTCGGTCCCCTGGGATGCGGGGTGCAGACGGGCGCAGGTGCCGTGCTCAACTCCTTGAAACCAGAGCCCGGCTCGGGCATCGCCGTCTTCGGGACGGGGGCCGTCGGGATGAGCGCGATCATGGCGGCCGTGGCCGCCGGCTGCACGACCATCGTCGGCGTCGACGTGAGGCCAGAGAGGCTGGAGCTCGCCCGCGAGTTGGGCGCGACGCACGCGGTAAACGGCGCCGAGGCGGACGCGGTCGAGGAGGTCGGCCGGATCACCGGCGGCGGCCCGCGCTACGCGCTCGAGACGAGCGGCGTGCCTGCCGTCCTGCGTCAGGCGGTGGACGCGCTGGCGCCCCTCGGGACCTGCGGCATCGTCGGGGCGCCGCCTGTCGGGACCGAGGTCTCCCTAGACTGGAACGGCGTAATGATCCCCGGCAAGACCGTTCGCGGCGTAATAGAAGGAGACTCCGTGCCCGACGTCTTTATCCCGCTGCTCATAGAATTGCACCGTCAGGGCCGGTTCCCGTTCGAGCGCCTCATCGGGTACTACGACCTCGACGAGATAAACAGGGCCGCCGATGACGCCGAGGGCGGCGGCACGCTCAAGCCGGTCCTGAGGACCGGTTGAGGGAAGCACCCGAGAAGGAGGCCACCGGTTGGCTACAGTAGTGGACCTGCGCGAGGCAGTCGCCGGGCTCGTGCGGGACGGGGACGCCGTAGCACTCGAGGGCTTCACGCACCTCATACCGACGGCCGCGGCGCACGAGATCATCCGCCAGGGGCGCAAGGACCTTACCCTGATCCGGATGACGCCCGACCTGATCTACGACCAGATGATAGGCATGGGCACGGCGCGCAAGCTCGTCTTCTCCTGGGGCGGCAACCCGGGCGTTGGCTCCCTGCACCGCTTCCGCGACGCCATCGAGAACGGCTGGCCCGTCCCCCTGGAGATCGAGGAGCACTCCCACGCGGGCATGGCCAACCGCTACGTCGCGGGCGCCTCCAACCTCCCCTTCGCGGTCCTGCGCGGCTACGTCGGCACCGACCTGCCGAAGGTGACCCCGACCATCGCCCCGATAGAATGCCCCTTCACGGGCGAGGAGCTGATGGCGGTCCCGGCCCTGAACCCGGACGTCTCCATAATCCACGCCCAGCAGGCCGACAGCCGGGGGAACGTGGCGATTTGGGGCATCTCGGGTATCCAGAAGGAGGCCGTGCTCTCCGCGCGCCGGGCCATCGCGACGGTAGAGGAGGTGGTGGAGGAGCTTGCGCCGCACCCCTTCCAGATCGTGCTTCCGGCCGTGGTCTTCGACGCTGTGGCCGTCGAGCCGAAGGGGGCGCACCCGTCCTACGCAGACGGCTACTACGACAGGGACAACACCTTCTACGAGGCCTGGGACCCGGTCTCGCGCGAGCGGGAGGGGTTCCGCTCCTGGATGGAGGAGCACGTCCTGGGCACGGAGAACTTCGGCGAGTACATGGAGAGCGTCCGCGCGGAAGGAATGGTGGCGAAGTGAAGGGCAACGGGGAGACGGGCGAAGCCGCGGCCTCCTACACCGCGGACGAGATGATGACCGTGGCCGCCTCCCGCGAGCTAAAAGACGGGACCGTCTGCTTCGTCGGCATAGGTCTTCCGAGCGAGGCGGCGAACCTGGCGAGGGCCACGCACGCGCCTGGGTGCGTCCTTATTTACGAGTCCGGCACCGTCGGCGCTAAACCGGACGTCCTGCCCTTGAGCATCGGGGACGGGGTGCTCGCCGCGCACGCGGACTCCGTGGTCTCTGTGCCGGAGATCTTCAACTACTGGCTCCAGGCCGGCCGCGTCGACGTCGGCTTTCTCGGCGCCGCCCAGGTCGACCGCTTCGGCAACATAAACACCACGGTCGTCGGGCCCTACGAGAGCCCGAAGGTGCGCCTGCCAGGCGCGGGCGGGGCGCCCGAGATCGCCGGCTCGGCAAGAGAGGTGATCATCATGCTCCGCCACAAGACGCGCGCCTTCGTCGAGGAGCTCTCTTTCGTCACCTCCGTAGGCCACGGCGCGGGCGGAGGCTCCCGCGAAGAGCTTGGCTACCCTGGCAAGGGTCCCACCGTCCTCATCACAGACCTCGGCGTCCTGCGCCCCGACCCCGAGACCAAAGAGCTGACCCTCGTAACGCTCCATCCCGGGGCGTCCGTCGAGGAGGCGAGGGAGGCGACGGGCTGGGACCTGAAGGTGGCTGACGACCCCGGCGCCACAGAACCCCCGACCGAGAGGGAGCTCGAGCTTCTCCGCGACCTCAAGGCGAGGACCGAGGCGGCGAGAGGGGGCGCCAATTGACGCGGCGTCCGACCAGGGAGGACCCAGGCATGGCACACCAGACCGCGGGGGAGGCCGCCGGGCACCCGCCTTACCTCTACCCTGACTACGAGGGCACGCGCCTGCGGGCGCCGGAGGGGACGCTCGTCATCCTGCCGAGGGCCCTGTCGGACGTTGCGGGCCCGGCCCACGGGCGCGGTCCGGTCTGGGAGGCCGACGCAGACCTGACGCGCCAGCACGAGGGCGAGCCCCTCGGGGAGAGGATCATCATTACAGGCCGCGTCCTGGACGGCGGCGGCCGCCCGGTGAGGGGCGGCCTGGTCGAGGTCTGGCAGGCGAACGCCGCGGGCCGGTACACCCACCAGAGGGACCAGCACCCGGCCCCGCTCGACCCGAACTTCTCCGGCGCGGGGCGTTGCCTCACAGACGACGAGGGCCGCTACCGCTTCGTCACGGTCAAGCCGGGAGCGTACCCGTGGAAGAACCACGACAACGCCTGGCGGCCGGCGCACGTTCACTTCTCGGTCTTCGGTTCGTCCTTCAGGAGCCGGCTCATAACCCAGATGTACTTCCCAGGCGACCCGCTCTTCGAGCACGACCCCATCTTCCAGTCCGTGCGGGACCCGAGGGCACGACAACGCCTGATCTCAGCCTTCGACCTAGAAACGACCGAGCCCGAGTGGGCCCTCGGCTACCGCTTCGATATCGTCCTCGAGGGCAGCGAGGCTACCCCGTTCGAGAGGCCGCACGCGTGAGCGGGGAGCCGGGGCCCACGCCCTCCCAGACCATAGGCCCCTTCTTCCACGACGCGCTGCTGGACACGGACCTCACGGAGCTGGTCAGCCCGGATCACCCCGAAGCCATAAGGATAGCTGGCGCCGTCTACGACGGGGCGGGGGAGCCGGTCCCTGACGCCATGGTCGAGATCTGGCAGGCCGACGCGGCTGGCCGCTACGGCTCGGAAGAATTCTCCGGCTTCGGCCGCTCCGGCACCGACGAGCACGGAAGGTTCTCCTTCACCACGCTGAAACCGGGGCCAGCCCAGGGCCCCGACGGAACCCTCCAGGCCCCACACGCGAACGTCACCGTCTTCGCCCGCGGTCTTCTCAGGCAGGTGGTCACCCGCGTCTATTTCCCGGACGAGGAGGCCAACGCCGAGGATCCCCTGCTCGCGTCCATCGAGGACCGGGCGCTCCGCGATACCCTCTTCGCCCGCGACGAGGGGGACAGGTCCTACCGTTTCGAGGTGCGCCTGCAGGGCGAGGGGCAGACGGCGTTCTTCGATGTGTAGGTTTCGGGCATCGGGTTTCAGGTATCAGGGGAGGCGGGCGTGATGGGTCGGGGCGGTATCCGGGAGGCTCGCCGGGCGGTGGGGCCTCTTGGCTGAGGGGTTGTTCCGGCCTATCTTCGTGCCGGACGGATTTAGTGAGCCCGTCTCCGGGAGGGCGTGGCT
>DATFPF010000139.1:0-4492 GCA_035264945.1 Rubrobacter sp.
TCGCCTTGAGGTCGCGCAGCACCCACAGCAGGCCCGCGTCCGCGACGAGCACGCCGCGAAGCCCGAGGCTCACCCCCCTCAGCACGTCTTCGAGGGCGTAGGCTAGCTGGTCCTGGCCCCTGTGCTGGGCGCCGAGCACCCCGCCCGCGCTCGAACCGGCGCCCGCGCCCGTCTCCCACGAGGCGCGCGGCCCGACGAAGAGGGAGAGCTCCAGGCCCGCCTCGCGGGCCATCGCGCACATCTCCAGGATCTCGGCGTCGGTCAGCAGCATTATCCCCGAGCCCTGCGAGACGCGGTGGAGCTGTACGTCCCGCCTCTCGGCTTCGTCTAAGACCGCTTCGAGGACGCGGGGGCCTTCTACGCTCGGGATCTCGACCCGGTACTCGGCCCCGTCCGGGAACCGCTTCCCGGAGTCGGGGAGGTCGTAGAGGTCCCTGCCCGGCAACCCGAGCCCGGTCAGGAGTTCGTGGGCCCTCATTCCCCCTCCTTCTTCCGGGTCTCCCCGGCGTCTATGGTCCCTTCCCCGATCGCCGCCTCGATGTCCCTCGCCGTGTTCGCGAGGTGCGCGCGCATCTCCCGCCGCGCCCCCTCCGCGTCGCCCGACTCCACGCTGGCGAGTATCCGCCCGTGCTCGAGCAGCGCCCGCTGCGCGTTGCCGGGACGGGCCGCGCTCACCCTGCGGCTGGCCCGCAGCAGGTCCACGACGGGCTCGAGCATGGTGAGCAGGACCCCGTTCTGCGCGGCCCGCGCCAGCAGCGCGTGGAACTCCACGTCGGCGTCCACGTACCCCTCGGGCGCGTCGATGGAGCCGCGCATCCTCTCCACCTGAACCCGCATCTCCCCCACGTCCCCCGGACCGGCGCGCTCGGCGGCGAGGCCCGCGACCTCGACCTCGAGGATGCCCCGCATCTCCAGAAGCTCCCAGAGCGTCTTCGGCTTGACCCTCAGGAGCAGCCCAAGCGTGTCGCGCACGGCCCTCGGCTCCCCGCCGCTCACGACCGCGCCCCGGCCGTGCTCGATGCTGATGAGCCCGCGGGCCTCGACCAGGTTCAATGCCTCCCTGACCACCGTCCTGCTCACCCCGAGCCGCTCGCACAACTCGCGCTCCGGCGGGAGGCGCTCGCCCGGCGAGAGACCGCCGGAGATCACCATATCCAGGAGCTCTTCTGCCGCCCGGTCCCTGAGCCTCGTACGCTGAACCCTGTCCTTCACCCAGGCGGCATTGTCATACCAATCGAGGTGCGTGTCAAATAGGTTGCGGGCCATGAGGTTTCTGGGTTCCCGGGTATTGGGGGTTCGGTCGCGGGCGGGCCGGAGATGGGCGCAGGTTAGGCGGAAATCTTCCCCGGGTACAGCTAACAAAGTTACGCGAGAAGTCGACGAAGCCGAAGGAGACGGACATGGGAAGAAGGGGCGGACGTAGTAGGGGGTCCCAGGGACGCGCACAGAGTCGTGTGCGAGAGCGTGTGCGCGGAAGCACGAGGCGTGGCGGGGGAGGGAGCACGGGCCGGAAGCGGGGCGGCTTCGACGCGGGCGCCGTGGAGGACCTGGCGGGCCGCCTGGCGGGTCGTTCCGGTGGTTCTTCGGGGCTTTCAGGCGGCGGGTCGGGGCTTGCCGGGGCCGCCGCGGGGCTCGCGGGGGGAGGCCTCGCGGGCCGGTTCCTGGGGGGCGGTTCTGAGGGTTCGGAGGAAGACTTCAGTAACGAGGTTGCGGACCAGCTCGCCCTCGTCGAGGAACGCCTGCGGGTTCTAGAGGATCAGATGCAGGAGATCCGCGAGGCGCTGGGAGCCGCGGAGGCCCCCGTGGAGCCCGAGGATGGGGCGCCGCCGGACGACCACTCTACCCCGTAGCGGTCCAGGTAGCTACGGGGGTCAGGCCTCGCCTTCCAGGGCGTCCTCGATAGCATCTTCGATGGCTTCTTCCACTATGTCGGCTGCGAGTATGGATTCCAGGCCGTCGAGGACGTCGTCGGCGTCAAGCACGTAGGTTTCGTAGCCTTCGGTCTGCGCCCGTTGTCTCAGGGCGTCCATGACGTCGAGGAGGCAGCCTGCGCCCCACTTGAGGTCTTCCGCGTCTAGCCGGGAAGTCGCCACGCTCACCACGGCGTCCACGGCCGCGGGTTCCAGCCCGCCGCTCTCGGGGTCGGTCAGCAGGAAGTCGTTGGCGCGGAGGACGTCCTCGACCACCCGTTTGGCGTCCGGCATCGGGGGGACCTCGAAGAGGGGCAGGTAGGCCGCGGAGATAACGCGTAGCGCCTTTACCTGGTGGTTGTGATCCCCCTGCGCGTAGTCCTGTATGACCCCGAAAAGCTCCGGAAAGCTATCCCCGCCCGTGGGCTCCGTCATGGTACGTCCTCCCGTCCGCTTTGGCCGTCGCGCAATCTATACCCCCGGGGACGGAAAGCTACCCGCGCCCGGACCTCCTCGACTACGGACGAGCTTGCGGTATACTGCCTGCGCTACGTTATAAAGAACATACGTCCACGATCTTGGAGATGCCCGAAGCGCGTCTCTTTTTTTGTGCCTTGCGCCTCTCCTCCGTACCGAGCGGTAGCCCACGACGTTTGCTCCTTATTGTGGCGACTACTGTCCGACGAGAGAGGAACCGAAACACCATGACAGACACCATACAAGAGGTCCAGAGGATCTCGTTCGCAGAGATGCCAATATCCGAGAACGTCCAGAGGGCGGTCGCGGATCAGGGCTGGGAGGTGCCGACGCCCATACAGGCGCTGGCGATGCCCGGGCTTCTGAGAGGCGAGGACGTCGTAGGCCTCGCCCAGACCGGCAGCGGCAAGACCGCCGCCTTCGCCATACCCCTGATCGAGAGCCTCGACCGCAGGCCGCGGGGCGTGCAGGCGCTCGTGCTCGTGCCGACGCGGGAGCTCGCGTCGCAGGCCGCGACGGAGATCTCAAGCCTCTCCAAGTACGGTCCGGTCCGCCCGGTCGTGCTGTGCGGGGGCGTCGGTATCGGGCCCCAGATCAAGGCGCTCAAGAGCCGCGCAACCTCCGTCGTCGTGGGCACGCCTGGGCGCATCCTGGACCACCTCCAGCGCGGCACGCTGCGCCTTGACGCGGTGCGCTACCTGGTGCTCGACGAGGCGGACAGGATGCTCGACATGGGCTTCGCGCCTGACGTCGGGCGCATCCTCTCCCACACCCCGGATAGCAGGCAGACCGCCCTCTTCTCGGCCACGATGCCTGGCGCCATACGCGGGATGGTCAAGTGCCACATGCGCTCCCCGCGATACCTGACGGTGGAGTCCGAGGCGCCCACGGTGGACACCGTCGAGCAGGTCTATTTTCGGGTGGACGGAAGGGACAAGACACGCGCCCTGCGGGCCCTGATCGACGCCGAGCAGAACCCCCTGGCGATCGTATTCCGCAGGACCAAGCACGGGGCGACCAAGCTGCACCGCCAGCTCGAGAGAGACGGCTACAGATCGGCCCTCCTGCACGGCGGCAAGACCCAGTCGCAGCGCACCAAAACGCTCGCCGGATTTGCCCACGGACGGAGCAGGATCCTGGTAGCCACCAACGTCGCCTCGCGCGGGCTCGACATCCCGAACGTCTCGCACGTCGTCAACTATGACCTCCCCGAGGACGCGGAGACCTACGTGCACCGCATAGGCCGCACGGCGCGGGCAGGCAACGACGGGGTGGCGGCGACGCTCGTGGGCGAGGCCGAGGTCAGGGAGTTCGATAAGATCCAACGCTCCCTCCCCGTCCAGGTGCGCCGGAGCAAGCTGCCGCTCTCCGCCTGATCCCTACGGTCCATCTGCGGCAACGAGGCTCTTCCGTGCGGAGGGGGGATCCATACACGCCTGGATCTTCTCAGCATCAGGTCTTGTGATCTAGACAGACTAGAGAACAAAATAGGAGGAGCTTAGCCGCGCCCTGGGCGCGCCGCCACACACCTACCGTCAATGGAACCTTGCCGCTGCGACGGACGAGCTGGAACGGGCGGGTTTCGAGGTTTTGGGCGGGCGCGAAGAACTGCTCCCTGCGGTGTTTTACGACATAGGGGCCGTCGCGCTGTTTCTGCGGATTACGCCCTGGCAGATACCGGGCTTCGACCTCGCCGGCTACGACGACGCGCTCCGCGCCCTGCACCGCATGATGGAGAGCGGAACCCCTTGAAGGTCGATAGCCACCGATTCCTGATTACCGCGCGAAGCACGTGAGACGTAGTGGTCGACAAGCAAGAAGAGAAGCGTAGCGGCTAACATACCGAAGTCGACCTTATTCTCCGAACCTGTACGAAGGTTCAGGCCAAAAACCGTTCCCCCTCCCGATGTGCGAGCCTCCTTCCCGTCGCAAGATATAAGCGCACAAGACAGGCCCAGACTAGGAGGAGGCTAGGGATGGATGGTTGGGTGACGTTTCAGACCTGGCGGCAGCACAGCGAGGATCTCAGACGCGAAGCAGAGACCCGGCGGCTGGCCAGGACGCTGCGAAAAGGTAGCCCAGGACGCTCCCGGTGGTTCCCGGTC
>DATFPF010000140.1:0-2355 GCA_035264945.1 Rubrobacter sp.
GCGAACTCCTCGATAAACGCCGCCGAGTCGAGGAACTGGTGGGCGAAGTGGCTCGGGTCGAAGTTGATGCCGAAGCCCTCCCGGTTGCCTATGGCATCTAGCGCCTTCTTTGTGGTGACGAAGTCGTAGGCGATCTCCGTCGGGTGCACCTCCAGGCCGAACTTGACGCCCTCCGCGTCGAACACGTCGATTATGGGGTTCCACCGGTCGGCGAAGTCCTCGTAGCCGCGCTCTATGTCGGCCGGGTCGTTGGGCGGGAAAGAGTAGAGCAGGTGCCAGATGGCGGACCCGCTGAAGCCGTTTACCTGCGTCACCCCGAACTTCGCGGCGGCCCGCGCAGTGTCCTTCATCTTCTCGGCTGCCCTGGTGCGCACGCCCTCGGGGTCGCCGTCGCCCCACACGTCTGGGGGCAGGGTTGCCCTGTGGCGGTTGTCTATCGGATCGCAGACGGCCTGGCCGACGAGGTGGTTGCTTATGGCCCAGCAGCCCAGGCCGTTCTTGCGCAGGACCTCCCACCTCCCCTCGACGTAGCCGTCCTCCGCGAGCGCCCGGTCCACGTCGAAGTGGTCCCCCCAGCACGCGAGCTCCAACCCGTCGAAGCCCCACCCGCCGCACTTGCTGGCGAGGTCTTCGATCGGCAGGTCAGCCCATTGTCCCGTGAACAGCGTTACCGGCCTTGCCAAAACGCGCCCTCCTCTTCGCCTCTCCCGCGCGGGCCGCGCTCCCGCCGCCCGTCTTCTCTCTACAGCTTAACGCCCCGCCGGGCTCCCCTCCTCGCCGGGGTACCGCAGGCCCCAGGCCGCGCGGATCCCGTCCATCGCCTCCAGCACGGAGACCGTCTCGTCCAGCGGCATGATGGGGCTCTCCTTCTCGCCGGCCCCCAGGCACCGCATCACCTCCGCGGCCTCATACCTGAAGCCGTTGTCCTCGGTTGGCACCCGCACCACCTCGTCCTCTTCCCCTGGCCTGGAGATGGTCATCGCCTCGGGCCGCCACCAGGGGCTGTGTATCCTGGCGTACCCCTCCGTGCCGAGGACCGTCGCCTCGTGCGGCGAGGCGGTGCGGGTGCCTGCGGTGATGGAGGAGATCCTGCCTCCCCCGTGCTCCAAAGCCGCGGCGAACTGCTCGTCGACCCCGGTCTCCCCGAGGTCCGAGAGGCCCGTCCCGCGGACCGGCCTCCCGAGCACCATCGAGGCGAAGGAGACGCAGTAGACGCCCACGTCGAGCATGGCGCCCCCGCCGAGCCCGGGGTCGAACAGGCGCGAGGAAGGGTCGAGCGGTGCCCTGAATCCGAAGTCAACCGCGACCATCCGCGGCTCGCCTATGGCCCCGTCTGAGATCATGCCCCGCAGCCTCCCCATAAGCGGGAAGAACCGGGTCCACATGCCCTCCATCAGGAACAGCCCCCGCTCCCGGGCTAGCCCGACGAGCCGGCGGGCCTCGGCGGCGTTGACGGTGAAGGGCTTCTCGCAGACGACGGCCTTGCCCGCCCGCAGGCACAGCTCCGCGTTCGCGGCGTGGAAGGGATGGGGCGTTGCGACGTAGACGACGTCCACGTCGGGGTCGGAGGCGAGTTCTTCGTAGCTCGGGTAGGCGCGGGAGAAGCCGTGGGCCCCGGCGAAGCGGTTTGCCGTGCCCTGGAAGCGGGAGCCGACGGCCAGCGTCTCGGCCTCGGGCAGGGCGGCGAGGGCCTCGGAGAACCGGCCGGCGATGCTCCCGGCCCCGAGTATCCCCCAGCGCACCCGGCTCACGGGCTACCCCGGCGGACGCGCGGCGGCGGGGCCAACCCGAGCTCTCTCTGTCTGCGGCCGGGCGTGATCGCCCCTCTCTATTCCCCACCGGGCTTCGCGGTACGGGGGACGATGCTACACACCTGCCGGAGACGGGTCAAACGGGAAGCCCCGCCGGCCCGGCGGGGCTTCGTGCCGGGTCAGGCTATCTTGCCGAAGATGAGTACCTCTTTCTCCGTGTCCCAGTAGAGCGCCTCCGCGTCGTGGATCAGGTCGCGCAGGACCTTGGCGTCGTCTGCCGTCGGCATGATGAGTGCCTCCTCGGCGCCGTTGTCCAGGATCAACTGGTAGGAGAACTTCCCGTGCTCCATCGGCCCCTGGTTGCTCCAGTTGGAGTGGACGTCGGTTACCTGCCTGACCTTTATGGCCCGTTCCGCGCTCTGCTCGGCCACGGCGGCCCCCTTCCCGTTGGGTACTCGAACACCACGCTCTTACCCGACCGACCGCGCGACAAACCGTGCGGGTACGGCCCCGGGAGGTCTCGCGGGACCTTGCCGGGTACGCCGGCGCTCCCACCTCCGCCCGAGAGCGCAATCTTCGACCCTCGACGCCATCCCGAAGAACC
>DATFPF010000141.1:0-19290 GCA_035264945.1 Rubrobacter sp.
CGAGGCGGTTGTCGGCCTCTCGATGCGGGCGCGGGCGCCCGTCTTCGCCCCCCTCGAGCGTATGCTGGGCTACGAGATCTTCGGGCTGCTGCACCCGGACTGGCGGGAAGACCAGGGTCGGGCCGTGGAGGCCGCCTGCGCCGCGAAAAGGGGTCGGGTGTGGGTCGCCGAGGTGGACGGGACCGTCGTCGGTTTCGTCGCGGTCGGTGTCTATGATCCCGATCGCAGCATGGGCGAGATCTCCATGCCCGCCGTCGACCCCGACCGCCGGGGGGACGGCATCGGGACCGCCATGACCGAGTTCGCGCTCGACAGGCTCAAAGGGGCCGGGATGAAGGTGGCGATGGTCGAGACGGGGGGAGACCCGGGGCGCGCCGCGGCGCGGCGCGCCTACGAGAGGGCCGGCTACCACCTCCTGCCCATAGCCCCAGGTACTTCAGGAACCTGTAGCCGGAAGGGTGAATGCCCGACAAAGGCGGCCCGGCGCGCCGCCCAGCAGCAGCGCCACGACCATGCGTCGCGCTGCTCCACGGATCGATCTCTCGCGGGTGCGCGAACAAGCGTCAAAAGGCGCGGCGGCCCGGATCTCCCCGAGGGCGGCGTGCCCACGGAAGTATCCATGCACGACCCTCCAAAACCTAGAACCTCAAAACCTAGAACCTCAAAACCTAGAACCTTAGAACCTAAAGTCCCCAGGCCTCTCGATCCCGCGGGCGGCGCGGCGTCCCCCTGTCGACGCGGGGCCGGGGTGGGCCCAGAGGTGGCCTTCTTGTAGATGTATGCTACTATTTGATCCGCTTGACAAGCCTTTCAAGAGTAGTCTGTAGAACCTCCGGAGGATGATGAAAAGTTTCATGGCGCGGCCCCTTGAGGTCGAGCGGAGATGGTACGTCGTTGACGCAGAGGGCAAGACCCTCGGGCGGCTCTCGACGGAGATAGCGCGGGTGTTGCGCGGCAAGCACAAGGCGCAGTACACGCCGCATGTGGACGTCGGCGACTTCGTGGTGGTGGTGAACGCCGACCGGGTGGTCGTCACGGGCAGGAAGGCCGAGCAGAAGGTCTACCGGCGCCACTCGGGGTATCCCGGGGGGATGAAGGAGACCTCTTACGCGCAGATGATGTCTCGCAAGCCGACCGAGGTGTTGCGCAAGGCCGTCTACGGGATGATGCCGAAGAGTCGGCTCGCCCGCCAGCAGTTCAAGAAGTTGAAGATCTACGCCGGTCCCGAGCACCCGCACGCCGCCCAGGACCCGCAGACGCTCGAGGTGGGATAAATGGCTGAAGCTGCTCTCTATACCGGAACGGGAAGGCGCAAGACCGCGGTGGCAAGGGTGCGCCTGCTGCCCGGCGACGGCAAGATCACGGTGAACGGCCGCGAGCTCGCGGAGTTCTTCCCGCGCCCGGCCTACCAGATGGCCGTGAAGTCCCCGCTCGAGACGCTCGGGGCCGTTACCCGCTACGACGTCGTCGCCAAGATAGAGGGCGGCGGCCTCACGGGGCAGGCGGAGGCCCTGCGCCACGGCATCGCGCGGGCGCTCGCCGAGGAGTCCCAGGAGGCCCGCGGCGAGCTCAAGGCCGCCGGGATGCTCACAAGGGACGATCGGGCCGTCGAGCGCAAGAAGTACGGCCTCAAGAAGGCCCGCAAGCGCCCGCAGTTCTCCAAGCGCTAGCGGCGCCCGCCAACGGCGCCAAGGCGAGAGACGCTCTATCCGGCGAGCCCTTCCGCGACTCGGAAGGGCTCGTTTGCGCGTAGGGGAGGCCGGCGTGGTGCACGAGAGAAGCGCGTCCGTGGTCTACGAGGCGTTCGATGCGGGCCCGCACCTCGCCGGCGTGGTCGGGATCCTCGGTTCGCTCGGGTGGGACAACTTCGGCCACGACCCGGATCTCACACGCCGGTCCCTCACAGCGCCGGGGGTTACGGCGATAGTCGCCGCGGCCCGCGACACGGGCGAGGTAGTCGGGTTCGCGCAGGTCTTCTCCGACGGCGTTTTTCAGGCGCACCTCGGCCTGCTGGCGGTGGACGAGGGGTGGCGCCGCGGGGGCGTCGGCAGGGGGCTCGTGGGGGAGGCGTTCGCGAGGGTAGGGGCCCGGCGCATGGACCTAATAGCCTCGGACGAGAGCCTTGCGTTCTACAGGTCGTTCGAGCACAGAGAGCAGGCAGGGTTCAGGATATATTCCGACCCCGGGCCGGCCTGACCGGGAGGTGATCTTGGCACAACCAGGCGAGCGCAGGGCGCGCGCCATCTCCTTCGGCACCGACGGGGTGCGCGGGGTGGCCAACAGGGACCTGACGCCCGAGGACGCCGTGCGCCTGGGCCTGGCCGCGGCCCGCGCCTTCGGGGGCACGGTCCTCGTCGGCAGGGACACGCGGCTCTCCGGCGGGATGCTCTCGGGCGCTTTGGCGGCGGGGCTCTCGGCTGGCGGCGCGCGCGTCGTCGACCTCGGCGTCATCCCGACGCCCGGGGTGGCCGCGCTCGCGCCCGGGCTCGGGGCGAGCGCCGCCGCGGTCGTCAGCGCCTCTCACAACCCTTTCCAGGACAACGGCATCAAGTTCTTCTCGGGGGAGGGGCGCAAGCTGCCGCTGGCGAAAGAGCGCGAGATAGAGGACCTCACCAGGCAGGACACGCCGCGCCCCACGGGCAAAGGCATAGGGGCGGTGGAGAGCCTGGGGGACGCGGCGGGCCTTTACGTGGACGGCGTGCTCGGGCGCCTGGGACCCCGGTCCGGGGGCCTGAAGGTCCTGCTCGACTGCGCCAACGGCGCGGCGGTCGAGACGGCCCCCGCCGCGTTCAGGCGTCTCGGGGCCGAGGTAACGGTGGTCGGGGCGGAGCCGAACGGGACGAACATCAACGACGGCTGCGGGTCCACCCACGTCGGGACGCTCGACGCCTCGGGCCACGACGTCGCGTTCGCCTTCGACGGGGACGCCGACAGGGTGCTCGCGGTGGACGAGCGGGGCAGCGTCGTCGACGGGGACAGGATCCTCGCCGTCCTCGCCCGCGACCTCGACGAGCGAGGAGCGCTCGGAGCCGGCGTGGTCGTCACGGTGATGAGCAACCTCGGCTTCTTCAAGGCGATGGAGGCGATCGGGGTCCCGTACGCGGTGACGCCCGTCGGGGACAGGCACGTGGCCGAGGAGATGCTTCGCACGGGGGCCCCGCTCGGCGGTGAGCAGTCGGGGCACGTGATCCTCTCCGAGCACGCCACGACCGGCGACGGGCTGGTGACGGCGCTCGCGCTCCTGGACGTGATGGTCCGCAGCGGGAAGAAGCTCTCCAAGCTTGCTACGGTTATGGAGGTGTACCCGCAGAGGCTCATCAACGTCCCCGTTGGCGGGGCGGCGGGCTCCGCGAAGGTCGTGGCCGCGCTGGACAGGGTCGGGCTGGCCGTTGGGGAGGCGGAGGAGAGGCTAGGGAGCGAGGGGCGCATCCTGCTCAGGCCGAGCGGGACGGAGCCGGTGGTGAGGGTAATGGTCGAGCACGAGGACGAGGCGGTGTGCCGGGAGGTCTGCGCGGAGGTCGCGCGGGTCGTCGAGGCAGCCGGGAGGGAGGAAGCTTGAGGTTCGTCGGTTGCGCGCTGGCGTGGAGGCCTGGCGAGGCGCGGGAGAAAGAGTCGTGCCTAGTGGTCATGGACGAGCGGGGGAGCATCATCGCCAACTCCTTCGCCGGCACCCCGGAGGAGCTGCGCGGGGCCATCGAGGCCTACGGGGAGGAGCGGCGGGGGGTAATAGTCGGGGTGGACGCGCCGCTCTCCATCCCGAACGAGCGGGGGACGCGCAGGATAGAACGCATCCTCTCCAAGCTGGCGCTGCCTGCCTACTCGGCCAGCCGCAAGATGTTCGGCGATGCTCCGCTTGCGGAGGACCTGCTGGCGGAGCTCGAGGGCATCGGCATCGAGTACACGGACTACCCGTTCCCGCGGCAGAGGGGGCAGAGGGTGGTGGTCGAGGTTGACTCGGCGGCGGCCCTGAAGGTCCTCTCCCTGGAGCGCTCGGGGGGCGACGGGGACCTGGCGGCGGCGCTGCGGGGCATGCAGGACCCCAAGCCGCGCAAGGGGAACAAGGAGGGCAGGGCCGCGGCGGTCCGGGGCGCCATCGAGATCCTGTGGGACACGCCGGGTCTGCGCCTGAGGACCGGCAACCTTTCGGCCGACCTTACGGCAGAGGAGAACATAGACGTCTCCAAGCTTGAGGTGGCGGCCTCGATGTCCCACGCCGAGCTTGACCGCGTGCTGGCGCTCGTGGAGGGCACGCTCGCATCCTACACCGTCCACCGCCACTGGCGGGGCCGGGACGGCTCGATGGTCGTCGGGGCCGGGACCGAGGGCTCCGTGCTGCTGCCGGCGAAGGATGCCCTGCGCGACCGGATCGCCGAGGAGGCGCGGGCCGCCGGGGTTCCGTACGTTTAGAGCCGTCGGCTGTCAGCTTTCAGCGGTCAGATCTCTGTTGGTGGCAACGCGTGCCGGGGTGCCTTAACCTCTGAATGTGCGACGGAGTGAGAGTATGGAGAGGATAGAGGTAATGCCGTGGGGCTGAAGGTGCGGATCATCCCCTGCCTGGACGTGGACGCGGGGAGGGTAGTCAAGGGGACGAACTTCAAGAACCTGAGGGACGCCGGGGACCCGGTGGAGCTCGCCGCGCTCTACGACAGGGAGGGGGCTGACGAGATCGTCTTCTACGACATCACCGCCTCCCACGAACGGCGCGAGACGGCGAGCGCCTTGGCCCGGGCCGCCGCCGAGGAGGTCTTCGTGCCCTACACCATCGGCGGGGGGGTGAGGACGGCCGACGACATGCGGGCGATGCTCCGGGCTGGGGCGGACAAGGTCTCCGTCAACAGCGCGGCCGTGCAGGACCCTGGCCTCATAGACGCCGGCGCCGAGCGCTTCGGAGCCCAGTGCGTCGTCCTGAGCGTCGACGTGAAACGCAGAGAGGGCGGGCCTGGCTGGGAGGTATACCTCAACGGCGGTCGCGTGAACACGGGGATGGATGCCGTAGACTGGCTCGTCGAGGGGGAGAGGCGGGGGGCCGGGGAGTTCGTGCTGAACAGCATGGACGCAGACGGCACCGAGAGCGGCTACGACCTCGACCTAATCTCGGCCGTGGCGGAGAGGACGGGCGTGCCTATAGTCGCCTCCGGCGGGGCGGGCGGGCCAGAGCACATGGTCTCGGCCGTGCGGGCGGGGGCAGGGGCGGTGCTGGCGGCGAGCATCTTCCACTTCGGGGAGTACAGCATCGCTGAGGTCAAGCGGCGGATGGCGGAGGCCGGTGTGCCGGTAAGGACGACGGAAGCGGAGGTGCGGGGTGGGAGATAAGACGGCCCTCGTGGTTATCGACACGCAGGTGGGGATGTTCGAGACGCCCGGCCTGCCGCCGGTCCCCGACGGGGAGCGCCTGCTGCGGAACGTTGAGGGCCTGATCCAGAAGGCGCGAGAGGCGGGGGTGGCGGTGATCCACGTCCGCCACGGCGACGCCCCAGGGGAGCCGCTGGGGAGGGGCACGAAAGGGTGGGAGATCCACCCCCGCCTCTCGCCTGCCGACGGGGAGCCGGTCGTGGACAAGGAGACGCCTGACTCCTTCCTGCGCACCACCCTCGGAGACGAGTTGGAGTCGCGGGGGATAGGGCGCCTGGTCCTTGCCGGGATGCAGACGGAGTACTGCGTTGACACCACCTGCCGGCGGGCCTTCGCCCTCGGCTACGACGTCACCCTCGCGTCGGACGCGCACGGCACGTGGGACAGCGAGCACCTCTCGGCGGCAAAGGTGATCTCGCACCACAACGAGGTGATGGGCAACGGCTTCGCCGAGGTCGTCCCGGCCGCGGAGATCTCCTTCGGGGAGCCGGTGGGCGCGTGACGGCCGTCGAGAAGGTCCGCTTCGACGAGGGCGGCCTCGTGCCCGTCGTGGCCCAGGATGCGGCCACGGGCGACGTGCTGACGCTCGCCTACGCCAACCGGGAGGCCGTCGAGAAGACGCTAGCCACCGGCGAGGCCCACTTCTACTCGCGGTCCCGCGGGGAGCTGTGGCGCAAGGGCGAGACGAGCGGCAACACGCAGCGGGTCGTCGAGGTGCGCCTGGACTGCGACGGCGACGCGCTCCTCTACAAGGTCGAGCCGCGGGGACCGGCCTGCCACACGGGCGAGAGCTCCTGCTTCTTCCGGACCATGGCAGGGGAGGGCGTCGGGCTGGCGGCCGAGAGGGCCGACGGTGTGACCCTCGGGACGATGGTCGACCGGCTCGCCGGGACCATAGCCCAGCGGCACGCCGAGATGCCGCAGGAGTCGTACACGGCCGGCTTGATCCGGCGCGGCCCAGAGAGGGTCGCCCAGAAGGTGGGGGAGGAGGCTGTGGAGGTCGTCATCGCGGCGCTGCGGGATGACAGGTTGGCCGAGGAGACGGCCGACCTCGTCTACCACATGCTCGTGCTGCTCGAAGAGCGGGGTGTGGGGACGGAGAAGGTGGCGGGGGTCTTGCGTGATCGGCGCGGCTAGCATGAACCTTACGCCCTCGGTGGGCGAGGCGAGAAAGCTCGCCCGCTCCTACGACGTGGTCCCGCTCTACGCTGAGTTCATAGGGGACCTGGAGACCCCGATCTCCGCGGTCTTGAGGTTCGCCGAGGAGGACACGGTCTTCCTGCTCGAGAGCGCCGAGGCCGCCGAGCGGTTCGGCCGCTACTCCTTCCTGGGCTTCGACCCGAAGCGCACGCTCTCCTACAGGAACGGCGTCTTTACCGTCGTGGACTCGGACGGGGTGCGCGAGGTGCCCGCGGCCGACCCGTTTCGGGGGCTCGCCGAGATCGTGGGCCAGAAGAGCGTGGCGCCCCTGCCGAACCTCCCCGCCTTCGTCGGCGGCGCGGTCGGCTTCTTCTCCTACGACGCCGTCCGCTACCTCGAGAAGCTCCCAGCGAAGCTAGCCCCGCCCGACGACCTCGGCGTCCCGGAGGCCATGTTCGCCGTCACCGACACCCTCGTCGTCTTCGACCACCTGAGGCACAAGGTCCTCGTCGTCTCCCTCGTCGACGCGGCGGGCCTGCGCGACGTCGAGGGTGAGGGCTTCACGGCGGCCTACCGTCGGGCCGCCGACGACGTGAGGCGCGTGGCCGAGCGCCTCGCGGCACCTCTCACCCGGCGGACGCCCGGCTTCGGCGGCGGTCCCCCCGACGTCTCGTCGAACTTCACGAAGGAGGGCTACGAGGAGGCCGTCGAGAGGGCCAAGGAGTACATCCGGGCCGGAGACGCCTTCCAGGTTGTGCCTTCGCAGCGGTTCTCTGCCGGGGTGGGGGAGCTCGACCCGCTCCTGCTCTACAGGGGCCTGCGGACCGTCAACCCCTCGCCCTACATGACGTACCTGAAGATTGGGGACCTCACGCTCGTCGGGGCCTCCCCCGAGCCGCTGGTGCGCGTCGAGGGCAGGAGGGTGATGACCCGCCCGGTCGCCGGCACCCGCCCGAGGGGCGGGACGCCAGAAGAGGACGCAGCACTCGCCGAAGAGCTGCTCGCCGACGAGAAGGAGCGGGCCGAGCACGTGATGCTCGTCGACCTCGGCCGGAACGACCTCGGGCGGGTGAGCGAGGTGGGGTCCGTGGAGCTCGCCGGTTTCATGGAGGTCGAGCGCTACTCCCACGTCATGCACATCGTCTCGACCGTGGAGGGGGACCTGGAGGAGGGCCTCACCGCGCTCGACGCGCTGGCGGCGGCGTTCCCCGCGGGGACCGTCTCGGGGGCGCCCAAGGTAAGGGCGATGGAGATCATAGACGAGCTAGAACCAACCCGACGCGGCCCCTACGCCGGCGCCACAGGCTACTACGGGATAGACGGCCGCCTCGACACCTGCATAACCCTGCGCACCGCCCTCCTCAAAGACGGGAGGGTGTACTTCCAGGCCGGCGGCGGCGTCGTCGCCGACTCGGTCCCCTCCCTTGAGTACGAGGAGACCCGCAACAAGGCCCGCGCCATACAGATGGCCCTGGAGGTCGCCCGCAGCCGCGGGATGTGGCTGTAGCGGCCCACCGTAGGCGGGCCCCGTCAGCGCACTACGGCCTTCGGCCTCCGCTCTCAGCACGCTTCGGCCTGCGAAGCAGGCCTCGCTTTCAGCTTGCCAGCTTCCCTGGGGCTCGACAAGCGGTTGTGCCCGTACTGCCCGCGGTGCGGGCGTACGCGCTTTTGAAGACCATGCTTTGCGATGCGCGTCGCGGTTCGGTGGACGGTGCCATCTCTACAACCTGAAACCTCGAACCTGAAGCCTACAGAAACGGTCCGCTCGGCAGGTACGGCGTCAGGGGGCCGAGATCTCCCCTGGTGCAGATGGGGCCTGCGGGGGAGAGGGAGAGGCCGGCATCGAGCGAGACGGCGACGGCCCAGTTCTGACTGCCCGTGATCCAGTCGACGTCGGCCTTCTCGCCCGGCGGGGTCCTCTCCAGGCAGGCCCATAGGAGGTCCCGCGCTAATTTCGGCCTTGTGGCGGCGAGTACCGCCGGGGAGCCGTTCCACTCCGCGACGTAGCCCCTTCCTGCCGGACCCTCGGCGACGAGGAGGCGGCAGTCGGTCTGGAGCATGCGTTCGAGGTCGGGGCCGTGGGCGGCGCCGCGGACCTCCCGGTCCACCTCGGCCGCGAGCTCGAGGTCCTGTTCGGCCCCTTCGCGGACGGCGAGGCCGGCGGGGATGGACTCGCGGCGCACGGGGCCGGAGGCGGAGAGGGTGGGGTGGAGGTCGAAGCCGGCGCGGGAGTAGCTGCGCATCGCGGCCGGGTGCTGGGATGAGGCGATCATGGCCCCCTTGCACCCTTTCGCGTAGGCGAGGGCGCGCCCGAGAAGTTGTACGCCGAGGCCCGTGTTGCGGTGGGCGGCGTCCACGGCGAAGAGGGAGAGCACCCAGACCCGCTCGCGCACGAGCGCGAGCGCCACGCCCGAGACGCTCCCGTCGGCCTCTGCCACCCACGCCCCTTCCGGGTCGTGGCGGAGCAGGTGCCCGTACCGGGCCGTGCGGTTCTCAACCTCCTCAGGCGTCCGGCGGCGCAGCGTCTCCTGGTCCTCGGGCGACTCGAAGAGCGCGGTGCTGGCTGTGCGGTAGACGGCCTCCGCGTCTTCCGGCTTCATGGGACGGATAGTGATGCGGGGAGCCATCGGTTCATGTTAACCCGAAACCGCGGGGCGGGGTCTCAGCCTGCCCTGTTTCGTGCGCCCGGCAGGGGCCTGACCGGTGCCCGCGGGGGGACGGTCGGGGGTTCGTCCTTCCGCTATACTTGGCCCGCCATGGTGGGGATTATGCTAGTGCTTTTCGGTTATCTCCTGGGGGCTGTGCCGGTCGGTTACGTTGTCGGGCGCGCCTTCGGCGTGGACGTGCGCGAGGTCGGCAGCGGCAACATAGGGACGGCGAACGTCCTGCGGGCTGCGGGGAAGTGGGCCGCGGTCCTCACGCTCTTCGGGGACATGCTCAAGGGGTTCGTCCCCGTGGTGCTGGCGAAGGTGCTCGTCGAGAGCACGTGGCTGCACGCCGCCGTGGCGCTTGCGGCGCTCGTCGGGCATTGCTGGCCCGTCTACCTGCGGTTCAGGGGCGGGAAGGCGGTGGCGACGGGGGCGGGGACGTCCATAGGTCTTGCGCCGCTGGTAGGGCTCGAGCTCTTCGCCTTCTGGTGGGCCGTCGTGCTGCTCAGCCGCTACACTTCGCTTGGCGCCATCGCGGTTATGCTGGTAAGCCCGTTCGCGTTCGTGCTGACGGGACAGCCGCTACCTTACGTGCTCTACACGGTGGTGGGCGGGGCCCTCGTGCTCTACCGGCACAAGGAGAACGCGCGGGCCCTGATCGAGGGCACAGAACGCAAGGTCGGACAGAAGGCGGAGGAATAGGTGCTGGCGGAAGCGTACAGGGACAAGACGATACTCCTGACCGGCGGGACCGGCTTCCTAGGCACGGCGCTCGTGGAGAAGATCCTGCGCTCACTCCCGGAGCTCGGCCGCCTCTACCTCGTCGTCCGCCCCTCCAAGGACAAGGGCGCCGACGAGCGCTTCCGCAAGGACATGCTCGGCTCCGCGGCCTTCCGCAGGCTGCGCGAGGAGCTGGGCGAGGAATTCGACGGGCGCGTCACGGAGAAGGTGAGGGTGCTCGAGGGGGACGTGCACGCGCCCTCCCTCGGCCTCGGCGAGGGGGACCTCGGGGAGCTCTCCGAGAACGTTGACGTCGTCGTGCACTCGGCCGCCTCCGTCGTCTTCGACGCGCCGCTGGACGCCGCCGTCGACTCGAACGTGAGGGGCACGGTCGGGCTGCTCAAGCTCGCCCGCGGGTGGTCGAAGAGGCCTCTCTTCATGCACATCTCGACCGCGTACGTGGCCGGGAACATAAGGGGAGACGCCCCGGAGGAGCCGCCGGGCGAGACGACGCCCAACGGCACGGTCCTGGACGCGCGCGAGGAGATACTGGGCCTCGAGGCCGTGGTCGCCGAGGTGGAGAAGGCCTCCCAGGAGAGGGGCCTGCTCAGGCGCTTCGAGACGGAGGCCCGAAACGAGCTAGGGATGGTTGGGGAGGAAGAGGAGGTCGCAGGGCGGGTCGACCAGCTAAGGCGGGCCTGGATGCGCGAGCGCCTCGTCGAGCGGGGGACCGAGCGGGCGCGGGAGCTCGGGTGGAACGACGTCTACACGTTCACCAAATCCCTGGCGGAGCGGACCGTGGTGGCCGAGCGGGGGGAGTCGCCGCTCGTGATCCTGCGTCCGGCCATCATAGAGAGCAGCTTCAGGGAGCCCTACCCAGGTTGGATCCAGGGCTCCCGCATGGCAGACCCCATAATAATGGCCTACGCGAAGGGCCTCCTGCGCGAGTTCCCCGGCGACCCCGAGACCCTCGTCGACATCGTCCCCGTGGACCACGTCGTGAACGCCATCCTCGCAGCCGGAACCCACCGCCCCGAGACGCCCGAGGTCTTCCACGTCGCCTCCGGCCAGCGCAACCCTTTACGCTACCGCGACCTCTACGACCACGTACGCGACTACTTCGTCGAGAACCCCCTGCGCGACTCGGGCGGGCGCCCGGTCCAGGTGCCCGAGTGGAGCTTCCCGGGGCGCAAGAAGGTCGAGCTGGCGCTCAGGGCGCAGCTGGCGGCGCTCAAGGTCGGCGGCCAGGTGGCCGCGAGGCTTCCGGACGGGCACATGGTCTCCGACGCCCGCCAGAGGATGGCCAGGGCCGAGAAGCGGGCCCGCATGAGCCTCTACTACAGCCGCATATACGGCGCCTACGCCAACATGTACGCCGTCTTCTCGACCGACAGGACGAAGGCCCTGTACGAAGGGCTCGAGCCCGAAGACAGGGAGACCTTCCCGTTCGACATCACGGAGGTCCGGTGGCGGGAGTGGCTGCACGGGACGCATTTGCCGGCGCTCACTACCAGGCCGAACCGGAAGAGGCGCCGGAAGGTCGAAGAGAAGCCCGGGGAGGTGGCGGCCATCTTCGACGTGGACGGCACGCTCGTCGGCTCGAACGTCGTCTCCTACTATGCGTGGCTCAGGATGCAGGAGCTGCCGGCGCCGTTGCGTCCGCTGTGGCTCGCGGCTTTCCTCACCAAGATCCCGTACTACTGGGGCCTGGACAAGGTGAGCCGCGCCCACTTCAACCGCGTCTTCTACAAGAACTACGCCGGCTGGAAGCCGGATCGGGCGAAGCATCTCGGTAAGGAGAGCTTCGCCGGGTTTACCCTGGACCGCATCTTCCCCGACGCCCTGGACCGGCTGCGCGAGCACAAGGCGCTCGGGCACCGCGTCGTCCTCCTCTCCGGCGCTTTAGACTTTTTGCTCGAGCCGATGGAGGACCTCGCGGACGACGTGCTCTGCTCGACGCTCGCCCAGGAGAACGGGACCTACACAGGGGAGCTCTCGGGCTCGCCGGTCGCCGGGGACGCGCGGGCCAGGATGCTCGCCTCGTTCGCCAGGAAGCGCAACGTGGACCTCTCGCGGTCCTACGCCTACGCGGACGCGATCTCGGACCTGCCGATGCTCGAGGCCGTAGGGCATCCCGTCGCGGTGAACCCGGACAGGAGGCTCAGGGCTGCGGCCGAGGGGCGGGGGTGGGACGTCAGGGACTGGGGCAAGGACCGCGTCGCCAAGAAGATCTAGGATGCCCTCCCTCGTCTACCGCAAGTCCGTCCCCCGCTACCTCCTCATGCGCGCCGGGGCGAAGAGGATAAAGAACCTGGAGACGGGCCGGTTCTCCCCCCTGCAACTGGAGGACGCGCCGGAGCCTCCGCTCCCCACCCCTGAGTGGGTCCGCGTGAAGCCGCTACTCTCCGGCATCTGCGGCTCCGATCTGGGGACCCTTTCCGCGGACAACTCGCCTTATTTCTCCCCAATAACGAGCCCGCCGTTCGTGATGGGCCACGAGGTCGTCGGCGTCGTAACCGAAGACAACTCCGGCTTCCGCGCAGGGGAGCGCGTGGTACTCGAGCCGGCCCTCGGTTGCGCAGCCAGGGGCATCGACCCGCCTTGCACGTACTGCGCGTCGGGCCGGTACGCCCTGTGCCTGAACGTGGCGGGGGGGACCGTAAGCCCCGGCATCCAGACCGGCTTCTGCCACGACACGGGCGGCGGCTGGACCCAAGGTTCCCTCGTCGCCCACCCGACCCAGCTCCACCGCGTGCCCGAGGACCTCTCCGACGAGGCCGCCGTGGCGCTGGAGCCGCTCGCCTGCGCCGTCCACGCCGCGCTCAAGGCGAGCCCCGGTCCCGAAGACACGACGCTCGTGATCGGGGCCGGGAACATCGGCCTCTTCACCGTCGCCGCCCTCCGCCGCCTCACGGACGCGGGCCGCATAGTCTGCGTCGCCAAGCACGAGCGCCAGCGCGAGGAGGCCCTGCGCCTCGGCGCCGACGAGGTAGTCCACCCCAAGGATACGTACACGACGCTCCCCGGGCTTCTCGGCACGGAGGCCACAAAGCCGGAGCTAGGCAAGCCGGTAGTCCTTGGCGGCGCAGAGCAGGTACTCGAGTGCGTGGGCTCCCCTGGCACGATGGAGGACGCCCTCCGCCTCGCGAAGCCAGGCGGCGAGGTCCTCCTCGTCGGGATGCCCGGCGCCAGGAGCAGCCTGGATCTCACAGCGCTCTGGCACAAAGAACTCGCCTTCTCCGGCGCCTACGCCTACGGGACGGAGGAGCATCGCGGGCAGCGGACCAGCAGCTTCGCCCTCGCGATGGAGATAGCGCCGCAGATAAAGCTAGACACCATGGTCGGCCCCCGCTTCGGGCTGGAAGAGTACAGGGAGGCCATAGCCGCAGCCCGCTCGTCCGGGCGAGACGGCCACGTGAAGGTGGTCTTCGATTTTAGAGCTTTCAGCGGTCAGCCGTCAGCTGTCAGCCAGGGCCGTGAGTGACCGTCCTGGCGCATGAAACCGTGTTCTGCGGCTGGGCGGACACCCCTACAAGGAACCGCCGTATGAGAAGTGTCGTAAAACAACGTCCGGTTACGGCGCGAACAAAGCTGATAGCTGACCGCTGAAAGCCGAGAGCTAAGCGACCAAAGGGAGCCCGATGACCCGACCCGGATTCGCCACGATACTAGAGAAGTCCAGCCCGCCGATGATGTTCAACGCGGGGGACGGCTTCCACTACGAGAAGCTGCCGGAGGGGACGCGTGTGATCTACCCCCCAGGGCCCGTGGACCCGCTCCCCGACCCTAACGTCGCCATCGAGCGGGCGCTGCTCGAGCCGATGGGGATGGAGCCGCTGCACGAGCTACTCCATCCCGGCATGAAGCTTACGATCGTCTTCGACGACGTCTCCTGCCCCCTGCCGCCGATGAGGCCGCCGGACAACCGCCAGCTCGTCGTAGAGAAGGTGCTCGAGAAGGCTTACGCGAAGGGCGTGGAGGACATCCACCTCATCGCGGCCCTCGGGCTGCACCGGCGCATGACGGAGAAGGAGCTCAGGTGGGCCCTGGGCAAGAGGATCATGTCCTCCTTCTACCCCGACCGGCTCTACAACTACGACGCAGAGGACGAAGAGGGGAACACGGTCATCGGGCACACGGAGCGTGGGGAGGAGGTACGCATCAGCCGCCGGGCCGCCGAGAGCGACCTCGTCGTCTACGTGAACATAAACCTCGTCGCCATGAACGGGGGGCACAAGTCCGTCCACACCGGCATCTCCCCCTACTCCTCCATCCGCCACCACCACAACGCGGAGACGCTCAGGAACACCCGCTCCCTCATGGACCCGCCCAACTCGGCTATGCACGGCTCCATAAACAGGATGGGGGAGATCCTGGACAACGCCATAAAGGTCTTCCACATCGAGACCACCCTCAACAACGCCGCCTTCCCGCCCGTCTTCGACTTTATGGCAAAGCCCGAGCACGAGTGGGGCCCCGTCACGAAGGCAAACTTTCTCGCCAACCACCGGGCGACGCGGGTGATGCCCCGGAGGGCGGCCCGCAAGGTCTTCCAGTCCATCGTCGCATCGCACCGCATGACCAGCGTTCAGGCCGGCGCGACCGAACCCGTACACGCCGAGACCCTCGAACACGTGTACCGCCAGCAGCTCGTCCCCGTGGAGGGCCAGGCCGACGTGCTCCTCCTCGGCGTGCCGTACATCGGGCCGTACAACGTGAACTCCATCATGAACCCGATCCTGGTCCACAACTACGTCCTCGGCTACCTCTTCAACCTCTATAAAGGCAAGCCGCTAGTCCGCGAGGGCGGCGTCATTATCGCCACCCACCCCGTCCGGGACGAGTGGGACGACGACTACCACCCGAGCTACCGTCCCTACTTCGACGAGGTAATAGCGGCGACCACCGATCCGCACGAGGGGGAGAGGAGGTTCCAGGACAAGTACGCCTTGGACCCCTGGTACCGGACCCTCTACCGCTCCGCCCACGCCTACCACGGCTTCCACCCCTTCACGACCTGGCAGTGGGGCGCACACGCCCTCGACCACCTCGGCGGTGTCGTCTTCGTCGGCGGCGACCCTCACACCACCTCTCGTATGGGCTACAAACGCGCCGACACCGTAGCCGATGCCCTCCAGGTCGCCCAACCCATCGTAGGCAGCAGCCCGAGCATCACCTACATGCACATCCCGCCGCTGTTTATGGTGGAGGTAACGTAACTAGTTGCGCGTACCGTTAACGCAAAGGACGAACTGAAGCATGGCGTCACAGGCAAGCGTAGCGTTTGAACAGAGTAGGAAAGACATCCTCATGTTGTGCATCCATGCTGAGGTTGTGGGCAAGGGCAAAGGTAGAAGGCGCCGTGCGGACGTTCTGAACCGTGCCGTAGTTGTCTTTGTGTCGGCGTGTTGGGAATCTTATGTTGAGGATTCGGCTAAAGAAGCTTTCGATCAGTTGCTTCGATTCGCGACCACTCCAGATGTCATTCCTGCAAAAGTCAGAGCGTTGGCGGCAGATGAGTTGCGAGCTTCGAAAGACGAACGAGATATATGGAAGTTGGCAGAGTCTGGCTGGAAGAGAGTGCTTTGGGATTATCGTGACAAGGTTCTCGAAAAGCGGCTCAAGAATTTCAATACGCCTAAGTCACAGCAGGTAAGCACGCTGTTCTGTGAACTGCTTGGCTTACGTGATGTAACTAGAAACTGGTCTTGGGCGGATATGTCTACTGAGCAGGCTCGAATTAAACTCGACGAGTACGTGATTATCAGAGGAAACATAGCCCACCGTACGAAGCACGACCAAGTGGTGCACAAAAATATGGACAAAGATTTCATGACACATGTAGTTAAGTTAGTGGAGAAAACCGACGATGCACTTCACGATCATTTGCGAGCGTTGGTGACCACGCCAAATCAATGATCATGCGTCACACGAAACCATCTCGCGACTGAAAGAGTCCTGACACCCAGCAGTTGTTACCTAACTGTGGAGGCCTTCGCGCTATACGAAAGCCCCGTCTACCAGCCGGGGAACGACGTGGACGGTGTCTGGTGCCAGGCAGAAGTCGAGGTCCCTCTCGTAGCCTAGGCGCTTGAGCCTGCGGGCGGCGGTGTTGTCCAGGAGCGCCTTTTTCGGGCGTTCGCGGTGCTCCCTTACTATCCTCTCGGCGCGTTCTTCAAGGTCCGCCCCGCCCTCGTGGAGGTGGCCGAGGATCTCGCCGGCCGCCGCCTCGTCTTCTGAGGAGCGGCGTCCCCGCCACCCGCAGCCGACGACCACGACGCGGGAGTCGGCCGTCGCGTTGCGCAGCAGCTCTTCGGCGACGGCCCCCGCGTTGACGAAGGCCCCGATGTGGATGGCCGGGGCGCCGTGGGCGGCCTCTATGACCCTGGTTCCGTTGGTGGAGGAGAGGACAACGGTGGAACCTTCGGGGATTCGCGCTTCTTCCACCTCCGTCGGGGAGTTGCCGAAGTCGAAGCCCTGCACCTTGGCGCTGCCCCGCTCCCCGATGCGGAAGTCGGCGGGGTATCTCTCCGCCTCCTCTATCGAGGCAACCGGCACGACCCGCGCCCCGTGGTTGACCAGCACGGCGATCGTGGTGCTCGCCCTGTAGGTGTCGACGACGACCACCGAGGCGCCCCGGCGGGCTGCCTCCCGCGCGCCCCTCTCACCGGCGCCGTAGTCGGCGAGCACGCTAGCCTTCACGTCCCATGATCCGGGGGATTATACGCGCTGGTCCTTGGGAGAGGTCGTCACCCGGGCGGGCGGTAGCGGGCCCTGAGCTTGAGGGCCGTCGCCTCGATCCAGGCAAGCGCGGCGGCGAGGAACAGGTAGTAGGCGACGCCCGGTAAGACGAGGCAGGCCGCGCAGACGATGGCGGTCGCGAGGGTATAGCGGGCGTGGCAGCGCCACCTCGGATCTCCCCGCGTGCGGCGCCAGAGTGCAAGCTGCGCGAGCAGCAGGGCGATGGCGAATACCACGAAGGCGGCGTCGTGGACGAGGCCGTGCCACGAGCGTGGCCCTGTGCGGCGGATTGGGTCCGTCTCGAAGGCCAGGAGCGCCATTGCGACGCCGGAGAGGGAGAGCAGGGCCGGTCCTGTCTTCGAGCCCGGGGGCATCGCACGGTGGAGCCCGAGGGCGAAGACGACGAGCAGGACGCCGGAGAAGACGAACCCGAGGTCCATTATCCACCCGTAGGGGCCGAGGGCGAGCCCGCTCGGCCAGGCTCCGGCCGGGTCTTGAACAGGCCTCCAGCCCATGCCGAGCATGAAGTCGTACTGGAGCGCCGTGAGCGCCGCGAGGACTGCCGCCAAGAGCGGGGGTCCGACGGCGCCGGCGAGCGCGGCCGTCCGGACGGTCGCGGGTCTTTTCGTGCGGTTCCTCCTCGGGTAGTGCCCCGGTTCAGGGTAGCACGTCGCCGCCGACACCCGGACGTGACGGTTGCGCGGGGCGGGGCCGCTGCTAACCTTGTACCCGTTGATCCTTTGGGAAAGGAAGCAAGCATGACTGGTCAGGTAGCGCGGCAGCCCGTCGCCGAAGGGGGCGCCCGAACGCCGGTTGGCACCGTCCATGTGGTGGACCCGCACCCTCTGAACTGGCTGTTCATCACCTGGAACACGATGGAGGAGCCGGTCCGCACGGACGAGCGGGGCAACATAGTCGGGGCGTGCATGGAGGACTCCCGGTGGGAGGGCAATACCCTCGTCGTCAAGGTAAGGGAGGGGGTGCGCTTCCAGGACGGCGAGCCGCTGACGGCCCACAGCATCAAGCGGGCTTTCGAGGAGGTCCAGAAGTGGAAGGCCCCCCACCCGCCGGGTACGTACCTGAACTTCCACCCGGACACCCGGGTAGAGTGTCCAGACGATTACACCGCGCGCTTCGAGTTCCCCGAGCCCGACGGGCTGGCGCTCGCGAAGTTCCGGGGGTTCCACATCGCGAGCACCCGCTTCTGGGAGGAGGAGGGGTTCGGGTACAGGAAGTACGGCACAGGCGAAGGGCACTGGTGAGCCATCGACGCTCCGGGCCCGTGGGGCTCGGGACCGTTCACCCTCGTCGAGGGCTTCTCCTCCTGGGAGGCCGAGATCGCCATAATCGACGCCGATCCTTTTACCTGCACCTGGCTGCCCACCAACCTGCCGCGCAGCGACAGGGTGGTACTCGAAGCGAACACGGACCACTGGAACAGGGAGCGCGGGCCGCGACTTGAGAAGGTGGTCTTCCGCAACGATATCGACCATGCCGAGGCCCTCGACCTCGTCTGCGACACGGAGGGCGATATCGACATAGTCACCGAGGTCTCCCCTGCCGACGCCGCCAGGGTTGAGGGCTCCGAGCACGCGAACCTCGTCGCCATCGACGCCATGCGCGTGGTCTCGGGCCTCATAAACCGCAACGCGGCCCCCTTCGACGACGTAAGGGTACGCAAGGCGCTCAACCTCGCCGTTGACCGCGGGCGCCTGATCCGGGAGGTCTTTTTCGGGTACGCCCACCCGGTCGCCGCGATGGCGCCCCCCTACTCCTGGGAGTCGCCGGACGACCTCGAGCCCTACCCGCACGACCCAGACGAGGCCAAGAGGCTCCTGGAGGAGGCCGGGTGGCCCCGGGGACGGGCATTGAGGCTGGCGACCACGGGCGACGTCGAGGCCGTGGCCCGGTACCTGGCCGAGAGCTACAGGAGCGCTCTTGGGATCGAGGTGGAGCTGGTCAGCATACCGGACGAGAAACTGGTGGCGGCGCAGCGGGCGCTCGTAGAGAAGAACCTGCCCGTCCCCTTCGACGTGCTTGTCCACGCCTGGTTCGACCTGGCGGCCGGCTACCCGCCCGCGGTGATCCACCGCGAGTACTTCCACTCCGGCGGCGCCTTCCGGGTCGGGCCCGTGCTCCCGGAGTTCGAGGACCTCATGGGCCGCTCCGTCGTCGAGACCGACCCGAAGAAGCTCGGCGAACTCGGCAAGGAGCTGGACAGGCTCGTCCACGACGAGGCGCTTAACGTCTTTCTGTGCTGCCCACAGGCGCTCGTCGCCGTCAACAAGCACGTGGACTTTACCGGCCACGCCGCCACGCTGGAGCTCGCCGAGACCGAGGTGGGCGAGGGTCACTGGTCGCGGCGCAACGGCGGGTAGGGGAGAGGAGGAGCAGTGGAGACCGTAACGCTAGAGGACGCGCGCCGGGTCATCGCGGCGGCGGAGGCGAAGGCGGCCGAGATCGGCTGCCCGATGGACATAGCCGTCGTTGACGCGGGGGGGCACCTCAAGTCCCACGTCCGCATGGACGGCGCCTTTATCGGGAGCATCTACATCTCCATAAACAAGGCATACACCGCTATCGCCTTCCAGACCGAGACCAAAGAGCTCAACTCGTTGACGCAGTCCGGCCAGGAGCTCTTCGGCCTCAGCGACGCGCACGGCGGCCGGCTGGTGATCTTCGCCGGCGG
>DATFPF010000142.1:0-4910 GCA_035264945.1 Rubrobacter sp.
CCCCATCTCCTGCTCGTCGTGGAGGTTGTACTGGGCTGCGAGGCCCATGTAGGCGTTCTCGGCCGTGTGGTGGACGCCGTGGTCGTGGTACCAGAGGGTCCTCGAGGGCTGGTCGTTGGGGTAGTGGTAGTCCTTGAACTCGCCGGGGTTGGTTATGTCCGAGGCGTAGCCGTCGTACTGGGGCAGGGAGTCAGAGCCGTGCAGGTGCACGCTCGTCCAGGGCTTGTAGTTGTTGAAGAACGAGACGTCCGGCAGGGAGTTTATGTGCCTGACGACCGCCTTGCGTCCCTTGGTGGCGTGTATCGTCGGCCCAGGGGTGACGCCGTTGTAGCCGTAGATGGTGGTAGCGCCGAAGCCTGGCAGGATCGGGACCTGCGACTGCCTCATGGTGAGCTGGTAGTAGTCGGTGTCGGCGTCCCTCCTGAAGGGCTGGGCGACCAGGGGCGTGACGAACTCCACCTGGAAAGGCTTGGGCAGCTGGCTCTCGGGGATGCGGTCGTTTATGGCGAGCTTGGTCTTGGCGCCCCGCTCCAGGGGGAGCATCAGGGCGGCGCTTCCGAGCAGGCCGAGCTTGAACAGGTCCTTGCGGGTGATCTGGCTCTCTGCAAAATTCATCTCTTTGCGACTCCTTTTTGGGTGGTGCGTCGTGGTGACGGACGCTAAGTGCGGGAGGTGGGGTGGCGCTCTCGGCCACCCCGGGCCGGGCGTTCGCTACCGGGCGGGCGGGGGCCTCTGACGGAGTTGCGGATAATCGTCCGAAACGGCCTGGACCACGGTGGTCTCCGGCTTCCAGCTGACTTCTTCGGTCCAGACCTCGAAAGCCGGGGAGAGGGCGGCGAAGCCCGAGACGAGCTTCTTGGCGGGCCCGTCCTCGGATTCCTCGAGCCCCGCCGGCTGCTGGCTGCCCCGGGAGTGCCGGTCCTGCGAACGGTCCGTCGGCAGGCCCTTGGACGCGGAGGCGAGCGGCGCTTTGCCCGTCGTGGTCGTGGCTATGGCGTGGTGGCTTCCGCCGGTCGTGACGGCGGCGCTCCCTGATACCATAAGGTGCGCGGACAGTGCAACGCTGGCGACGAGGCACAGGGCGGCGAGCAAATACAGCCCGCGGCTCCTCGTTGCCTGGCTCATCGTGGTGAGCCCCCACGCCTCTGTTATGTCTGCTGTTCTAAGCACACCAACATTGCACTACGAACAAAGACCTTATTCATCGCATGAAGTGGGGATCTTTATGTAGCTCGGATGAACTAAGTACGGGGTTCCGCGCCGAAACGCGTTGCTTGCGGGACGGCCGAGGGGGTGGACCGAGGGCCGCGATCGCGACGTCGTTGGAGGTGGTAGAGGAGGTCCCTGTTCGAAGACGGGCTGGCCCACGCCCTGCTGTTGGTCTGGTGTGGAGAGGCCGGTAGAGGCGTCCCTCTCCCTGCGCGGGCGCTACAAGAGACGAAAGTCGGTATCGCAGGGGCCAGCCGGAGATCTACTATCCGAAGGGGCAACGGTGGGAGCGTTGCCGGGCGGCGACAAAGCGGGACGCAACGAAGCGGTCCGGCGCGGACCGTTTCGGGCTCAAAACCTCACGGTGCGGGTTCGGGGCCCACCGCCCTCACCGGACGAAACGCCGCGAAAATGCCGAAGACGGGGCGCGGGCGGACGTTCCCCGGGCCTACCCGCTACCGCCACGAGCGGGCCCGGTCGATGAACTCCGGTGTTGCCTCGACGGCGAGATCACACACCGGACGAGGTACGTGTCCGCCTCTTTCGTTCGCGGGCGCCCGGCAGAAGCGGCGCGCGGGGCCGCCGGCTACGCCCCGTGGGCCTCGACGGAGACGGGCTGCCACTCGTTCCACGTCGCAAGGCGCGACTCGTAGTCTTCGGTCGCGATCCCGAGCGGCGCCCTGCCGAAGAAGACCCGCAGCGGCGGCTCGTCGGCGTCGACCACCTTGAGGATCGCCGCGCGGGTCGCCGCCGGGTCGCCCGGCTTCGAGGCCGAGGGGCGGTTCTTGGCCGCCTCGCGGACCTCGGCGTAGGCCGGGTTCTGCTCGCTGTGCCTCGCCGAGGGGCCGGACCAGTCGGTCGAGTACCCGCCGGGCTCGACCAGCGTCACGTGGATGCCGAAGCCCGCGACCTCCCGGGACAACGACTGCGAGAAGCCCTCCAGCGCCCACTTCGACGCGTGGTAGGCGCCTACCGTCGGGAACGCGCTGATGCCGCCGATGCTCGACACCTGGATTATGTGCCCCGAGCCCTGGGCGCGCATGATCGGCAGCGCCGCCTGCGTTACCCACAACGCCCCGAAGAGGTTGGTCTCCACCTGGTCGCGGACGTCGTCTTCGCTCAGCTCCTCGATCATGCCGAAGTGCCCGTAGCCGGCGTTGTTGACGACGACGTCGAGCCGGCCGAAATGGTCGGCGGCACTCTTCACGGCGTCGAAGTCGGCGTCGCGGTCGGTAACGTCGAGCTGTATCGGCATGACGGCGTCGCCGTAGGCGTCAGCGAGCGCCTCCAGGGTCTCGGGCCTGCGGGCCGTGGCGGCGACCTTGTCCCCCCGTTCCAGGGCTGCCTCTGCCCACTCCCGCCCGAAGCCCCTGGACGCGCCGGTTATAAACCACGTCTTGGTCATGATGACTCCCGTCTTGCTGGTTAACTGGGTAGGTGCGACCTTATGGTTACACCCTGGCGCCGATCTGTCGAGGCGGCCACAAAGGCCCTCCGACAGACGGCTAGAGGGGCGCGCGGCCCGGATCGTCGGCCGCGAACCCCATAATGGTGGCGAACGTGCAGGGTTCTGATGCCCCCTTTCTACGCGTCCGGGCCAATGGCGTTAGATACCGGCAGAGGCTTGCGTCGGGGATCCACCCGGGCGCTGGAATGTCTGGTCTTTTGTGGAAAGGGGCCGCATGATCTGGGACGGCGTGGGCGGGGCCGGGGCTGCGCAGGTTCGTGACGGGCGTCGCCGTCTTCGTGGGATTGGCCAACCTCGTCGGCGTCGTCGCGTGGGACGTCGGCGGCCTCCGCGGCTTGGGCGGGTGGAGCGAGTCGTCGTTGCTGGAGGCCGTCCCGTCCGCGGTCGCGGCGGTGCTCGCCGCCCTCCTGACCTCGTGGATCGTCCTGCGCAAGTTCGACCTGCCCGGCCGGGGCTTCTGGCGCCGCTACGGGGTCGTGGCGGCGTCCGTGTGCGTCGGCGGGATGATCGAGGGCGCGATGTTGGGCTGGGTGTTCTCCCTGGACGGGGCGTTGTTCCCCGAGGCGCCCCCCGGGGCTTTCGCGGCGGACCCGCTGGGTCTGGCGGGGCTGTTGCTCGGGGCCGGTATGGTGGGTGCCGTTATCGGGCTGGTGGCCGGGCTGGTGGAGGGCCTCGTGCTCGGTCTCCCCCTGGCGACCGTGCTCGGCGCCCTCGAAGGCGGGGAGCACGACGGGCGCCGCTGGGCTCCCCGCCTCTCCGAAAGGCGCCAGCTCTCTACCGGCGTGATGTCGAAAGACGCGGCGGCGAGGCTCGTCTGCGGATCTTCTATGGCGGTTGTCCATCGGACATCGCGGTTGTTTTCGCGGAAACCGGGGAGGAGATCCCCCTTCGCGGGGCTGGCGGTTTCGGGGACGCGATTTGGGGGGACTGTAGGGGCTACGTAGACATCGAAAGGAGATTTATCGTGCGTACGCTATCTACCTTCGCCTGGGTGGCCCACAACCTGGGGCTTGCCGCCTGCTTCGGGGGCCTATTGTTCGGGAAGGCCGCGCTGAACCCCAGCCTCAGCGCCCTGAACTCCGAGGCTGAGCGCGGCAAGATCCTGAACACGACGTGGAACCGCTACAACGCCATCAACGTGGCGTCCTTCGCCACGGCGGCCCTCACCTGGTTCCCCGGACGGCTCGGGCTCTCGGGCGACGAGATAGACCAGCAGACGCGGAACCTCGTCCTCGCCAAGGACATCCTGTTCGGCATCGGGGCCCTCACGGGGCTCGCCAGCGTGGTCCAGGGCAGGTCGCTCGCGGGCCAGGCCCCCGACGGGGCGGTCCCGATCGCCTCCGGCACCACCCCCTCCTCGACGACGCCTGAGAAGGCCGCCGGCCTCCTGAGGTCGGTGAACCAGCTCGGGAACATCAACGTCCTGGTCACCGGCGCCATACTCGGCATAACCACGATCCTCTCCATGAAGGCTACCGAGTCGACGCGCTTCAGCGCCGTGTCGCGCTTCCTCCCGTAGAACACGTATCCGACGTAAACCCGGTCAGTCGACCGGCCCTGGCGCCCCCCTCCGCTCAGCGGAGGGGGGCGCCAACGGTGCCACCTCCTCGCCCCGCCCCCTTCTTCGGCGCGGGTGGGAAAGTTTGTCATAACTCGGACCCTGCGGCCGGGCTATGTCCCTTCGCGGCGGCCCCGGCCGGGCACGCTGCTGGCCTTACGCTCGACGCCCCTCGACGCCTCTGACGCAGAGCTCGCCGCCTTCCGCGAGGCGGTGCCGTCGATGGAGATGGGCTTGGGCCAGGCGCTCGAGAGCCTCGCCGGCTTCCTCCCGACTACCCGGTGACCTCCCCCTATCTCGGCGGGCTTGGTTCCGATCGGCCCGTCCGCCTGCGACCATCCCTCCAGGTGCTGCTCGACCGCGCACGCCGCGAGGCGCCCGCCATCCTGACGGTGGACGCCGCGGCGTCCGGTCACGCCTTCTACCAGGCCGCCAACGGCGTCTGGCTGACCGACCACGTGCCGCCCGGCTACCTGTCGGGCTGGCCCGCTAGGGCAGTATCTCGACGTACCCGTCCGTTCCATGCACGCGGATCCGCTGCCCATCCCGGATCAGCCGGGTGGCATGCTCCACCCCCACGACGGCCGGCAAGCCGTACTCCCGTGCGATCACCGCGCCATGCGTCATCAGGCCCCCCACCTCCGTCACCAGGCCCTTGATCGCGACGAACAGGGG
>DATFPF010000143.1:0-39636 GCA_035264945.1 Rubrobacter sp.
GCCCTCGACGATGGCGGTCTTGCCGACCCCCGGCTCGCCGATGATCACGGGGTTGTTCTTAGTGCGGCGGACGAGTATCTGCATGATGCGCGCGATCTCGTCGCTCCGCCCGATTACCGGGTCGAGCTTCTCCTCCTCGGCGTAGGCTGTGAGGTTCCGCCCGTACTGGTCGAGCTGGCGGGTCTTGGGCCGCTTGGCCTCGACCGCGCCGCGACCGCCGCCGGCCGCCTCGCCACCGGCGCCGCCCCGGCTCCTGCCGCGACCGCCGCCGAGACGCCTTACTACCTCGCGCCTCACCTTGTCGGGGTCGACGTCGAGGTTGGAGAGCACGCGCGCGGCGACACCCTCGGACTCGCGCACCAATCCGAGCAGGATGTGCTCGGTGCCTATGTAGTTGTGGCCGAGCTGCAGGGCCTCGCGCAGGGCGAGCTCGAGCACCTTCTTCGAGCGCGGGGTGAACGGCGCCTGGGCGCCGGTGCCCTCTTCGCCGTAGCCGACGATGCTCTCGACCTGCTCGCGCACCTCATCGAGGGTGACGCTCAGGGAGGAGAGCGCCTGGGCTGCAACGCCCTCGTCTTCCCGAAGCAAGCCGAGGAGCAGGTGCTCGGTGCCTATGTAGTTGTGGTTGAAGTGGCGGGCCTCGTCCTGCGCGAGCACCACGACCTTACGCGCCCGCTCCGTGAATCGTTCGAACATCAGCGGGATCCTCCTCCGCTCCGAGGGGTCTTCACGGCGTAGGGAATATGGACGGCTTGATCTTGTATACGATGGTCTGAGATTTCCAGATTACACATCTCTAAAATTCGCCTTTCGAAATGACTTTCTCCTCTTGCCGGCCTTCGCCCCTAGAGTATACAGGCGATACCCCGGGAATTACGGAAGCCCGAGGGACTTTACGCTCCTAGCGCTATACCTGGTGTCGTGCAGGTCCCGACCGTCCTTCCTTCGCACTCCATAGAGCTTACCCCCGAACCCCCTCTCTGGTGGTGTCCCGGCTCACACGGGAGCCCTACGGCGCGAACCTCCGGCTCACCTCCTCGGGGGGCAGGCCGGCCACGAAGGGACCGGCCTTCGGGCCGCTGGTCTTTCCGAGAAGCACCTTGTAGACGGCGGCGAAGGCCCGCTTCGGCTTGAGCCCGCGGCCGACGGCCGTGGAGTAGAGGAGGTCCTGGACCTCGTCGCCCCCCATCCCGGGCACGAGCTTCTCCGCCACGGCGCCAAGGTACACCCGCTGCTCCTCGTCTAGCCCGGCCGCGGCCTCTTGCGACTCATCCGGGGAGAGCAGGCCTATCCGCGTCGACTCGGGCGCCCAATCCCTGGCCCAGTTGCGGGCGTAGGCGAGGTCCCGCGCTAGCCGCCCGCGGTCCCTCGCCGCGTCCTCGTACCCGCCGCGTTCTAGCATGGTCGCCGCCGCGTCCACGTCGTCGCCGACGGTCTGCGCGACGAGGGCGAGGTGGCTGAAGGGGACGTCGATGCCGCCGTGCTCGGCGTTGAACTCGTCCATGAAACGGGGGAAGCCCTCGCCCGGGTCCATCTCGAGGGCGCGGGCGGGGTCGCGGCCGAGGAACATCCGCCGCAGGGCGTCGGGGGGCATGATCCCGAGCATCTCGTCGGGCATGAGGACTATGCCTCCGGATGAGCTCATGGCGCCCTTGCCCTTTATGTAGTTCCACTCGTACTCGAAGCGGCCGGGGATAGGGTAGTGGAAGACCTCGCGGCTCATCCTGTCCGCGGTGTCGGTGGAGCCCCCCCGGCTCGTGTGGTCCTTGCCGAATGGCTCGAACGTGACCCCGAGCGCCTTCCACCGCGCCGCGAGCTCTACCCTCCAGCCGAGCTTGCCCTCCCCCTTGGAGTAGTCCGCCGTCTCCTCGAAACCGTCCTCGTCCACGAAGACCACGCTGTGCTGATCGGGCAGATGCTCGAGCACCCTTGCCCCGGTCAGTTTCCCAGACGTCCTGCGCGGCAGGTAGGGCGACCAGTGCTCGGGCATCCGCCGCCCGCTCGCCTCCTGCAGGATCTTCCGCAGCTCCCCCGTGCGCTCGATTGCCTCGCGCGTAACGTCCGTGTAGACGCCAGCCTCGTAGAGCTCGTGCGAGCGGAGGACCTCTATCTCCATGCCCATCTCCCGCAGCGCCTCCTCGAAGGGGACGAGGAAATGCTCGGCGTAGGAGGCGTGGCAGCCCTCCGGGTCGGGGACGCGGGAGAGGCTGTGGCCGAAAAACTCCTCGAAGCTCGTCGGGACCCCGGGGGCGACCTTGCGCAGCGGGTCTATCGTGTCCGCGTGGAAGATGAAGCGGACCTCTTCTCCCCTGGCCTTGAGGGCGTTGGCCACCGCCTCGGCGACGAGAACCTCGCGCAGGTTGTGGATCTTCCCGGAGGGGCTGATGCCGGTGACCACCACGTGCGGGCCGGCGCCCAGCCCGTCTGCCACCTTCTCGGCCCAAAGGGGTACGGGGATACCGGTATCTCCCATGCGTCGCTCCACTCGGGGTAGCTTACGAAAAATTGGGGGGGCGTCGGGGCCCGAGGGGCTAGCTCGCCGCCTCGACGTTGACGATCTCGTACTCCGTGGCGCCGCGCGGGGTCGAGACCGTTACCTTCTCGCCGACCTTGCGCTTCAGAACCGCGCGGCCTACGGGCGAGGCGTGGGAGAGCTTGCCGCTCCCCGGGTCCGACTCGTTGGCGCCCACGATCTGGAAGGTGCGCTCCTGGCCCCCGTCCACTACCCGTAAAGTTACGCGCGTCCCGAGGTCCACCGCGTCGGTGCCGACCTGGGAGGTATCGACGACCTTCGCGTTGCGGACGCGGCGCTGGATCTCGCTGATCCTGCGCTCCAGAAGCCCCTGCTCGGCCTTCGCATCATCGTACTCGGAGTTCTCCGAGATGTCCCCGAACTCCCGCGCCTGCCGGATGCGGTCCGCTATCTCCTTGCGCCGGACGTCCGTGAGGTAGGAGAGCTCCTTCTGAAGCTTCTCAAGGCCCTCGGGGGTGACGAGTTCTTGGTTCCTGTCCGCCATAAGCCGCGAGATTATACGGGCGGCCTAGAAGGGTGTCAACGCGAAACGCCGCGCGTTTCGGCACGCCTACTGTGGAGGCTTTCAGCACGCTACGCCCTGCGGGCTCCTCTCTCAGCCCGCTCCGCCTCCGCTTGTTAGCGGTCAGCAAGTTGTCCGCACCCGCAGCGCCTCGCGCCGATCGAACCGCCGCGCGCCGCGCGACCCGGGTTCGCCTCGCGCGGCAAGAAGCTGACAGGCTGAGAGCGAGGGGCTGCGAAGCGCGCAGCGCCGGGCTGACGAGCGGAGGCGTTAGCCGGGGCGGGCTGACTACCTGTTCATCTCGTACAGGATGCGAAGGCCTTTCAGCGTCAGGTCGGGGTCGAACTCCTGTATCTCCTCGCAGTAAGGCACCACGACGCCGGCTGGGCCGCCGGTGGCGATCACGCGCGTCTCCCCGGCGTCCATCTCTTCCCGGCAGCGCCGGATCAGGGCGTCCAAGGCCCCGGCGTAGCCGTAGATGAAGCCGCTCCTCAACGAGTCGGGGGTGTTGGTAGCGATGACCTTGCGCGGCTCCTGCTCGAGGTCGACGCTAGGGAGCTTCGCGGTCCGGGCGACGAGGGCCTCGAGGGCGACGTTCAGGCCGGTGAGGATGGCGCCGCCGAGGTAGTTGCTCTCGCCGTCCACGGCCTCGACGGTGGTGGCCGTCCCGATGTCCACGATGACCGCCGGGAAGCCGTAGTGGCGGCCTGTCGCCACGGCGTTGACGATCCTGTCGGCGCCCACCGACCCGGGGTCGTCGTAGCGGTTGATCAGCCCGGTCTTCATATCGGAGGTTACGCCGTAGAACGGGACCTCGAAGACCTCCGCCGCCAGGTGCTTGTAAGAGCGGGTCAGCGCCGGCACGACGCTGGAGACGATCATGGCGTCCACCTGCCCCAACCGCAGGCCCCGCATCTCGAGCAGGACAGAGAAGACGACCGCAAGCTCGTCGGCGGTCCGGTGCGCCTCCGTGGCGACCCGCCACTGACCCAGCGTCTCCTCCCCGTCGAAAAGGCCGAGCACCGTCTGCGTGTTCCCGATGTCTATCGCCATCAACACCCTACACGCCCTCCCCGAACTCCCGGATACCCGTCAGGTCGGCGGCCTCCAGCAGGCCCGCCACCGCGCCGCGGCCCGGAATATACAGGTCGGGGTCGAGGTCCGCGAGGCCGACGAGGTTGAAGGCGCGGCCCACCCCCCGGTGCGGCACCCCGAAGTCGGGCGTCTCGACGACCTCATTCCCGAAGAGCAGCACGTCGATGTCGACGGTGCGCGGCTCCTTCTCCCCCTTGCGCTCCCGCCCGAGCCCGGCCTCAACACCCTGGCAATAGCGCAACAGCTCGACCGCAGGCAGGCCGCACCGAACCTCGATCACGCAGTTCAGGTACTCCGGCTGGCGCCCCTCGACCTCGACCGGGGCCGTCTCGTACACCTTCGACGCACGCCGCACCTCCACCGAAGGCCCGCGCCCGAGGGCCCGGGTGGCGGCCCGCAGGTGGCCCAGGCGGTCCCCCAGGTTGCTTCCCAGGCTCAGGAAAGCGCGGGTCATCCGCGGACGGTGGCGGAGACGCAGGACGTCAGATCTTCCCGTGCGGTGTGGCGCCCGTGGCCCGGATCTACAACCACCCTGCTGGCCCGTCCGGTAAACCGCTCGGACATCCGCACCAGACCTCCCCTCGCTCCGCTACGGAGTCCAGTCTAACCCGTCAGAGGGCAGAACGGACGGCCTCGGCGACGGCGAGGGCTTCGCGGTTGGCCCTGACGTCGTGGACCCGGAAGAGCGTAGCCCCCCGCTCGTAGCCGAGGACCGTGGTCGCCACCGTGCCGAAGACCCGGTCCTTCGCCCTCTCCGCGCCGGTGATGCCGCCGAGAAAGCGCTTCCGCGACGCCCCGACGAGGACGGGGAAGCCGAGGGCCACTATCTCGTTGAGGCGGGCGAGGAGCGTCAGGTTGTGCTCAGGGGTCTTGCCGAAGCCTATGCCCGGGTCGAGGATAATGTTCTCCTCCCTTACCCCGGCCGCGTTCGCGTGCTCGGCCCGCCGCGCGAGGAAATCCCGCACCTCCCGCGCGACGTCCTCGTAGCGGGGCTCTTTTTGCATGGTCTTGGGCTCGCCTAGCATGTGCATAAGGACGACGGGGCAGCCTGCGTCGGCGACGAGCCGGGCCATGCGCGCGTCGCCCCGCAACGCGGTGACGTCGTTGACGATGCGGGCCCCTGCGTCGAGGGCGGCCTCGGCGGTCCCGGCGCGGTAGGTGTCCACGGAGACCAGGGCCGCGGGGCTGGCCTCAAGGATCTTCCGCACGACGGGGACGACCCTGCGACGTTCCTCCTCTTCTGAGACGGGGTCGGAGCCGGGACGGGTTGACTCGCCGCCCACGTCAACGACGTCCGCGCCCTCGTCGAGGAGGACCCCGGCGTGGCGGGCGGCGGCTTCGGGGTCGAGGAAGTCGCCGCCGTCGGAGAAGGAGTCCGGGGTAACGTTCAGGATGCCGAAAAGGGCGGGGCCGGAATCCCTTAGCAGGATCCCGGCCCTCGCCGCTCTCTGGGCGGCGGTTTCGCGGTCCACGCTAGTCCATGAAGCGGTTCCGCCCGTGGCCGTCGGCGTCCGGGAGGGCGCCGTTCGGGGAGACCTTGTCCACGGCGTACTCATCGACCAGGCGCATCAGGTGCTTGGCGTCCACGGTCTCGTACTCGATAAGGTCGGCCGAGAGCTTGTTGACCAGCTCGCGGTTGCGGACGAGGAGGTCTTCGGCCGTGTCGTAGGACTCGTCGACGATGCGCCGGATCTCCTTGTCTATCTGGAAAGCGATCTCGTCGGAGTAGTCCGGCTGGTTGTTGAAGTCGCGGCCCATAAAGACCTGGCCCTGCTGGTGCCCTAGCGCCATCGGGCCGAGCTTCTCGCTCATCCCGTACCTGGTTACCATCTGGCGGGCGGTCTGCGTCACCCGCTCGAGGTCGTTGGAGGCGCCGGTCGTGATCTCCTCGAAGATGATCCTCTCGGCGGCGCGGCCACCGAGCATCATCGCGAGCTGGGCCATGAGCTCCCCGCGGCTCATCATGAAGCGGTCCTCTGTCGGCAGGCTCATGGTGACGCCGAGCGCCATACCGCGCGGGATTATGGAGATCTTGTGCACCGGGTCGGCCTCAGGCAGGAGCGCGCCGACCACGGCGTGCCCGGCCTCGTGGAAGGCGGTGATCTCCTTCTCCTTCTCGGAGATGAGCCTCGTCTTCCTCTCGGGGCCGGCGATCACCCTGTCTATGGCCTCCTCCATCTCGGCCATCTCGATCTGGTCCTTGTCGTGGCGCGCCGCAAGCAGCGCGGCCTCGTTGACGAGGTTGGCGAGGTCGGCGCCCGTGAAGCCCGGCGTGCCCCTGGCGAGCAGGCCGACCTCGACGTCGGGGCCGAGCGGCTTGCCGCGGGTGTGGACGCGAAGGATCTGCTCCCGCCCAGGGAGGTCTGGCCTGTCCACCACTATCTGCCGGTCGAACCGCCCCGGCCTCAAGAGCGCCGGGTCGAGGATGTCGGCCCTGTTCGTCGCCGCGAGCATGATGATGCCGCTCTTGGAGTCGAAGCCGTCCATCTCGACGAGCAGCTGATTGAGGGTCTGCTCGCGCTCGTCGTGCCCGCCGCCCAGGCCCGCGCCCCTCTGCCTGCCGACGGCGTCGATCTCGTCCATGAAGATGATGCACGGCGAGTTCTGCTTGGCCTGCTCGAAGAGGTCCCTCACCCTGGAGGCGCCCACGCCGACGAACATCTCGACGAAGTCAGAGCCCGAGATGCTGAAGAACGGCACCCCGGCCTCGCCGGCCACGGCCCGCGCCAGCAGCGTCTTGCCCGTGCCCGGAGGCCCCACCAGCAGCGCGCCCTTGGGGATCCTGGCGCCGAGCTTCTGGAACTTCTGCGGGCTCTCCAGGAACTCCTTGATCTCGGTAAGCTCCTGAACTGCCTCCTCCGCGCCCGCCACGTCCGAGAACGTGACCTTGGGCGAGTCCTTGGTCATCTTGCGGGCCCGGCTCTTGCCGAAGCTCATCACCCTGTTGCCGCCGCCCTGCATGGAGCTCATGAAAAGGACGAAGAAGAGCACGATGAGCAGGATGGGCGCGAGCGTGCCGAGCAGCGTCAGCCAGAAGCCCGTGTTCTGTGGGTCTACGTCGTAGGCGACGTTCTGCTCGTCGAGCTGGCCCGCCACGTCGGTGAGCTGCGTGTAGGAGTACTCGAAGTTGACGGCCTCGCCGCCGCCGGTCGGCTTGACGAGGCCCTTGACCGTCTGGTCCTCGTCGAGGACCGTGAGCCGGTCCTCGCTTGTCTTGTCGACGTCGGTGACGAGGCGCCCGTCCTGGACGGCCTGCTGCCACTCCTGGGAGTCGAGCTCCCGCACGTCCGGGTTGCCCCGGCTCAACATGTTCACGAGGACGACGGCCAAGACGATTAGGATAACGAAATAGAGAAGCCCGCCGCTTCTGAGGATTCTGCCCAAAACCTGTATACCTTCCCTGAATGCCTCTAGGACAGGCGGATTATACTACCTGCCGCCCGAACAGGACCCCGCGCGTTTACAGAGGCCCCAGGCTTCAGGTTTTGGGGGCCGTGCCGAGACGTCTACCGGGCACCACTTCGCAACCGGGCTCCACCCCGCGCCTCAGGGCCTAGAACCTCAAGACGCGAACACTTCCTCCTTCAGCACGCAGATATCGGGTAGGTTGCGGTAGGCGCCGGCGAAGTCCAGGCCGTAGCCGACGACGAACTCGTCGGGGACCTCGAAGCCCAGGTACTTGACGTCGAGGTCGACCTTGCGCCTCGAGGGCTTGGTGAGCAGGGCGCAGATCTCCAGGGATGCCGGTTTGCGGGCGCGCAGGGAGCGGATAAGGTAGGAGAGGGTGAGGCCTGTGTCGACGATGTCCTCGACGATCAGGACGTGGCGGTCCGTGACGTCCTCTTCGAGGTCTTTCAGGATTCGGACGACGCCGCTGGAGGAGGTGCCGGTACCGTATGAGCTTATGTCCATGAAGTCGAGCTCGCACGGGAGGTCTATGTTGCGCATCAGGTCGCTCATTACCACGACGGCGCCGCGGAGGATGCCGACGAGCAGGATCCTCTCGCCCCTGTAGTCCTCGGTGATTAGCGTGCCCAACTCGCGCACCTTCTCCTGGATCTCTGCGGAGGGGATCAGGACCGCCTTGACGTCTGGCATCATGCTGGACATGTTCATGGCCTTCTCGACACCTCCACTTTGAGTATCCGCCCCGTCTCTCCCCCAACCTCGAAACCCTCGCCGAGCTCGCCGAAGGGGATCCAGGCCACCTCGCCCGTCCGGCCCACCACCACCGGCGTCAGGCGCCTCAGGTCCCGGGGAACCTTCCTGTCCATCATCGCCCGGAACACCTTCTTCCTTCCTCCGAGGCCCAACGGCCGGATCATATCCCCCTCTCGCGCCGTCCGCACGTGGTAAGGCCCACCGCTACCGTCGAGGTAGGCCACCCCTGGCTGCGCGGCCTCCCGCCCGTCGTACCGCCCGACTTCCCGCACCAGGAACACCCATCCCCCGAAGGCGACCTCTCCCTCCCGCAACGCCTTCTCGCCGGGCTGGACCTCCCCCGGCACGTAGAAGGCGATCTCCTCCCCCCCGCGCCAGACCGCCACCACGCCACCGGGCAGGTCCAGGGACCTCGTCCCCGGCCCGGCCAGCGCGAGCACCGACTCGACGTGCCTCAACTCGGGCGGCGGCGCCCCGGGCAGCACCCTGGCGTATGCCCGGCGCACGGCGTGGCGCCGGAGGGCGGGCGGCAGCGAGAGCAGCGTCTCGCGAGATACGACCACCTCGGCGCCCCGCGCTTCGAGCGCGGCGTCGGCCAGCGCTTCGAGGGCCTCAAGGTCTTCGCGGGCCAGGGATGCGGCGCGGGCCAGGTTGGCCGCCGCCCCGGGGTGGATCTCTTCTAGGACGGGTAGGACCTCGAGGCGGACGCGGTTGCGGGCGTACTTCCCCGAGAGGTTCGTCTGGTCCGTGCGGTATGGCTGGGCAAGATCCGAGAGGTAAAGGAGCACCTCCCGGCGCGTGCGGTCTATCAGGGGCCGGACCAGGATGTCGCGGGCCGGTGGTATGGAGGCGAGGCCGCGCAGGCCCGCGCCGCGGGAGAGGTTCAGGATCGCGGTCTCCGCCACGTCGTCGACCGTGTGCCCGGTCGCGACGACGCCGAGTCCGAGCCGCCCGGCGACCTCCCGGGCGAGCCGGTAACGCGCCTCGCGCGCCCGCTCCTGCAGGTTCGACGCCCCCCCGAGGTCAAGCACCTCCACCTCACACCTTACGCCGAGCGTCCCGCAGAGATCCATAACGAATGCCGCGTCGGCCCGGGACCCCTCCCCGCGCAGGCCGTGGTCCACGTGGAGGACGGCCGGGTCACCGCCGAGCTCGAGGATCGCCCGCAACAGGGCGACGGAATCGGGCCCGCCTGAGACGAGGACGAGCGGGCGCGAGAGGTCCATCCCGTGCCGGCCGGCCGTCCGCCGCACGCCCTCCACGAAGTCGTGATGCGCCATGCGACTAGTTTAGTGCTATCAGCCGCCAGCAGATCCCGTCAGCAGATCGCTTGGAAGCGATGGTATTTGTCTGTTGCCCACGCACGCGCAAGCGCCGCCGGGGCGACGATCGCCCCGGCGGCGCTATTGGTGTTGAAAGCTGAGTGCTGCCAGCTGACGGCGCGGTTCGCTTCGCGAACGCTAGGCCCGCTGCTCCTGGCGCTCGGCCATGTTCTCGGTCTGCTCCTGTTGCCCGAGCATCGGGCGCTCTTCGGGCACCTGCACGTCGTTCACGGTGATGTTCACCTCGGTCACGCGCAGGCCCACGAGCGACTCGACCTTGTTTATGACGTTGCGGCGGGCCGCCTCGGTGAGCTGCGGGATGGACTGGCCGTACTCTACTGCCATCGTCAGGTCTATGGCGGCCTCCTCGGAGCCGACCTCGACGCTGACGCCCTTGGAGAAGTTGCCGCCGCCGCTGGAGCTTCCGGTCACGGTGCCGGTAACGCTCTGCAGGAAGCCCCCTACGGCCGCGCTCGCGCCGCCCCCCATCTGGACCTTCTCTATCTCCTGGGCGGCGATGCCCGCGATCTGGCTGACCACCGCGTCGCCGATCTTGGTAACGCCCTTGTCGCTCTGCAACGGGCTCGCGTTCGCGCCCTGCCCACTCTGCTCGGTCATGCGTCGTCCTTTCCCTTTTTCTCCAAGACTGCCTTCAGGCACTACCCGTCGTGCCTACCCCGACAGGTCCCTTCTTAAACTCCCCAAATCCCGAGGATCGCGATACATTCGGGCGTAACGTCCCGGCAACAGGCGCCCACCGGCCGCGTAGCGCCGGGCGGACCGTCCGGGTAGAGTGGCCCCCGGAGGAAACGGAATCCGTCCGCGAGACACCCCAGGGAGGCGCCATGGCACAGGAAGGTCTGCTCGAAGGCGTATCTTCGAGGACGGTCGAGACCGGGAGGCTGCGCACGCACCTCCTCGAGGGTGGCCCCGAAGACGGCGCGCCGGTCCTGTTCGTCCACGGCAACGCCTCCAGCGGGCGCTTCTTCGAGGAGACGCTCGCGGCCCTGCCGGGCCACCGGGGGCTGGCCCCGGACCTTCGCGGCTTCGGCGATTCGGAGACGAGGCCCCTCGACGCGACCAGGGGCGTGGCTGACTTCTCCGACGACCTGCGTGCGCTCGTCGAGGTTCTCGGCCTCGCAGGGCGGCCCGTCCACCTGGTCGGCTGGTCGGCGGGCGGGCCTGTGGCGATGCGGTACGTCGTGGACAACCCCGGGTCGGTGGCCTCGCTCCTCCTCGTCAACCCCATGAGCCCCTACGGCTTCGGCGGCACCAGGGACGAGTTGGGGACGCCATGCTGGCCCGACTTCGCGGGCTCCGGCGGCGGCACCGCCAACCCCGAGTTCGTCGGCCGCCTCTCTGCAAAAGACAGGACCGCGGACGACCCCAACTCCCCCAGGAACGTAATGAACAATTTCTACTTCGCCCCGCCTTTCAAGGCCCCGCCGGAGCGCGAGGAGGTCCTCCTCTCCTCCATCCTGTCCACAACGACCGGCGACGACAACTACCCGGGCGACATGGCCACCTCCGAGAACTGGCCCGGCGTGGCCCCGGGCGCGAGGGGCATGAACAACGCCATCTCCCCGAAGCACTGCGACGTCTCGGGCTTCGCCCGCGTTGACCCGAAGCCGCCCGTTCTCTGGGTGCGGGGCTCCGCCGACACTATAGTCTCCGACGCCTCCTTCCTGGACTTCGGCACCTTGGGCAGGATGGAGTTCGTGCCTGGCTGGCCCGGCGAGGGGGTCTTCCCCCCCCAGCCCATGGTCTCGCAGACGAGGGCCGTGCTGGAAGACTACGCAGCCGCAGGCGGCTCCTACCGCGAGGAGGTGCTCGAGGGCTGCGGCCACACCCCGCACGTCGAGAGGCCAGAGGAGTTCTGCGGGCTCCTCTTCGGCTTTGTCGGGGACATGCGCTGAGCTTCGGGTAGGGCCGTGGCGGGGATCCGGCGTGCCCGTCGGCCCCTGGCCCGCTGTCAGTGTCCCGCGGCTTGCCACGCCTCTATGGCGTCTATCGGGTAGATCAGCATGAGGACGTTGAGGAGCAGGCCGTCCCGGATCCAGACCGCCAGCGTCGCCTCGACCGCAACGAAGACCGCCAGCGACCTGCGGAACCCGAGGCTCCGGGCCAGCAAGAACCCCAGCCCGCAGCACAGGACGTCGCCAGCCGAGTTCACTACCGTGTCCCCGTGGTAGCCGAAAGCCGCTGTCCCTTCGCGGTAGCGCCGGATCACGAACTTCGAGTTCTCGAGCACCTCCCACAGTACCTCTATGGAGACCGCCATCCATAGCCGCCACACGGGCGGAACCCGCGGCACCACCAACGCCAGCAGCCCGCAGAGCACGAACCCGTGGAGCAGGTGGGTGAAGCTGGCCGGGTCGAGCAGCTGCTGGGAGGTGTTCGACCCCCAGTACTCGTTCGTCCACAGCAGCACGTAATCGCACGCGCAAATCCACAGGCGGCCCTGGCTGCGGAGTTGGTACACGCCGCCGGCCAGGACCGCTGCCATAGCCAGCCACGGAAGCGTCCTGCTCGTCATCTGGCCGCCGGTGGTCATTCCAGAGGTGGCGCGAAGGTTAGACGGCGGCCGAGGTGGCCGACCTCAGCGCGTCGTAGACCGCGGTCTCGAACTCCATGTAGGCGCCGAACGAGATCGGGTCGGCGAACGGGAAGATCTGGGTAGCCCAGAACCCGCCGACGCCGTTCGTGCGGTCGATCCAGTAGTAGAGGTTGGCGAGCCCGGCCCAGCCCAGCTCCCCGGCCGGACGTCCCGTGTGCGCGTCCTCGTCGTTGATCATGAACGTGTAGCCCCAGGACTTCGGCATGCCGGGGAAGAACTCAGCGTCGTTGGAGAGGGTGGGGATGGCCCCGGGGAGGCCCTTGATCTTCATCCCGCTCAGCCCGTCTTGGGACATGAGCCCCACGGTCCCTGGCTCCAGCACCCTGCCGTGCTCGCCAGCCCCGTCGTTCAGGATCATGCGGATGAACTTCATGTAGTCGCCGACCGTGCCGTACAGGGCGTGCCCGCCCATGTGCTGCTCGGGGTCCTGCGGCAGCTCGAAGTCGGGCATCGTGGTCAGCGTCCCGTCCTCGCCGCGCTGGTGCATTGTCGCGCGCCTCGAACGCATCGAGTCGGACATCGTGATCTCGGTGTCCTCCATCCCTAGCGGCCCGAAGATCCGCCCGCGCATCACCTCACCGAGGCGCTCCCCGCGCGCCCCCTCTACAACCTTCCCTACCCAGTCGATGTTGCTCCCGTACTCCCAGCGCTCGCCAGGGTCGAAGAGCAGGGCGGAGTTCAGCGAGGCCTGGGTGGCGGTGACGACGCTGGGCACGTCGCGCTTCTCGCCGTACTGGATCAGGTCGTGATTGAAGAAGTCGTAGCCGAAGCCAGCGGTGTGGAGCATGAGCTGCCCGACCGTCACGTCGGATGCTGGCGGCCGAAGGCGCGGCTCCCCATCGTCGTCGAAGCCTTCGAGAACCTGGATCTCCGCTATCTCCGGCGCGTACTCCTTTGCGGGATCCTCGAGGCGGAGCACGCCCTCCTCTACGAGCTGCATGACCGCCACGCCCGTGATCGCCTTGGTGCAAGAGAAGAGGGCGAACACGGTGTCCGTGGTCATCTCCTGGCCCCCGCCGAGCTCGCGCTCGCCCGCGGCTCCCTCGTAGAGGTTCCCGTCACGGTCGGTCGCCATCGCGACCACGCCGGGCACGCCGTTCTCCCTCTCCACCGCCCCGCGGAGCACGCGCTCCACGCCCTCTACAGACGCCTTTTCCACGATCACCCCGTTCCGGCAGCGGAACGCGCGCCGCCCACCCTTTGCCCCTTACAACTAATGCATCATAGCATGGCAGTAAGACGGCCCGACCCGACATGAGATCGTTCACAGAACGGGAAAAAGAAGAAGCCCCGGCTTTTTGCCGGGGCCGGTAGTAGCGGGGGTAGGATTTGAACCTACGACCTTCGGGTTATGAGCCCGACGAGCTACCAGACTGCTCCACCCCGCGTCGTGGGAGCGATTCTATCACCGCCTTGAGGTTTGTAAAGTGTCGTTCTGGCGTGGTACGGTGGCGGCCGTGACGTACCTGTTTTTGTTCGTCTTGATCGGGGTGGGCGCCGTGCTGGCGCTCGTGGCAGGGCTGGCGGCGCTCGGCGCCTACCTGCGGTATCGGCGGGCAAGGATCTGGCTCCAGGAGGAGCTCGCCTCGGAGGTCGAGAGCCTCTCCAAGCGCACCGGGGAACTAGAGAGGGGCCTCCTCGCGCTGCAGGAACGCTCCGCCCGGCTCCCCATCAGCATCTCCGGGTTGCAGCAGAACCTCTCGACCCTGCAGATCCTTACCGGCGCCCTCGCCAGCTCCCTGGGCCAGGCGCAGAAGGTCCTCTCCTACAGCGCCCTCAAGACCCTCAGCGGCACCCACATGGGGCGGTTGTTGCGGATGCCCTCTGGCGAAGCCCGGGGCCCATCCTGAAGCCGCCCGTGTCTGGAACGGATCGCGCCAGGATCCTTCGCGGCATGGGCGAGGAACAGAAGACAGAGGAGCGCGGGGTCTTAGCGGAGCGCTGCGAGGCTTGCGGCACGGAGATGTACGGTCTGCACTGCAAGCTCGTCTGTCCCAACTGCGGCTACAAGCGGGACTGTTCGGATCCGTAGGGCTTTCGGTGTTCAGATGTCAGCTTTCACCGGTCGGCTTTTGCTGCCGTTGACGGAGACGCCTTAGCCGGACGACGAGGCCAGCGCCCTCACGCACCAGCCGCGGACCTCGTCGTTGACGGCCATGCCGTTCCAGTCTTCGGGGGCGTACCAGCCGACTCTGTCCGCGGAGAACTCGTCGCGGATCTCCGCGGGGCCCCTCGGGCGGGCGAAGTAGATCAGGTCTATGTGCTGGTGCCCGGGCCCGATGTCCTCCAGCTGCACCCCGGCCGGGCGGTGCAGCTGCACCGGGTCCTCGACGTCCTCCCGCCTCTCCCCCGCGAGCTCGACCTCGACGCCCGTCTCTTCGAGCACCTCGCGCACGGCAGCCTCGTCCGGCAGCTCGTCCCGCTCGATGTGACCGCCGGGCGGTAGCCACATGCCTAGCTTGCGGTGCCAGTGGAGGAGAACCTTCCCATCGCGCACCACGAAGACCGCCACCGTGAAGTGCCTGCCGCGCTCCCGCCAATCGTCCATCCCGGCAGGTTACACCAGCCGCCGCGTCCAGCCCGGTAGGACCCATCACACGATGGAGCGGAGTCATCGGGTACTTTGACGGCGAGACTTATCCGTCAAAGGAGGCCGCGGTTGCCGCAGTTGCCCGAGGGCGCCTTCGGGCGCACGGACGAGACGCCGGACGAGGAGTTCTACAGGACGCCGAGGCTCGTCACCCACATAGACGACAGGGCCATAGCCGCCGTCACGCAACTCTACAGGGAGCTGTTCCCGCCGGGCGGGGAGGTCCTCGACCTGATGAGCAGTTGGATCAGCCACCTGCCCCCCGAGGTCGGGTACAGGCGCGTGGTCGGCTTGGGCATGAACGAGGAGGAGCTGCGCCGCAACGAGAGGCTCGACTCCTACGTCCTCCAGAACCTCAACGAGAACCCCATCCTTCCTTTCGGGGACGCGGAGTTCGACGGGTGCGGCATCTGCGTCTCCATCGACTACCTTACGCGGCCGGTGGAGGTGTTGCGCGAGGTCGGGCGGGTGCTGAAGCCCGGCACCCCCGTGGTGATCACCTTCTCCAACCGATGCTTTCCCACGAAGGCGGTCGCCGTCTGGCACCGGCTCGACGACCGGGGGCATGTGCGCCTGGTCGAGGGCTACCTGGAGGCGGCGGGCAACTTCGACAACGTCCGCGGCCTCGACCGGAGCCCGCGCCGGATCTTCTCAGACCCGCTCTACGCCGTGGTCGGGGAGGCCGTCGGTTCGTAACGCGAGGGCGCGCCGGGGTAGACTTGGCCCGCAGGCTACGATAGGAGCAAGTATGAACATCAAACAGGCCAATGGGATCGGCAGGATCCACGTCGCCAAGCCCGGGTTCAAGGAAACGTACTGCCGCAGGCCCATAAACGAAGAGGACTGGGTCACCACCACCAAGGAAGCCAACTGCACCGGCTGCGCCCGGGCCGGGGCTCCCAGGCCAGATCAGAAGTAGGTCCCACCGCACCGCCCAGAGTTCCGGCCCCGTGAAAGGCACGACAGGCCGGGAACCTTCCGCCGGGCAGAATTAGGGCACAGGCGTGCAACAAGAGCGTTGAGGAGGCGGACGGTGGCAAAGCAGGACTACGAGGAGAAGTACACGCACCCGGATCTTCGGGAGAAGATCAAGGAAGAGATCAAGGCCTCGGACAAGGGCGGCGAGAAGGGCCAGTGGAGCGCCCGCAAGTCCCAACTCCTGACCCAGGAGTACGAGAAGCAGGGCGGCGGTTACAAGGGAGAGAAGGGCAAGTCCCAGAAGAACCTCGAGAAGTGGACCGAGGAGGAGTGGCAGACCAAAGAAGGCGACGCCAACGCCCGCAAGGACGGCGAGACGAAGCGCTACCTCCCGAAGAAGGCCTGGGAGAACATGAGCGAGGATGAGGGAGAGGAGACGGAGAAAAGGAAGCGCGAGGGCTCGAAGGAGGGCCGGCAGCACATCCCCAACACCAAAGAGGCCAAGCAGGCGCGCAAGGACGCCGAGGTGCCCCTCAAGAACTACGACGACCTCAGCGTCGGGGAGATCGAGAAGAAGATCCAGGGCCTCTCCAAGGACGACATCAAAGCCATCCGCGACTACGAGAAGAGCAACAAGAACCGCAAGACCCTCCTGGAGACGCTCGACGCCAGGGCATAAGAAGCTTCTCTCCGCCGGTTACTATCCCCGCGTCCCGGGGGTAAACTGGGAACGCTGACGTGCGCGGCGGGAGGATGGTTACGTGCAGATCCCTGGCAAGAAGATCGTCGAAAAGGCCGAAGAGAAGGGCAACGAGGTCGCGATCCCAAGAACCGAGCGGCTTGGGCTCGTGGACTTCTTCAAGCTGACTTTCCAGGAGGTCAACGAGGACCATGTAATGGCCTTCGCAGGCAACCTTACATACAAGGCCCTCTTCGCCATCTTCCCGTTCTTGACCCTGGTCCTCTCGCTGCTCGGGCTTTTCAACGCCACGAGCCTGGTCAACGACATGATCGACTACCTCTCCGGGGTGCTCTCGGGGCCGGCCGTAAAGCTCATCGAACAACAACTGCTTCCGCTCACCAAGAGCCAGGCCGGCAGCGCCTTTACGTTCGGGGCGATCATCTCGATCGCGCTCGCCCTCTGGGGCGTCTCTGGGGCGTTCCGCTCCATCATGGAGGCCATGAACGTTATGTACGAGGTCGAGGAGGACAGGCCGGCCTGGAAGGTGTACGGCATCTCGATCTTTATCTCGCTCGCGGTTGTGGTCCTTATGCTGACGGCCTTGGGCATCGTCATCTTCGGCGGGTCCGTCGGCGGCGGCATCGCGGGGTTTATAGGGCTAGAAGGCGCGTTTACGACCGTCTGGACCATCGTGCAGTGGCCCATCGTGGCGTGCATCGTGCTCTTCACGTTCGCGCTCATCTACTTCTTCGCGCCCGCGGCCAAGCAGAAGTTTCGTTGGATCAGCCCCGGCGCCTTCCTCGCGTTCGCTTTCTGGCTGCTGTTCTCGCTCGCGTTCTCGTTCTACGTCGGCATCTCCGACTCTTTCAGCGCCACGTACGGCTCGCTGGCGGGGGTCATCATCCTGATGCTCTACATCTACTACACCTCCTTCATAATGCTGCTCGGCGCAGAGATGAACCAGGTGATCGAATGGCACATCCCCGGCGGCAAGGACGAGGGCGACAAGATCCCGGAAGAAGACCGCAAACCGGACGCCCGCAGGCTGCCCCGCTCCAGGGACGGCGAAGAGGGCGCCTGAAGCCCGCCCTTCAAGCTTGAAGGTCTACGGCCTGGACTTCACCAGCGCCCCAGCCCGCCGCAAGCCCCTGATCGTCCTCCGCTGCACCCTCGACGCGGACACGCTAAGGGTGGATGAGGCCGAAACGCTAACGAGCTTTGAGCAATTCGAGGCCTGGCTCGGGACCCCGGGCCCGTGGGTGTGCGGGATGGACTTCCCCTTCGGCCAGCCTAAAGACCTCGTCGAAGCCCTTGGATGGCCGCCCGACTGGGCCGGCTACGTCGGGGAGGTCCACCGTCTCGGCAAGGAGGGGTTCGAGGGGGCGATCAGGGCCGACATGGCGACGCGGCCATACGGAAAGAAGTGGCGCTACCGGCTGGCGGACCGGCGCAGCGGCTCCAGCAGCGCGATGATGCTCTTCCGGGTGCCGGTCGGGAAGATGTTCTTCCAGGGAGCCCCCCGCCTCCTCCGCTCCGGCGTCTCCGTCGAGCCCTGCCGACCGAACGGGGATACTCGCGTCGCCGTCGAGGCCTACCCTGCCGTGGTCGCCCGCCGTTTCTTGGGCCGCGAGAGCTACAAGCGCGACGGCGTACCCGACACCCCCGAGAGGAAAGCCGCGCGCAAGAAGCTAGTCTCGGGGCTCCGCTCTGATGCCCCGCGCGAGGCGTACGGCTTCGGGGTGAGCATGGGCCGCCGGTGGCGGGAGCGGTTCGTCGAGGAGCCCGGGGCCGACGCCCTAGACTCGCTCCTGTGCGCGGTCCAGGCCGCCTGGGCGTACACGCTGCGGGACGAGGGCTGGGGCGTGCCGCCAGAGTGCGACCGGAACGAGGGGTGGATCCAGGATCCAGCCCTTCTAGGTTCTAGGTTTTGAGGCGTGATGGGGCGATGATGGTGCGATCGGGCGGGGCACAAGTGGGCCCGGATCCCGGCCACCGAGACCGGGCATCGCACCGCACGCCTCGGGCCTCAAAACCTCAGCGCCTGGAACCTCCACACAGACGCTTCCGAGAGAAGGGAAAACCTTTGCCTTACACCGAGAAGTTCGAGGACGCCCTGAGATACGCCGCCCGCCTGCACCGCGAGCAGACCAGGAAGGGCACGAGCATACCCTACGTCACGCACCTGCTCGCGGTGGCGGCCATCGTCGGCGAGAACGGCGGGACGGAGGACGAGACGATAGCGGGCCTCCTCCACGACGCGCCGGAGGACGCGGGGGGCGAGGCGCGCCTGGAGGAGATCCGGGGCCGCTTCGGGGACCAGGTGGCCGGCATCGTCGCCGGCTGTACGGACACCTACGAGAACCCGAAACCGCCCTGGCGTGCCCGCAAGGAGGCCTACCTCGACCACCTCTCAGGTGCCCCGGCCCCCGTGCGGCTCGTCTCCGCGGCGGACAAGCTCCACAACGCCCGCTCGGTCCTCGCCGACTACAGGATCGTCGGGGAAGAACTCTGGGGCCGCTTCAACGGCGGCAGGGACGGAACCCTCTGGTATTACCGGGCCGTCGCCGACACGCTGGCGGGGGACGGCCCGGTCGCCGACGAGCTGGGCCGCGTGGTCACGGAGATGGAGCGCCTCGCGGACGGTCGAGGAGAGTAGGAACGGACTGCACCACAACCCGTAGCCTCTTGAACCGGCCGTCGCATCCCGCGAAGAAGCTGAGGGCTGATCGCTGAAAACCGACGGCGCGGTTGGCGAGGCGGACCCCTAGATCGCGCTCTGGATGTCTTCTGCCAGGGTCGGGTGGATGTACACTGCCTCGCGCACCACGGAGAGGGGCAGGTCAGCGTTCATGAGGTCCTCGTAGATATGGACCAGCTCGGCGCCTTCTGCGGTGAGCACGGCCGCGCCTAAGACCCGGTCGGTGGCGGCGTCGGAGACGACCTTTATGAAGCCCTTGTTCTCCCCCAGCTCGAAGGCCTTCCCCTTCTCGCCCTCCATGTCGAGGCGGTGGACCTCTACCTCGTGGCCGGCCTCACGGGCCTCGCGCTCGGTCATACCCACGCGGCCGAGCTCGGGGTCGGTGAAGATCCCGTAAGGCACTACGCGGTCCGTGGTGCGCTTGCCGTCGCCGGCCATCTGGGAGAGGAGCACCCGGTGGTCGTCGTAGGAGGTGTGGGTGAACATCGGCCCCCCCCTGATGTCCCCGCCGGCCCAGACGCCCTCCGCGTCGGTCGCCAGCCGCTCGTCGGTCTCGACGAAGCCCCTCTTGTCCGTGCTGATGCCCACGTTCTCCAGGCCAAGGTCGTCGGTGTTCGGACGACGGCCGGTCGCCAGGAAGAGGTGCGTCGCCCTTACCTCGGCCGGGTCGTCGCCGTCGAGCGCCAGGACGAGGCCGTCGCCGTCGGCGGCGACCTTCCGGGCGCGCTCGCAGAAGACGAACCTCACGCCTTCCTCGGCCAGGATGCCGCGCATCGTCTCGGAGACGTCTTCGTCTTCGCCGGAGGTGACGTGGTCGGAGGAGCCGACGACAACCGTGACGTCGCTGCCCATGCGGCGGTAGAACTGGGCCATCTCGAGCCCGATGTAGCTGCCACCGACGACGGCCAGGTGCCCGGGGAGCTCCTCCCTCTCCAGCCAGTTGCCGGCGTCTATGTAGTCCACGTCCTCGAGGCCATCTATAGGGGGGACGAGGGTGCGCGTTCCTGTGTTCAGGACTACCTCGCCGACCAGGATGGAGCGGTCGCCGACGCCCACGCGGAAGCCCCCGTCCTCCCTGCCCTCGAGGCGGGCGTGGCCCCGGATCAGGACCGGGTTCTCCGAGCCTTCCAGGCCCTTGTCGAGGCCCGCGCGCTTGGTCTCGGCCACGCCCCGCGCCCGGCGCAGTACGGCCGGGAAGTCAACGCGAACCTCGGGGATCTCGATCCCGTACTCGGCCGCCCGCCTCGCCTGGAAGGCGACCTTCGCCGAGGCGATGGCGGCCTTGGTCGGGCTGCAGCCGAAGTTCACGCAGGAACCGCCGAGGTCCTTGCGCTCGGCCAGGGCGACCGTGCGGCCCTCGGCGGCGAGCTTGTAGGCGAGCGGGATGCCGGCCTGGCCCCCGCCGATTATTAGGACGTCGTAGTCCGTTCCGTCTTGCAAAGTCGGTCCCTTCTGATCTTGGTCAACGGTTGCTCAGGGAGAGCCGACGCTGACCATCTCGCAGCCGCGCGGCTTCTCGCCGTCGTTGGCGTCCATGAGGACCTCGTCGCGCCCCGGCCCGCAGGAGATCTCGTCGCGGCCGGCCTTCCCCACGGAGCCAGGGTCCTGGGCGTCGATCACGTCGTCCCCGGGGCCGCCGTAGAGCCGGTCCCTGCCCTCCCCGCCGTAGATCTCGTCGTCCCCCCCCATCCCCCGCACCACGTCGTCGCCGTCCCCGCCCCGGAGGTTATCCTCGCCCGGGGTGCCGGCGAGCGTCCTACCGTTCGGCGCGGGCTGCGAAGTCTTGGGCGACGTGCCTTCGTGGGTGCCGGATTCGCCGCCCGCCTCGCCGCAGGCGGACGAGAATGCCAGGCACCCGAGCACCGCGCAGAAGGCCCAAGCCGGCCGGAGGCGGACCAAAGAGGTTCTGTCTACCGGACCACCGCGCCGTCGTCGCGCAGGATCTCGACGGCGTCGGGGTCGGTGTGGAAGACGCGCACCCTGACGGTGGAGGCCGCCAGCAACATCCCGAAGACCCCGCCGCGCAGGTCCTGGGGGCTCGCGGGCTCGACCCAGCCGACCTCGGCGTTGGAGAGGTCCGCGTCGGTGGTTACGAAGCGCTGGAGCAGGAGGCTAAGGGGCACCCTGAGCAGCAACGCGAGCGCGACGGAGCCCAGGATCAGGAGGTAGAGCGGCCAGCCCATGTAGAAGCCGATCCCGAGCGCCGCCAGGAAGAAGACGGCCGCGAGCAGGTTAGCCGCAACGATGGTCGTGCCGCAGTTGCGGTGTATGGCGAGGCGCTTCTGCCCCCGCCTGAGCCGCCTGAGGGCCTCCCTGGCCGCGCTGTCGACCTCCTCCATCGAACGGACGCCCTGCACGAAGAACCCGTCGTCCGTCGAGAACCCGCTGAGCCTGCGGCCAGGCTCCCGCTCCATCATCACCACGATGGTCGCGTGCTCGAGCGCGTGGTTGCGGCGCAGGGTCCTGTTCCCTAGCACCGCCCTTAGCTGCTTCGGGTAGACGAACAACGTCCCCACCGCCTGCAACGAGAACAGGATCGGCAACAAGAACAGGAAGAGGACCACGAAAAACGCCACGAATAAGACAAGCACCAGGGCCACGTGCAGCTACTTTCCTCGACGTGAATACATCCTGAGAGGGATTATATCCTAGGTTTCGGCCCGATTCGCCCCACGGATTACACCCCGGCGAGCCCCTTCACCCCTCCCGGTACCGCGACGCCGTCCCCGCCCCGGATCGTCCCCAAAAAGTCAGAACACCGCCCCCCGCGGTACGCCCAGGACGTTCCCAGACCCGACCCCCACACCACAAAAACGCGCAAACCACCGACCCTCAAAACCCCACCAACCCCGTAGCGGGCGGGTTTCAAACCCGCCCGCGGCCGACGGAACACAAGGAATTCGTCACCCCCTACACCCGCCGGATGCGCCGGGCCCCCAACACCCGGAACGTCGGCGGGCAGGTTAGATCTCTACCTCGCCAGGCCCTTCGAGGTCATGGATCAACCGGAGGGCCGCCCGCGCGACCCGCGCGTGACCCTCCCCGTCCCCTGGCTCTCCCATGGGCAGGTTGTACGGAAAGGGCACGAGAGCGACGCGGGGCGCGGCCACCCCTCGCTCCATCGCCAGCGTTACCGTGGGTATCCCCCTGTTCTCAATGGCCTCGCAGACCAGGCCCACGGCCCGGTGGCAGAGCGGTCAGGAGGGCGTCAGGAGGACGGCATCGACGCCGTCTCGTGCCAGTTTGTCCGCGACCTCGGGGGCTGTTCTCTCGGCCAGCGGGAGGGCGTCGTGGATGGCGCCCATAAAGGAGAAGTGGCGGTGGTTGAGGCCCCCGATCTCACCCGCCGATGCGAGGCCCTTCAGCGTCCACAACGGGAAGACGGCGTCGAGGTCGGAACCCTCGTCGGGACGGTGGTAGGCGTGGGTCCAGGTAAGGTCTTCGGCGTCGGTGGGGATCTCACGGTACGAGCAGTCGCCGGCGGGGTCGTCTATGTCGAAGCGCGGTTGACCAGGCAGGTGCACGCCCCCGGTCGTGACGAGCGCGAGCCGGCTCTCGGCGAGGGGCCTCGCCGGCCGGGCGAAGGGGGCCACTAGACGTTGAAGCGGATAAGGGCGGTGTCGCCGTCTTTCACGACGTAGTCGCGTCCTTCGAGCCGGATGCTGGCGGCCTCCTTGGCCTTGGACCAGGACCCGGCATCCACGATGTCCTCCCAGTCCCCGACCTCGGCCGCTATGAAGCCGCGCTCCATGTCCGAGTGGATGCGCCCGGCGGCGGTCCGCGCCGTCGAGCCCTCCCGCACGGTCCACGCCCGGCTCTCCTTCTCGCCTGCCGTGAAGAACGTTACCAGCCCTAGCAGCCGGTAGGCCGTCCGCACGAACTCCTGGAAGCCCGTGGTCTGGAGGCCGAGCATCTCCAGGTACTCCCTCGCCTCGTCCTCCCCGAGCTCCACGATCTCGGCCTCGAGCTTCGCGGAGAGGCGCACGACTTCGGCGCCCTCGCGCGCGGCAAGCTCCTCCACCCTGGCGCTGTACTCGTTGCCCCCCGCGACGGACTCCTCGTCCACGTTCGCCACGTAGAGGGTGGGCTTGGCCGTGATCAGCGTGCCGAGCGCCTCGGCGAGCGCGTCGGCCTTCGGGTAGGAGCGGGCGGGGTTCCCGTCGGAGAGGTGGTCCCGCAGCTTCTCAAGCTCCGCGGCCTCGGCCTTGAGCTTCGCGTCCCCGCCCTTGGCCGCCCTCCCGACCCGGTCGAGCCTCCGCTCGACGGTCGCGAGGTCGGCGAGCAGAAGCTCCGTGTTGATGGTCTCGGCGTCGCCCTCGGGGTCGACCTTCCCCTCGACGTGGACCACGTCCTCGTCCACGAAGCACCGGACGACGTGGGCGACGGCGTCGCACTCCCGGATGTGGCCGAGAAACTGGTTGCCAAGACCCTCCCCCGCGCTCGCCCCCCGCACCAGCCCGGCGATGTCCACGAAGTCAACCGTCGCCGGCACCACCCGCCGGCTCTTCATTACCTCGGACAGGGCGTCCAGGCGTCCATCCGGGACCGCCGCGACGCCCAAGTTCGGGTCTATGGTGGTGAAAGGGTAATTCTGGGCCTCGGCGCCGGCGCGCGTGAGGCTGTTGAAGACCGTGGACTTCCCCACGTTCGGCAGACCGACGATTCCTACTCTCATGGAGAGAGTGTATCAAACGGTAGCAAGTAGGCACGAGGGTTTGAGGGTGGGACCGTGCACCCTAGAGCCTTGTGCTTCAGAGCCTCGTGCCCGAGGGCCTTACGCCTTGTGCCTCCCGGCCAGCGCCCCGGCGACGGTGGCGGCGGCGACGAAGGCGGCGGTCTGCAGGACGGCGGCGAGGACGATGCTGAGGAGGAAGAGCGTCCAGGCCTCGTCAGGGGAGACAGGCGTCCCCATGACCTCGGAGAGGGTTGCGGCTATGCGGGGTGACCCTATACCGTGCGCGGCGACGAGGGCGCCGGCCGAGGCCCCGACAGCGAAGACGGGGGCGGCGACCGCGCCGCCTATGAGGCCGGAGAGCGCCCCGGGGCGCTCGGCGTCGGCCCCGGCCGCCCGTTTGCCGCAGGAGTAGCCGACGAAGAGGCCGGCCAGCAGCCCGACCAGGGACCCGAGCAGGGACGCCAAGAAGCCGGCGATGCCGCCGATGCAGCCCCAGACCATCCCGATGCGTAGGGCGCCGCCGCGCCCTTCGTTCTTTTCCATGGCCGCATTCTAGCGGCCACGGAGGATCTCGCCCGGCCTAGACGCCGCGCAGGAAGCCCACGGGGGAGCGCAGAGGCGTAACATTTCCCTCGTACTCCGGGACGGTGCCGACGTCCTCGACCAGCCGGCCGCCGCAGGAACACGCCCTCGAGGTCCCGTCGTCGAGCAAGAACGCCAGGCTATCCCCATCATAGACCGCCGGACACCCGGAGCAACGCCACACGAAGGTTACCCTTCTAACTTCTGAGATCACGATCACCACACCCTTCTTTCCCCTCGGCCTTTGCCTCGGGCCGGCCCCCACCCTACACCCGCGCCCGCGAGACCCCAAGAGAGAAGCGTTAAGACCGGGTTAAGAAGTTCGGGTGGAACGGTGATGTGGGAACCGCCTACTCGTAAACCTCCCGCCAGCTCCACTGGACGACCCCGCGGGAACCCCCTGACCCCTCTACGCAGAGGATGGCCTCCACCTTGCGTCTCGTCTCGCCGGAGGACCCTTCGGAGACGACCAGGAAGTAATCCCTGTCGGGGTAGTCGGGGAGACCCGCGGGGGCCCGCTCCGGCGCGTAGCGCCCGTCCCTCTGCTGCGCGGCGGTCCTGGCGGGGAGCAGGTACCGGATCGTAACCGTCGCGGTGCCCTCGCCGGGGGCCAGCGTCTCCCCTGGCGCGTCGCTGCCGTCGGGCGAGACGTCGGCCCAGCCGGAGTTATCCGCGGCGGCGGCGTCGTAGTGGGCGGGGTTCGCGTCGGCGCGCAGACGCGCCCCGGCGGCCTGGGCGCCCGCGTCGGCGAGGTGCAGCGCCCGCTGGCCCCTGTTCGTCTGGACCGCGCCATCGAGGTCGGCCCGCACGACGGCCAGGAGGCCGGCGGCCAGGACCCCGATCAGGACGACCACGATCACGGCCAACCCCAGCGCCACCCCCGACTCGTCGCGCCTGGAGCGGCCGATCACCGGTTCCTCAAGGCGACGACCGTCCGGAGTACCCGCTCGACGGGCTCCCCTCCCATCGTGCCGTCCACGAGGATCTCCAGCTCAACGCGCACGATGGCGACGTCTTCCTCGTCCCCGTCCGTTAGGGGATCTCCGTTGGCGTCGAGGTACTCGAAGGTCAGCGCCCTGCCGTCCCCGTCAACGTCTCCGGCGGGCTCGATCAGCAGCCTGCCGTTGCGCAGCGGGGCGCCCCCGGACCCTAGGGTGTACGAGATGCCCTCCCCCGGCTCCGGGAGCCCGGTGGCAGGATCGACGGTCCTGCGGTTGCCGTTCAGGTCGTTGTAGAAGGCGATCCGGTCCTCCCCGAGCTCCGTGAGCAGGGTCGCGTCGCCGGCGCCCTTGTCCCGCGGGTACGCCGCGCGGATCTCGCGCTCCATCCTCGTCAGCCCGAGGCGGGCCGCCTGCATCGCCTCGGCCCTGTCATGCCCGGCCCCGAAGACCCTCACGCCCGCGTCGAAGACGGCGTAGAGCGCGAGCAGCACGGCGGCCGTCATGACCATGGCCACGAGCGCCTCGGGCAGCGTGAAGCCGGCCTCGCCCGCCAGCCTCCGCCTCACGGCGGCTCCCCCGACACTACCCCGACGGTCGAGTAGGACCTGCCGTCCCACGCCACGGTGACCTCCACGAGCATCTGCCCCGTCGGCGGCGAGTCGGCGGGGCTGAGGAGCCTCTCGTCCACGAACGCGGTACTGACGGAGACGGCGAGATCGCCCTCGGTAACGTCCGGTGGTCCCGGCGGCGCGTACCTCTCGACCGCGCTGTCCGCGACGCCGCCAGGCCTGCTGTAGGGCAGCGCCCGCGCCTCCTCCAGCTTCTCGTTCGCGAGCGCGCGGGCCTCGTCGAGCTCGCCCGAGGCGGTGGCGGCCCGCAGGCCCGCCTCGAGCATGCCGACCATCGGTACTACGGCGAGGGTGAGGACCACCATCGCGACGGACACCTCCACGAGCGAGGAGCCAGCCTCGTCCGCCCGGCTACTCGTAGACGATCGGACCAACCCGAACCCTCGCCGTGGCGGCCTGAAACACGATGCCGCAATACGGGCTGCCGTCGTCTGAGCTGACCCTTACCGTGCCGCTCGTGCCGGGGCGCAGGGTCCTCGCCGTCCCGTTGGAGTTGAACTCGATGGTCCGCGTGGCCCCCGGCCCGCAACGGCTCGGTGGGACGACGGCGTCGGGGTCGCCGCCGGAGCAGTCGGGGTCGAAGGTGACGTTCCTCACCTTCGTGCCGTCGGGCAGCTCCCTTGGCGCCGGGGGCACCCCGGGCGCCAGGTCGGGGGAGGCGTCGCCTGCTTCGTACGCGGTCTTCAGCTTGATGAGGCAGTAGTCCGCGCCCGAGCAGCCCGCGAGCGGCGTGCCGTCGTGCGTGAGCACCAGGCGCCAGTCCGTCAACTGCTGGGTGGCGTTGGTGTGGGCCAGCCTCATGTCCGCGGCGAGCTGGTCGGCGGCGGCCTCGACCCGCCAGCGCTCAAGCAGGGCGAGGAAGATGATGACGGAGATCGCGGCAAGCACGCCCGTGATGGCGACGGCGGCCAGGGCCTCGGGCAACGTGTAGCCCCGCCGGTCCCTCCAGACGTTCTTGAAGCTCGCCCCGCGCACGACACCGTTGTCGGCGCGGGGCGGCGGCGGTTTTAGCTAGGGGCTCTGGCTAGCGGCGCTCGATGAACTCTATGCGGTAGCCGTCGGGGTCGCGGACGAAGAAGATGCGCGTGCCGCTGCCCATGGCGTGCGGCTTGCTCTCGAACTCGACGCCTCCGGCCGCCTCAAGCTTCTCGGCCAGGGCGTCGAGGTCTTCGACAGCGAAGGCGACGTGGCTGTAGCCGGTGCCAAGCTCGTAGGGCTGCTCCTGGTCGTGGTTGAGGGTCAGCTCCAGCCTGGGCTCGGGGTCGCCGGGGACGGCGAAGAAGGCGTTGGTAGCATCGTCGCCGATGGGCACCCGGCGGGCGAGCTCGAGGCCGAGCTTGTTCGTGTAGAAGTCTATGGACTTGTCCAGATCCAGAACCCTGTAGCAGGTGTGGACGTATTGCACCGCTCGCTCCTTTGTCGCTCGTTTGCCTTCCGTTTGCCGCATCATTGTAGCGACCTGCGGGGCGTTACTGCGGCCGGGTCCCGACCCCCTGCAGGTCCACGGCGTAGACGTTGTAGCGGTCGCTGGGCTCCTCCCGCGGCTCGAAGCCGGGCAGCCTCCCGAGCGCGGTGTCGAGGGGGGACCCGGCGTCGACCATCACAAGGTCCACGTCGTGGCGGCGCAGGATCTCCGCGCCCCGCGCGAGGGTTGTCCCGTTGAAGAAGTCCCTGACGTCCAGGGCGCCCTGCGGGACCTCTATCTGGCCAGGGGCCCGCTCCTCCAGCTCGGGGAGGACGTTCAGTACTAGGCCGCCCCTCCGGCTTACCACGTTGGCCTCCGCGGAGAAGGCCGGGATGCGGGCGCCGAGTAGGTCCGGGGCCAGCACGACCTTGGGAGAGGTGAGCTCGTCCCGGAACCAAGGATATATGGGGTCAACGGGGTAGAACCCGGCCTCCCTCGAGTCCTGACTGTGCTGCAGTATTGGTTTGATGCCCTCGGAAGCCCAGGGCACGGCCGCCGCCGCCAGGATGACGACCACCAGGGGCGGCATGACCAGGCGGAGGAGGTTCGCCCGCTCCCCGATCCGCGCGAGCGCCGTCCAGGCAAGCCAGCCGAAGGCCAGGAGGGAGGCGAGCGGGATCGGCCAGGCTAGGCGCCAGATCTGGCCGGGCAGGACCAGCCCGTCGCCGAGGAACGTCGTTATGGGAGGAACGTAGACGGCGAAGGTGGTGAGGAGCATGGTCCCGAGGAGCAACTGGGCGGCGACGCTCCGCTCCACGCGCCAGAGCAAGAACGGCACGCTACACAGGAAGGCCACGGCGAGGAAGGGATCGAGGAGCAGGGACGGGTGCATCATGTACGAGCCGTCGGCGAACTCGAAGATACGGGCCCGCTCAGGGCTGACGAAGACCATGTTTCTGAGCACGTCCGGGTCGCCGGAGTTTATGTCCGAGTCCGCGAGCACGTCGGTAAGCGGCTTACCGGTGAAGACCGGGACGCAGACGGCCGGAATGACCATGACGACCAAGCCCGCGACGCCCATGGCCGAGACCCTCGCCCAGGAGGCGCGGCTCCTCGGGTTGGACGCCAGGTGCATGATGCCGAAACCGGCCATCGACAGCCCGATGATGGCGAACCCTATGGGATGGACGGCCAGCACGGCGCAGAGCGCCAACAAGAAGCACCAGAAGTACCGCCTCCCACCTCCCTCTAGAAACGCCGCCGCGAAGGCCAGCGCCAGGGGCAAGAAGAGGAACTTCGTGGCGAGCTTGTCCTCCGGCAGGCGCTGGACGAACTCGCCCCCGAAGGTGAAGCGCGACTGGCCGAGGTGGACCAGAAAGAAGAGGGAGTAGAGGCAGCCGCAGAAAAGCGCGGCCCGCTCGCTCCTTAGCAGGACCCGCGCCAGGGCGTAGAAGGCGAGGAGCGCCACGGCCACGAGCACGGGGTTCAGGTAGGAGAAGACGAAATCCACGGGGTCGACCCCTGAGACCTTCGAGAGGGCAGCCTGCTCCACGAGCCAGCCGTTGATCTTGGCCCGCGAGAGCCCGACCTCGCCCCCGAAGAAAGGCTCGGCCGCGCCAAGCCCGCCAGGGCCGAGATACGCCCGAACCCAAGCCAGGTAGACCCAGATGTCCCCGTAGGAGCTCGGCGCGGTGATCCTCGCTACGTAGGCAAGCGCCCCGGCGAGCAGGACGAACGGCGCCCACATCACCCCACCGCGGTCGGAGACTATGGTCTCGGTCTCCGATCCGGCGCGGTAACCGGCAAAGGCGAGGACGGCCGCGGCGATCAGGGAGGCGACGACCAGCGTGCCGGTGGCCCACAGGTACGCCTCGAGGCTGGCGTCGAAGATGAGCAGGGGCACGGCCACGAGCGCGAACGCCCCCACGCCGAGCACGAAGCCCGCAGGCACCAGCGCTGCCCCCGAGAAGTACCCGCTCAGGAACCAGCGGGCCAGCAGCACCCCTGGCGCGAGCAGCAGGACCAGGGCCGCCGCGACCGTGACGCCCGGAAGCGTCGCGAAGGCCCCCCGCAACGGCCCGAGCGCCGCGAGCGCCGCCACGCCCAACAAAGCGACGCCAGCCTCGAAGGGGCGAAAGCGTGTCCGGATCTCGCCCATCACACCCCCGGGCGCGGCCAGACGTCGCCATCACGCGGACGCGGGAGCGTCAAGAACCGTCCCCCTGCCGACCTATCTCGGCCGTCATTATCCGTCCCATCGGCCCGCCAGAGCGGTCCTCGGCGCGCACGCCGACGTAGGGCTCGGCGGTCTCCACCTCGATTACGGTCTCGAACCCGTGCCGGGGGACGGAGTCGACGAGGGCGAGGTCTTCTGGACCGGGCCCGGCGAACACCTGCCAGGCAGCCAGCTCCGTGGCGCCGTTCCAGCTCGCGTAGAGCGTCACCTTGCCCTTCTTTCCGCCCGCCGTCGTGACGGTTGGGTCGTCGTCGGGCCGGCCGCTCCACGGCAGCCGGAAGGCCCGGTAGGACTCCCCCCACGGCGCGAAGGCGGCGTGGAAGAGGAGATCGCCCTCGTGCGAGTACTCCGAGAAGTACGGCTCGCTACCCCAGCCTATGAACACGTTGCCGTCTGGCAGGACCTGCACGTTGCCCTGGGTATCGGCGATGGGCATGCCCACGGGCGCGAAGTACTCGCGCACGAGCGAGGCCTTCATCGCCTCCTCGTCCACGTTCAGCACCACGCCGCGGGAACGGTCCTCCTCGTCCTTGGGGCCGTAGTTGTCGAAGAGGGTGATCGTGCCGTCCGCCTGGCGGCGGGCGTCGTGCTGGTAGGCGAAGTCCGTACCCTCCCCCATCTCGAAGTCGCTCCCCTTGCCGCCGAGGCGCCAGAGGACCTCGCCGCTCTCGCGGTCGATCTTGTAAACGGTGGAGGTCCTGCGGGCCGAGACGAGAAGGTTCTCGTCCCGGTCCACGTCGACGGAGTTCAAGTGGAAGTAGTCGAAGCGGTTCTCGGTGTTGTCCGGGGCCTCGTAGAACGACTCCCCGACGTCCACGTGCTCCAGGCTGTGCCACTCGAAGAGGACCTCGCCGGTCTCCACGTCGACCTCCTGAACTATGCCGTCCATGACCCGGCCGTCCTCGGGGCCGCCGTATGGGGAGAGATCCATCGGCGTCTCGGCGTAGATGGTGATGAGGGCCGTCCCCCGCGTGGTGAGGAGGAACTCGTGGTGGTCGCCAGGGTAACCGTTGCCTGCCCTGACCCGGGCGACCTCCCTGTAGGAATCGTCGAGGATCACGTACTCCCCGTCCCCGAAGCCGTCGTGGACGCCCTCCCACCAGGTAAGGACCGGCTCTCCCTTGTAGCCCTGCGCCTTGAAGCCCATGGCGTCGGGCTTGCCGGGCGGGGCCGGGTGGAACCATACGGGCTGGCCTTCGTCGTCGACGATCATCGGCCCGTCCACGCCCGGACCCGTCTCGTCCGGGTCCTTCTTCGGGGCGAGGAAGATGTAGCCCGGGGAGGTCCCGTCCCGGCTCTTGATCACCCGCACCGTGGGCGCAGCAAGGTCCGGGCGCGAACGGAAGACCCACGCCTCAGGCGGTCTTCGCAGGGACGCGGCGGTCGCCCGGCCCGGGTCGGTCGACCCGCAACCCGCGACGCCCGTGAGCGCCAGCCCCGCGGTGCCGGCCGCCGCCGCCACGAGAAACCCACGCCGCGTGATCTTCTGCCCCAACTGCCCGCTCCTCTCCGTCGCCTGCTAGCGCCTCGTCCTTGGTGGCATCCCGAGACTATACGCCAACACCGGGCGGATGGGTCGAGAGCCCCGACAAACTCCCGCCCCGGCCGGGCTTAGGGTGCTAAGCTTGCGCGATGGAGAAGGTCACGGGTGGCCCGCCGGAGAGCCCGACCCGCAGGGCGGCCAGGATAGCGCGGGTCGGGGCCCGCTACGGGTTCGGCTTCGTCTTCGGTGGCCGCCTCTCGCGCCGCGGTCCAGCCGACACCGGTCGGATCGGACCCAGGCTGCGCCTCTCCCTGGAGGAGCTTGGCCCCACCTTCGCGGAGTTCGGAAGGTTCCTCTCTGCCCGCGGCGACCTCATCCCCCCCGACGTGGCGGCGGAGCTCGCCCGCGCCGCCGCCCCCGCGGGCCCCCTCCCCTTCGCCGAGACGCGGGCCGTAGTGGAGCGGGAGCTCGGGAACACGCTCGAACGGCTCTTCGTCTCCTTCGAGGAGGCACCGGCGAGGACCGGCCCGTTCACCCAGGCCCACAGGGCGACGCTGCCGGGCGGGAGGCCCGCGCTCGTGGTCGTGGACAGGCCAGGCATCCGCCGCGACCTGCTGGCGATGCGCCCGGTGGCGGACCTCACGCGGCGCAGGATCGGCGCGCAGCTCCCGCTCGACCCGAACCTCTCCGTCTCGGAGTTCACGGCCCACGTCAACCACCGCAGGGACATGTTCTCGGCCGCGAGGATCTCCCACAGGCTGCGAGAGATGGAAGGCTTCGCCCTGCGCGTCCCCGAGAGCTACCGAAGCCTCTCCACCGGCCGCTGCGCCACCTTCGAGGCGCCGGCTGCCCCCGAGGTTCCGGACGAGGCCGCCAACCGCAAGATCGCAGGCGCCCTCGCGCGGCTCGCGCTCCTGGATGGCATGTTCCTCGCCGACCCAGCCCCGGGGCGCTTCGCGGTGGACGGCCACACCGGGGAGGTCTGGCTACTGGACCCGACGGAGTCCTTCTCGCTCGACCCGGAGAGGTTGCGAGGGGTGGCCGAGGTGCTGGCGGCCGTCCGGAGGGGGGACGTGGACGGCATAGTGCGGGCCCTCCCGCTCGCCGGGGGCTCCGTCCCCCGCGAAGACGAAGACCTCCGCCGCGAGCTGCGGGAGACGCTCGGCTCCCTCGGGGGCCCGCTCTGGGAAGAGCATTCCCTGGCGGTGATAAGGTCCCAGACCCTCGAGGCCCTGCGGCGCGGCGGGGCGAAGCTCCACGACGAGGTGGCGCAGGCGGCCCGCTCCCTGGTCGCCGCCGAAGGTTTCTCGAGCAAGGAGACCCGAACGGCGGCCGAGGCCGCGCAAGAGCTCGTCTCCCGCCACAGGGACCCGGCCCGCGTGGCGGCCCGCACCGCTCGCAAGCTCGCCCAGCCCGACACCTTCGCGGACTACCCGCGCCAGGTGCACGCCCTGCTCGAAGAGCTCAAGGACGGCGAGATCGAGGTCCGGTTCCGCCACGCCGGCCTCGACGACCTGATCGGGCGCGTGGACATCCTCGCAAACCGCCTGGTCTTCGCCCTCCTGATAGCGGCCCTGATCATCGGCTCATCCATGCTCGGCATCTTCGTAGAGGGCGGGCTCCAGTTCCTCGGCGTCAGCGTCTTCGGCCTCGTCGGCTTCGTCTTCGCCGCCGTGTTGGGCCTCCTGCTGCTCATCGGCATCGTGAGATCTGGCCGACTCTAATCGGCCCGGCACGCTCCGGCCTGCGCCTCCGATTTCAGCTTTGTCGTGCATGGTGGGAGGCCTGGCGCTCTGAGAGAATGCCCGGGGTCGGCTAACGGTCTACGAACAGCGGTCACAACGAAAACCAGGTAGCCGACAAGCTGAGAGCGCAGGCCGAAGGCCGGAGCGTGCCGAGAGCCCCCGCGGGGGGCGTGCTGAAAGGCGCCGGAGGCGCCGTGCTAACAAGGAGCGAGCATGGACCAGACGCGGAGCGAGATCCTCAAGACCATCCCCTACGGCTTCTACATAACGGGCGTGGTGGGCGCGGACGGGGAGGCCAACGGATTCACGACCTGCTGGGTCTCGCAGGTCTCGTTCGAGCCGCAGCAGGTGGTCGTCGCCGTCCGAAGGGACCAGCACTCCCACGAACTCATGGAGCAGGGCGGCGTCTTCTCGCTGAACTTCCTCGACACCGACCAGGAAGACCTGGCCCTCCGCTTCACCCAGCCCTTGCAGCCGGAGAACGGCACGGTAGGCGGCGCCGCCTACGCCAAAGGGGAGACCGGGGCTCCGCTCTTCGAGGACGCCTTCGCCCACCTCGAGTGCCGCGTGGTAGGGAAGTTGGAGGCCGGCGACCACACGGTCTTCCTGGGCGAGGTCGCCGCCGCGACCCTGCGCCGCCCGGCCGATATCCTCACCGACCTCGACACGCCGATGGAGTACGGCGGCTAGGCAGCCCCGCCTAAAGCCCCCCGCCGCGTCAGCCGACAAAGGAGGGAACTGAACGCGGCTACGAAAGCGGGGCGGACGTGGGCGAGGGTATCGGGGCGGGAATCTTCCCAGAAGGGGCCACCGGGGAGGCTGGCGGTCTATCGCGGTTCCTCGGGGACGGGCGGGGTTTCACGCTCATAGAGTTGCTCGTAGTGGTGGTCATCGTCGGGATACTGGCCGCGATCTCGATCCCCACCTACCTCGGCCAGCAGGAGCGGGCGAAGGACGCCGCGGCCCAGGCCCAGCTCCGCACCGCCGCGACGGCCCAGCAGCTCCACTACGCCGAGGAAGACGCTTACGCCGCCGACATGGAGGCCCTGGAGGCTCAAGGGTTCAGGCAGGGCGACCGCGAGGTCACGGTGGCATCCGGCACGGACGACTCCTACTGCATGGATGCCCAGGGCGGCACAGGCCGTTTCCACTTATCGCAGGACTCGGGCAAGCCCGAGCCGGGTGGGTGCTAGGAATGCCCGTAAACCCGGGTTCGAAGGCGTGCGCACCCCCACCCGTGGAGATCGCTGAAGACTTTCGCTAACATAACCGCGGGCCGGCGACGAACTTGGGAGGGGGAGCCGCCGGCCCTCTTTCTCGGATACGCGCCAGATCCGAAAGGGTTGCGGGCGAAGGGGCCAGCCCCGCGCGTCGGCGCCAACCCGTCCCCGCAACCTCGTGTCTTCAGGCCCGCGCCTGTGGCGGCGGGGACTCTTCCTCGGTCACGGTCGCGGCCTCCTGCAGGGCCACGTCCGCGGCCAGACGAAGCACCCTGGCGCGGATCGCCCTCGCGTCGTTGCCCAGGAAACCGCCATCTCCCTCCAGCTCCTCGGCCGTCGCCTCCGGCCGCTCGGCAACCCTGTCCGAGAACTCCTCGTGCAACACCGCAGGATCCCCCCAAAACGGCCGCCCCGTAGCGACCCGTCGCCTGCCCGTGGGGCGCCCTTCACCCGATCCAACACCCCACGAGGCCCGACCTTAACCGCCAGGGACGAGGTTTCAGATGGGAACGCGCGAAGACGCCGGCCACTCCCGTGGCCGGCGTCGGCGGGGACGACTCTATAAAGGCGGACTCGGGCGAAGAAAGTACCCGTCGTCCCGTCGCGCTTGGAGCCCCGCGGGCCGGGGCTAGGCCGTTCTCTGCCCGGCCAGCATCTCCCGCACCCGACGGCCGTCTCGGTGGCCCCGGTAGTAGGCGAGGCGCTCCCTATGGCCGTCCCAACCGGCCAGGTTGGAGTTCGAGAGGAAAAGCTCGGACGGCCCGAAGCGCCCGTCCTGCCAGCCGTTCCTGTACGCCGGGTCCTCCCCGCGCACGACCGACTCCCTGACCGCCTGCTCCTGGATCATCGCCGCTCCTTCTCTTGCGCCCGTCTTACGAGCAACATGTAAGCACAACGGATTCACAAATAAAAGATCCCAGTTAACGAAAATAAATAAAAGTTACAAAAACGCTAGATGAAGGGTGCCCGTTGGACCCTGGCGGCGCCTCTTGTGATTATCGATACTTTGAGGCGGGCTTGAGGGCCGAGCGGCGGGCCAGGGAGAAGACGAAGAGGACCAGGCCGAGCAGCGCCGGGAGGGCGAGGCCGGAGAAGACGGCGGCGCCGGTCCAGAAGGCGAGGGCGACGACGGCGCTGTCGAGGGCGCCGGGGGGAGGCGGGGTGCGGATGCGGCCGACGGAGAGGAGCAGGTAGGCCGAGACGGCGCCGGAGAGCAGCCAGCCTGCGAAGTTGCTAAGGGGCACGCCGTAGTAGGGGCCGCCCTCGGGCCAGATCCAGAACCCCAGGGCTGTGGCGCCTGGGTCGAGGACGGCGTCTAGAAGGACGAGCAGGAGGGCGGAGAGGGCGATCCGCGGGGCCAGGCGGCCGGGGGCCCACGCGGCGGCGACCGCCCCTACGACGAGCGGGACGTAGGTTACGGGCAAGAGTAAAGGCACCAGCCCGAGGAAGCGCGGGCCGAGGGCGTCGCCGTAGAAAAAAGTCCCGTAGGGGAGACCTGTGGCGACGCCCACGGACTCGACGACGTAGGCGAAGACGGAGACCGCGAGGACGGATAGCGCGGCCCTTCGCGGGCCAAGGTGGGCGAAGAGGGCGAGCAGGGAAGGGAGTGCTATAAGGACCGTGGAGACGTAGGAGGCGACGCTCGCGCCCGGCACGTCCGGGAAGCGGGTAGCAAAGAACGCGGCTGCGAAGGCGGCGGCCGAGGCGAGGAGGAGCAGGCGCGGCGTGGTGCGGAAGGCGTGTGAGAACACGCGCACATCTTAGAGGGTGAGGCGGCACAGCGCTGGTATATTTGGGCCGTGATCAGGCGCCTCATCCACATATCGCGGCCGGTGCTCTGGATCAACACCGTAGGACCGGCGACGGTCGGGATGTGGCTTTCGGGGGGCCTGTGGCGGTGGGAGGCGCTGCCGGTACTGCTCTGGCTCACGCTGCCGTTCAACCTCCTGATCTACGGCGTCAACGACGTCTTCGACCAGGAGACCGACGCCAAGAACCCCCGCAAGGGCACCCTCGAAGGCGCGCGCATCGCCCCCGGGGAGGTGCGCCTCATCGCCCGGGGGGTCGTCCTTTTGAACGGCCCGTTCCTGCTCCTCTTCGTCCCCACGCTGCCGGCCGGGGCGACGCTCTGGATGGCCCTCTACGCCCTCGTCTTCGTCGGCTACTCTGCTCCCCCGGCACGCTTCAAGGCCCGCCCCTACCTGGACTCCCTAAGCAACGCCGCCTACGCGTTCCCGCTGGTCTTCGTGCCGCTCGCGCTCGGGGAGGCGCCGGTCTGGCCCGCCGCCGTGGGCCTCATGGCGTGGAGCGCGGCCAAGCACACCTTCGACGCCGTGCAGGACGTGGAGGAGGACCGCGCGGCTGGCATCCGGACGACGGCCGTCCGGCTCGGCCCGCGCGGGGTGGTCCTCTGGAGCGGCTCATTGTGGGCTCTCTCGACCGCGCTCTTCGCCCTCGTGAACGTGCCCGTGGCCCTGGTGAACGCCGCCATCGCCGGGTACCTGCTCCTCGCCCTGCACAGGAACCCCGTGCCTCGGACCGGGCACCGGCTCTACCGTCTCTCCATAGCCTTTCCCTACGTCGCCGGGACCGTGGCGGGCGTGCAGCTCGTGGGCGCCCTGTCCCTGGGGACATACCCGTGAGCCGGGTAGTGGTCGTAGGCGGCGGCATCGGGGGGCTCGCGGCGGCGGCCCTGCTCGGCCGCGCCGGCCACGCGGTCACGCTGCTCGAGGCCGAAGACCGGCTCGGGGGCAAGAGCCGGCGCGTCGAGCTGGACGGGCGCCGGATGGACACGGGACCCTCACTCGTTACCTTCCCCGGCGTCTGGGAGGAGCTACTGCGCCGCTGGGACTCCGGCGGCGCGCCGGGCGAGGCCGCCGAGGTCGCGTCTTTGGAGCTGCGCCGGATGCCGGAGGTGGGACGCTACCACTACCGAGGCGAGTCGGTCTCGCTGCCGGTCGAGGAGGGACACCCGTGGCGGGGGGCGTGGGAGAGGTTCGCCCGCGTACACGGGGGCCTCGGGCCGCGGGTGACGCGCCTCCTCACGGCTGACCCCCTCGACCGGCGGACGCTCCCCGCGCTCGGCGGGCTCCTGCTGGCCTACGGGAGAAGGTTGACGACCCGCTCCTACCTCGACGGCTTACCGTGGCTGCCAGACGGGCTGCGCGAGGTAATAGCCATCCACACGCTCAACGCGGGGGTCTCCCCCGACCGGACGCCAGCCCTCTACGCGAGCATGCCGGCCGTGATGGCCCAGGACGGGGTCTTCGCGCCCGAGGGCGGCGTCTACGAGGTCGTGCTGGCCCTCGAGCGCCTCGCCCGCAGGGCCGGGGTCGAGGTGCGGACCCGGGAGGCGGCGCGCTCCATCTCGGCCGGCAAGGTCATCACGGACGGGGCGGCCTATCCCGCGGACGCCGTGGTCGGCGGGCTCGACGCCGGCAGGTTGGAAGGGTTGCTTGGCGGGGGCAGGCCCGCGGGACGCAGGCTCTCCTGCTCAGGGGTTGCCGTGTACGCGTCGCTGCGGGAGGAGCTGCCTGTGTCCCTCCCACCCCACAGCGTCGTGCTTCCCTCCGACCCGGCGGCGCTCCACGCGAGCCTGGAGGCGGGCAAAGAGCCCGAGGAGGCCATGGCGTTCGTGAATCACTACCGGGCGGGCGAGGTCTACCCGAACGACGGCGGGACGCTCGCGCTCCTGCTGACCGCGCCCGCGAACGGCCGGAAGTACGGGCTCGAAGACCCTTTCGTGGAGCAGGAGATCGGGCGCATCTCGCGGGCCGTCGGGCTGAGGGGACCAGCGACGGCCTACTTCGGGGAGCATCTCGTCCTGGACCCTGAGTATTTCGGGGAATGGGGCAGCGTGGGCGGGGCGCTCTACGGGGAGGCGCGGCCGTTCTGGAGGAGCGGGCCGCTGCACCGGCCGCGGTACAACGACAGGCGGCGCCCGTGGCTGTGGCGGGTCGGGGCCTCCGTGCACCCCGGAGGCGGCATCCCGGCCGTGCTCGGGGGGGCCATGATCTCGACTGGCAGGCTGATCCGGTTTCTGGCTAAAGAGGCCGGGCAAGGCCAACCGCCGAAACGCAGGAGGGACCCGCAGACGTGAACCTCGGAGACCAACGCCACCTGTTCGAGGTGCCCGCGGGGATCACCTACCTCAACTGCGCCTACATGGGGCCGCAGTTACGCTCGGCGCGCGAGATCGGGGAGCGTGCTGTCGGGCGAAAATCGCGGCCTTGGGAGATCTCGCCGCGGGACTTCTTCGACGAGGTGGAGGAGTCGCGGGACCTTTTCGCCCGGCTCGTGGGCGGGGATGCGGATGGCGTGGCCGTGATTCCCTCCGTCAGCTACGGCATGGCCGTCGCGGCAAAGAACGTGGCCGTTGGGGAGGGGCAGAAGATCCTGCTCCTCGAGTACCAGTTTCCCTCGAACGTCTACCCGTGGCGCGAGCTGGCGACGGAACGGAGGGCGGAGATCCTGACCGTACCGCGTCCCGACGACCACGACTGGACGGCCGCGGTGCTCGACGCGCTCGACGAGCGCGTCGCCGTCGTCACGCTGCCCAACTGCCACTGGACGGACGGCTCGCTCGTCGACCTAGTTAGGGTGGGCGAGCGGGCAAGGGAGGTTGGGGCGGCGCTCGTGGTTGACGCCATACAGTCGCTCGGGGCCCTGCCGTTCGACGTCGCCGAGGTCCGCCCCGACTTCCTGGTCGCCGGCGCCTACAAGTGGCTGCTCGGCCCGTACGGCGTCGGCTTCATGCACGTGGGCGAGCGCCACAGGGAAGGGAAGCCGGTCGAGCACAATTGGATCAACCGCCGCGGCAGCGAGGTCTTCGCCAGGGTCGCGGAGTACCGCGACGAGTTCGCGCCAGGCGCGAGGCGCTACGACGTCGGCGAGCGGAGCAACTTCGTCCTGCTGCCGATGGCGAACGAGGCGCTGCGCCAGATCCTCGCCTGGGGGGTCGAAAACGTCGCCGAGACCGTCGGCGGGCTTACCGACCTCGTCGAGGACCGGGCTAACGACCTCGGCGTCGAGGCGATGCCCAAGGAGAAGCGGGCGCGGCACATGATCGGGCTCAAGCTCGGCCCCGATGCCCCCGAAAACCTCGCCGCCCGGCTCGCCGCCGAAGGGATCTTCGTTAGCGTAAGGGGCGAGAGCGTGCGCATCTCCCCGCACCTCTACAACACCGAGGAGGACGTCGGGCGGCTGTTCTCGGGCCTGGGGAAGGCGTTGAAGCCCTAGGCTTCGGGCCTCGGACGTGTGGCGAGTAGTTGCCGATTCGGTAGCGCGGCTTATCTATTGTATGTTTTGCTCACCCGACCAGGGACCTTTAGCCCTTAGCGCTCGCGCACCGCCATGGCCTCGATGCCGGCGAGGAGCAGATCCAGGCCGAAGGAGAAGTAGGCATCCGGGTCGACGCCCTCGCTCAAGGGCGTCGCGGCCTCCACGAGCCGGGGGTAGCGTTCGGGCGGCAACGACTCCATGAAGTGTCGAGCACGCTGCCGGGCGTCTATCAACTCTTCCGATTCTTCACGGGCGACTACTACCCCGGGCTCACCGCCAACGAGGTTGGTGATGGTGCTGAGCGCGTGGCGGGCGATCTGCG
>DATFPF010000144.1:0-5147 GCA_035264945.1 Rubrobacter sp.
CCGAGCACCAGCACGTTGAACGGGCCGTTATCGACCTTGGCCCCACCGCCGAACATCCTCTGAACCCAACCCGCAGGGGACGTCTGGAGCCGCTCGGGCGCCTTGGCCTCCTCCCCCTCCGGCTCGTAAGCGAGCGCCACCCCACCGACCACGAGAGCCACCAGGACGACCGGCAATGACCACACCCACCACCGGCGGCGGACAGCGCCGGTCTCCTTCGTGTATTCTTGGAAGTCCCTCATCCCGGATGAGTCTAATCCTGCCGGCATGCCAAAGCAACAAACACGCCTTGTGCGTCTGGGCGAGCGGGGACCCAAACCACCGCTCCCTTTAGCCCTTGGCCCTCTCTCCCCCGAGCCTTAGCCGGAGAGCCAGTGCGCTCAGGCCGGCCTTCCTTCGGTCATAGAACCTCCGAGCCCCGAGGCAGCCCCGCGGTCCAGAAGGAACGAGACGTTCGGGTGATAGCGGAGCGCGGAGGCGGGCACCTCCTCCGAGACCCCGCCGCCGACGGCCGCGGCGACCGCCCCGGCTTTGTTTGCGCCCGAGGCGAGGAGGAGGACCTCCCGGGAGTCGGAGATGGTCCGCATCCCGACCGAGATGGCGCGCTCCGGCGCCCGCCCGCCTTCGAAGTCGGCGGCGTTGACGCGGCGCGTGGACTCGGCGAGCCTGACCACGCGGGTGCGGGAGTCGAAAGAAGCGCCGGGCTCGTTGAACCCGACGTGGCCGTTGCGACCGATCCCGAGCACGCACAGGTCAACCCCGCCGGCAGCCCGGATCTCCTTCTCGTATCGCCCGCACTCGGCCTCCGGGTCGGGGGCGAAGCCGTCGGGGACGTGGACCTTCCCGGGATCTACGTCAACCCTGCCGTAGAAGTTCTCCCGCATGTAGACGTGGTAGCTTGCCGGGTGGTCCGGCGGGAGGCCCATGTACTCGTCCAGGTTGAAGAAGGTGGCCAGGGCGAACGAGAGGCCATCCTCTTCGTGCCTGGCCACTAGCCTGCGGTACATTCCCAGGGGCGTCGTCCCCGTCGGAACCATGAAGACTGCGTGCGGCCTCTCCCTGAGCCTCGCGGTCACGAGGTCGGCCGCGGCCGCGCTCATCGCCCCGTAATCTGGGAGGACGCGGGCCCGCAAAGAGGCGCTCATTTTAGCGCCATGCGCCTGTAGGCGTGACGGCGGCCCCGGATCGAGATCGACGCCGCGAGCACGTTCATTGGCTCCGCCATACCCGAGTAGTCGGCGTCCCCGAGGTGCAACACGTCGGCCCCGGCCCGCTTGGCGGCAAGGGCCAGCTCGCGCACGGTCTCGGCGTCAGCCCCCTCCTGGGAGGTCCCCACCGTGGCGACCGCGAGCGCCCCTGCCTCGTGCGCGGCCCCGACCAGCTCCGCCACCACGGGCTCCCGGCTCCCCGGCACCGTGCCCGGCGCCGGAACGAGCACCGCGTCCGAGGCGGCGGCGAGCCGGGAGACCTCTTCGGCCCCGACGAGCCCGCGCCCGCCGCTGCCGTGCATCTTGCCGGAAAACACCGGCACACCAGGCAGCACGTCGCGGGCCAGCGCCGCCGCCTCCGCCAACGGCTCCGATTCGACCTCGGCGTCCGGGTTCGCCGTGACGACGACGAAGTCGACGGCCCCCAGGCGCTCCAGGTTCTCGCGGCTCGCCCTGCGGTGGGGCGGCACGGCCCCCGACGGCTCGACGTTGACGCCCACGGGCCGCCCGAGCCGCTCCTTCAGGCCAGGCAGCTCCTCCGCGGCGTCGAACTTGTTGAGAAGGACGAGGTCGGCGCCGAAGGCCACGGCGAGCTCGGGGTTCGTCGTGCCGTCCACGAGCGGCGGGGCGGGCCAGAGTACCTCGCAGAGAACGGTGCGGCCCTCGGAGCTACGGATGGAGCGAAGCAGGTCGGCGCCATTCATCACAGCGAAGTCTGCGGGGCCGCAGTCGAGGATGCGCTTGGGGCTCTCCAAGGCCGCCCTCAGTCCCCCGCCTCGAAGAGTGGCTCCCCCGCGCGGACCTCCCCGGTTCTCGCGCCGGTCACGGGGTGGTCCTCGGGGTTAGTCACGAGTACGGGGGTAACGGGGTCGTAGTTGCCAGACCGGATCTCCTCGAGGTCGAAGCGCACGATGGGCTGGCCGGCCTCTACCCTGTCGCCTTCGGTGGCGATCCTCTCGAAGCCTCTGCCCCGCAGCTCGATGGTGTCGAGGCCGAGGTGGACGATCATCTCGATCCCGCCGTCGGCGGCGATGCCGAAGGCGTGCCCGCCCTCGAAGAGCTTGACGAGGACGCCGGAAACCGGGGCGACGGCCTCTCCTGAGGCTTCCGGGACGATGGCGCACCCTTGGCCCGCCATCCCTTCGGCGAAGACCTCATCAGGGACCTCGGCCAGCGGCACGGCGCGGCCCGATACGGGGGCCAAAACGCGCATCACCCGCCATCCTTCAAGAGCCGGTTTATGCGCTCGGCGATCCTGTCGCTCTGGGTGCCCATGACTACCTGGGCGACCTTGCCCCGCTTGACTACGCCAGCCGCGCCGAGCTGCTTGAGCCGCGCGTCGTCTATGCGGTCGGGATCTTCGACGAAGAGCCGCAGGCGCGTTATGCAACCCTCTACGCTCTCGACGTTCTCCCGGCCGCCCAGGGCGCCTAAGACGTCCTCCGCGAGCACGTCGTCCCTGTCGCGCTCCGCGGCGGTCGCCGTTGCCGCGCCCGCCGGTGAGCGCTCGGCCTCGTGTTCGGCCTCGCGCTCGGCCTCGCGGGCGGCCTCGCGTTCCTCGCCCGGCCTGGGCCCGCGCTGGCTCTCGGGGAGGATCCAATCCGCCGCGAGGCCCGTGCTCGCCTCCCCACGCCCCGGCGTCGCGAGGTCGAAGCGCTTTATGACGAAGCCGAACACGAAGTAGTAGATCGCGAAGTAGACGACCCCGAGCACCAGTATGAGCAGCGGGTGCGTCGTGTTCTGCTTGCCGAAGTTGAGCACGTAGTCTATTAGCCCGGCTGAGAAGCCGAAGCCGATCTTGATGTTGAGCAGCGTCGCGATCGCGAGCGCCGTCCCGGTGAGCACGGCGTGCACGAGGTAGAGCAGGGGCGCCACGAACATGAAGGCGAACTCGATTGGCTCGGTGATGCCCGTAAGAAAAGACGCGAACGCCGCCGAGAGCAGGATGCCCGAGGCGACCTTCGGGAAGTGGGCGTGGCGGATCATCGCCAGGCATGCCCCCGGCAGCCCGAACATCATCACCAGAAAGAACCCGGACATAAAGTAGCCCGCAGACGGGTCCCCCGCGAAGTAGCGGTTGAGGTCGCCCGTCACGGGGCCGTCGGGACCGTTGTAGGTGCCGAGCTGGAACCAGACGTAGGTGTTTAGAACGTGGTGCAGGCCCACCGGTATGAGCATCCGGTTGAGAAAACCGTAGATCCCGGTTCCGAGGGCGCCCAGGCCCACGATCCCCTCGCCCACCGCGTTGACCCCTAGCTGCACCGTCGGCCACACGAGCCCGAAGACGGCGCCCAAAACGAGCGCCGCAAGCGCCGTCACGATGGGCACGAACCTCCGGCCGCCGAAGAAGCCAAGGTAGTCCGGCAGCCGGATGTCGGAGAAGCGCCGGTACAGGCCCGCCGCGACGAGGCCGACGATGATCCCGGACAGAACGCCCATTGTTATGTCGGGATCGGGCCCGCCGTCCACCTGCGGGATGAGGGTCTTGAAGACCCCGTCGAAGACGAGGAACCCGACGAGCCCCGCGAGCGCCGCTGCCCCGTCCCCCCCCGCGAGCCCGAAGGCTATGCCCACGGCGAAGATCATGGGTAGGTTGGTGAAGATGGCGTCCCCGGCGGCCGCCATCCACGCCAGGTCCAACAAATCCGGCTGCCCGAGCCGCAGCAACAGGGCCGCCGCCGGCAATACCGCTATCGGCAACATCAACGACCTACCGAAGTTCTGGAAAGCCCCGAGGACCCGATCCCCACCCCGCAGGCGGTCGCCCCTCGCCTCGCCACCTGCCGCCCGAGCCGCCATAACCGCTCCCTTCTTCCTCCCTGTGCGTACGTTGACTATGCCAGTTCAGGCATTTCGAAGCAAACGGTGCTGCGCGCTGTTTGGGTCCATGTCCGCGAAGCCGTAGGCGGCGCCGGCCCACCCGTCCATCGGCTGCATCCTTATGCAGTAGTTGGTGAGGCCGTGCCCGCAGTTGCGGCAGTGGCCGCAGGAGATACCGAAGGGCGCCGATACCATGTCGCCGACCCGAATCTTGTCCACCGCGTCGCCGACCTCGACAACCTCGCCGACGTCCCCGTGGCCGAAGATCCTGCCCTCCTAGAAGTCGGTGCGGCCCTCGCACATGTGCAGGCCCGAACCGCAGATGTTAGTGGTCATGATCTTCACCGCCACGTCGGTGGGCTTCTGGATCTTCTCATCGTCCACGTTGTACACGTTTACCTTGCGCGGCCCGTGGTACACCAGCGCCTTCGCGGTTCCTCCTCGATCTCTCCTGCATTTCGCGCGGGAGCGAGCGTCGCTCCACCGCATCGATCCCGACACAAGAGGTGCTTACCCTCGGAGGGATTGATCGAAATGAGCAATGTGGGCCTAGGCCATCTTTGCGTGCGGAAATTTGACTACGAAGACCCACGGTAAAGACCTCGCCATTGTTTTCCTGGAATATGCGTGCCGCCAGCCTGGCAGAAATACGCTGTGCTTCAGAGGCTTACGAGCCCCACAAGGATCGATGACCGGTCGGATGAAAGCGCTGGTCGGGTCCACTGCGCCTCTGAATCTTTATGCGGCCTTGTAACACCGTCCCGATCTCAGGCCCCGAACCTAGCCTGATAGCATCTATGGAGGCCCCAAAACTCGCATACCTAATCAGTGAGGCGCATGTTTATTAGCCCAACTTCCGAGAATCGCTCTTCCACGCACTGCGGTGAATAAGGGCCAGCGGAAGGGCTAGGGGCTACCGGATCGACCCTGCCTCCGAGTGTGTTCGCGTCCTATGAAGGCGGTCCGCCCGGAGGTCGGATGATCCCCAATTGCAGCATGGTCGGGAGGTCCTCGCGCGTGGCCCAGTGCTCGGCGAGTTTCCCGTCCGCAATACGATACCAGTGGCTCTGGCGGGCCGTGAAGCGTCTCCCCGTCGGCGGCACCACGCCGTTCAATGGC
>DATFPF010000145.1:0-31491 GCA_035264945.1 Rubrobacter sp.
CGAGGACGGCCCTGGACCGGAAAGAGGGGGTGTTCAGTGAGCGAGACCGAGGACCACCCCGAGACCGGCCAAGCCTTCACCTCAGCCGAAGGCGCGGAGCGGGCGCTGGCGGCCGGGTTTCTTAGAGAGAGGGGCCCCTTCGCCTCCGTGGCGGCGGCGCGTCAGCGTCCCTTTCTTGCATCTGCCCTGCCCAGGAACGAACGGCCCGGCACGAGCCCTCGCCCCTCGTCGTCCCCGTCCACCCTTCGAGTGACGCGCCCCAAGCCGCGGTGGTGTCAAGGTGGTGTCAGAAACGCCCGACGCGAACACAAGGCCGCGCCCTGATCCCGCGGATTCGCCTTACCTGTGCGGAATCGGAGGGGGTGACCGACGGGGCTCGAACCCGCGACCTTCGGAGCCACAATCCGATGCTCTACCTGACTGAGCTACGGCCACCAAGCGCAAGCGCGATTCTACCAGGAAAAGGTGGGGCGCAAAGCTAGTCGCCCCAGCCGAGGAACTCCATCTTTTTGTCGTCCTTTTTGGGCTCGTCCACGATGTGGAAGACGCGCGAGGGGGTGGGGTTTTTTATCATCTCCATGTTGCCGTTGGCGTCGTAGGCCTGAATGGCGGTGCAGAGGTACTCGCCAGGGGCGTGGCCGTCCGCCACCTTGATGGAGACCTCGACGGTGGCCCGCTTCTCGTTCCGGCCGTTGCCGCGCAACTCAAGGGTGTCGCCCGGGTCGAGGGCGCGGGGGCCGAGATCCCCGGTCGTCCGCAGGCGGCGGAAGATCGCCCTCACGTGGGCCACCCCGTCCTCGTCGCTGAGCACTATGGGGACCCGAATCTCGTCGTCTATGGTGTAGGTCTCTGCGTTCGAGCGTCCGGCCGGCACGATCTACCTCCCGTTGGTATCTTCCGCACGGAAACGTCCCATAACTCTAGCGAACTAACCAACCCCACGCTCACCGACCCGGCACCCCTCGGGCGCGTAGTAAATGCAGATCCGGGGATGCCGGGAGCAATTCGGACGTGGCCCCGTCCACCGGATAAAGCCACGAAAGAGCCGGCGCCGGATCGGGGGCGGCAGACCGGCCCGCAAGCCCGCCGATCTGCCGCGACGGTTGCACGTAGCGGGACGGTAGCCCGTCCCCCGGTATGGTTCAATAAAGGCATGAAGTTCGGCATCTCGACGTTCGTCACGGACGAGGGCATCGCGCCGGGTCCGCTGGCCGGGGCCATCGAAGAACGCGGCTTCGACTCTCTGTTCGTCGCCGAGCACACCCACATCCCCCTCAGCCGGAAGTCCCCCTGGCCAAGGGGCGGAGAGCTTCCCCGGAAGTACTACAGGACCCTGGACCCCTTCATCACCCTCACCGCGGCTGCTGCCGCCACCGAAAAATTGCTGCTGGGCACGGGGGTAGCCCTGATAGTCGAGAGGGACCCGATCGTCACGGCCAAGGAGGTCGCGAGCCTCGACCTCGTGTCCGGGGGAAGGACGATCTTCGGCGTCGGCGTCGGCTGGAACCGCGAGGAGATGGAGAACCACGGAACCGACCCGCGCACCCGCGGCAGGCTCACGGACGAGCGCCTCAGGGCGATGATAGAGATCTGGACCAAAGACGAGCCGGAGTTCCACGGTCGGTACGTGGACTTCGACCCGGTCGGGGCCTGGCCCAAGCCGCTGCAGAAGCCGTACGCGCCCATCTACGTCGGCGGCGGCAGGCCGGCCTTCGGGAGGATCGCGGAGTTCGGGGACGCGTGGCTCGCGAACGGGCTTCCGCCGGACGAGCTGCGCCCGATGATGGACGAGCTGCGGGAGGTCGCCGGCAGGGATGTGCCGGTGAGCGTGTTCAACGCCTCAGGCGAGCCCGAAGACCTGGAAGCGTACGCGCGGCTTGGCGTGGAGCGGGTCCTGCTCGCCCTGCCGACCCTGCCCGAAGGCGAGAGCCTGGACCACCTCGACGCCCTCGCCGGCGTGGCCGCGGCCGCCCGCTGACGAGTTCTCCTCCGTTAGAGAGAACCGCGCACGCCCCCAGAAGCGGCACCGCCCCGACTTCCCACCTTTCCCGCCGCCCAGCATGGAGCCAACGACACCTCTTTGCGTGCGACGGGCCTCGAATATGCAGCCGCCTCCCGACACAGCCCCCGGCCGGCTGGCGGGGGGCTCGGAGCCGGCGGGGATAGAATCAGGACAGACACCCCTCAACGAACTTTCCCAAGAAGGAGCTAAACGACATGGATTTCGGGCTCTCCGTCCTCGACGTCTCGCCCGTCAGCTCGGGCTCGAACAGCGCCAGGGCGCTACGCAACACGCTAGATCTGGCCCGGCTCGCCGACCGGCTCGGCTACAGGCGTTACTGGCTCGCCGAGCACCACAACCTGCCGAGCATCGCAAGCTCCGCCCCTGAGGTCATGATCGGGCACGTCGCCGGCGTTACCGAGAGGATCCGGGTCGGCGCCGGCGGGATTATGCTCCCAAACCACGCCCCGCTCAGGGTCGTGGAGACCTTCAGGGTTCTGGAGGCGCTGCACCCGGGAAGGGTCGACCTCGGCATAGGCCGCGCCCCCGGCACCGACCCCGTGGCGGCCACGGCGCTGCGCCGCTCGCACGACGGGCTCGGGGCCGAGGACTTCCCCCAGCGGTTCGGCGAGCTTCTGGCCTTCGCGGGCGACGGGTTCCCAGATGGCCACCCGTTCCGGTCGGTGGTCGCCATGCCGGAGGACGTCGGGCTGCCGCCGATATGGCTCCTCGGCTCCAGCGGCTACTCGGCGAGGGCGGCCGGGGAGATGGGCCTCGGGTACGCCTTCGCCGCGCACTTCAGCCCGGCGGACCCTGCCCCCGCCATGCGCGCCTACCGCGAAAGCTTCGAGCCTTCGGAGACCTTCGAACGCCCCTCGGCCGTCCTCGCGGTCGCCGTCGTCTGCGGAGAGACGGACGAGCACGCGCGGCGTATCGCCGCTTCCATGGAGCTTGCCTGGGTTCGCATACGCAGCGGGAAGCCCGGGCCGCTGCCGAGCCCCGAGGAGGCGATGGCCTACCCCTACACGCCCGCCGAGCGCCAACTCGCCGACACCTACCGCTCCATGCAGATCGTCGGAGACCCACCGTCCGTCCGGGCGCGCATCGAGGAGGTAGCCGAACGCACGGCGACCGACGAGGTCATGGTAACCACCAACGTCCACGATCACGCGGAGCGGCTGCGTTCCTACGAGCGGATCGCCGAGGTCTTCGACTTCGCGATGCCAGGCGGTTGAGCCGCCCCGCGGGCCAGGCAGCACGATCCGGCAACGGACTCTAGCTGTACAGAGTTCGGGGGCGTGCCCGGCGGGGTCCGAACCCGCAGCCCTCGGATATGAAGCCCTGGGAGTTAGGCACCGGTCCGTCCTACTCCGTCCTACTATTTAGGAAAGCCTCTCATAAGTAACCCACGTTTGGGGGCTACCTGCCGACCCGTTCCCCCATGCACACCGTCTCGCACGGGCCCGGTTGGGCTACGGGCGCGGTATGCCGCGATGGCGGGCACCGGGGGAGGCCGTGCGCGACCGCGGGCCGAAGGGAGGTCTTGGGTTCCTCGGCGGCCTAGACGAGCGGGTCCACCGCGCGGTCCACGATCGCGAGCAGATCGGGGAGCTGCATGTCGTCGTGTTCTTGCAGGTCTCCCCTGATGCTCGCGAACGAGTGCGACCCGTGTTCCGGGTAGAGCTCCACCCAGACGGGCACCTTGCTCCTTACCGCGTCGGTCACCTCGCTGCAAACCACCATGTCCGGGCCCGGCGACGTCATGAACGCGTCCAGCGCCTCCGGGTCCGCCGTCTCCACCACGACACCGGGCCGGGCGTGCCGGATGACCGCAGCCATCGCCTCGCGGTAGGAACGCGGGTCGTTGGCCAGCACGACCCGCACCTTGCGCGGCGGCGCCTGCATCGGGGTTCCATCCGTCACGGCGCGGCCTCGCCACGGGCGACCAGCCTCAGGTCTCCCCGGCCGCGGGACGCGGCTACCCTGGATGGCGCCCCGTCCGGGCTTGGCGTTCGCCACGTACCTCTGCGTCGCGCGCGAATCACCGGCTAACGGATCTCGACTAGCCTACGGCGGGCAGCGGCGACCAGGGCTTGCAGGCCCGAGCGTGCCCCCAGCTTCTCGAGGATGCCCTTGACCTGATGCCGCACCTGTCCCGAGGTAGTGCCGAGCCTCCTTGCGGCCTCCTCGCCGTCGAGCCCCTCGGCGAGGGCCCGGAGCACCTCGGCCTCGGGTTCGGTCAGCCCGGCATCGCCGGTGGCCGCAGGATCCGCGCCACCCCTCGCGAGGGTACGAAGGATCTCGACGACCTCCCTCTGACGCGGCAGGACCGCGCCGGCCATCAGGCGTTGCGCCTCAGCCACGATCTCCTCCACCCCGGCCAGCTTGTCAAGCACGCCGGAGGCGCCCACGTCCACCAGGCGGGCGACGTTCTCCTCGTCGAGGGTCGCGCTCAGGACCAGCACCTCGACGTCTGGGTTGGGGCCGCGCAGCTCCTCTACAAGATCTACCCCGCTCCCGTCGGGCAGTGCAAGGTCCAGGATCGCGAGGTCGTATTCCCGTGGCGCCGCCCGCGCTTCGGCCAGCGAGCCTACCTGCTCGACGACGACGAAGTCCTGCTCCAAATCGAACACGAAGGCCAGGGCCTGCCGGAAGGAGGCGTGGTCCTCGACGAGCGCGACCCTGAACGGCTTCGAGGGGCTTTCGTCCGTCACCCTTACCCACCCCCATTCGTCCGTGGCCGGCGGACCGGCGCTTTTGCCAGAATAGAGCGTAAGGAAGGACGCGAACCCGGCGACGACCGAGCGGTTCCCGTGTCGTCCCGGCCCCGCATCACGCCGCCCCGCCGCGCCCGCCCGTCTCGGACCTTCCGTTGGGCGCCGCTCCGGGCCTGCCCCGCAGCGGGAAACGGAGCACCACCCGCGTGCCCCGCCCGGGCGAGCTCAGTACCTCGAGGTCCCCGCCCAGGGATTCGGCCCTCTCCGGCATGCTCCTTAGCCCGATGCCAGGCGGGGTCTCCTCGCCGAACCCGCACCCGTCGTCCGAGACCTCGGCGACGAGGTAGTCTGAGTCCTTCCTTACGGTCACCGAGACCTTGCGCGCGCTGGAATGGCGGCGGGCGTTGTTGAGCGCCTCCTGCACCACGGTCAACGCCTCCCTCGACGTCGTCTCGGGCAGCTCGTCGGGAACCCCATCCCCCACCGTCAGCTCCACCTCGAAGCCCCGGCTCATCCGCCGGCTGAGCTCCACCAGGGACTCGATCGACCGCACGAAAGATCGCTCCGCGTCGTCCTGGCGCAGATCGTAGAGGGCGCCCCGCAGCGCTCGGCCCGCGCGCTGCATGGCCTCCGTCACGCCTTTCAGCCGCTCTGTCAGGTCTCTGTCCTCCACCAGCCGCGCGGTCACCTGCGCCTCGGCCAGGGCGTAGGAGAGGTCCTGGAGTGCCCTGTCGTGCAGGTCCCGGGCTATGCGGTGGCGCTCGGCCTGTCGGGCCTCGCGCAGGGCCTCCTCCGTCCGCCTCAGTTCGGTTATGTCGCGGAAGATGTTTACCGCGAAGAGTACGTTCCCCGAGTCGCCGAAGACCGGCGCGGCCCTCACGATGCTCCACCGCTCCCTGCCGGTCTCGGCTTCCCTGTAGCGCAGGAGCGCCTCGGGGTTGCGCTCGCCCCGCAGCGCCCTGCGGCCCGGCAGTTGGTCCATGGGGAAAGGCCGTCCGGACTCGTCCAGCACCTCGAACTTGCGCATGAACTCGGACACGGGCGCCTCCACGAGCTCGCTCGCCGAGGAGAAGCCGATGATCCTCGCGGCCGCCTGGTTGGCGTACACCAGCCGCCCGTTTAGGTCTTGCGCCGTTATGCCGTCTGTCACGCCCTGCAGCACGATCTCCAGCTCGTTCCTGGAGCTTCGGAGGGCCTCCTCGGCCCGCCTGCGGTCGGATATCTCCTTCCTGGCCGCCTCGTAGAGCAGGGCGTTGTCCACGGCCAGGGCCGCGTGGCGGGCGAGCTCCCGCGCCAGCTCGAGGTCGGCCTCGTCGTACCTCCGGCGGGACTCGGCCGACACCAGGGACATCACGCCGAGCGTCCTGTCGCGGGTCACCAGCGGCACGATTATCGCCGAGGTGAAGCCAAGCCCCCGAAGCAGCCGCAGGTGCCGCGCGGAACGAGCGGCACCCGCCAGCATCTCGTCCGTGATTTCCGGGTAGAACTCAGGGTCGCCCGTTCGCGCGACCCCGTAGCTGCCACGGAGGGCTTCCGGGTCTGGGGGGTATTCCTGCTGCAGCTCCCGTGCCCAGGCGACCTTCTGGGGGTCTTCGTGGGCGACCGCGACGTTCCTGAGGGTGCCGTCGTCTTCGAGCACGTCGACGCTGCACCAGTCGGCCACGCGCGGCACCACGAGATCTGCCACGGCCGAGAGCGTCGACCGGTAGTTGAGCGACGAGGAGAGCACCGCGCCGGCCTCGGCCAGAAGGCGCTGCGCCTTCTCGCTCCGCTCGCGCTTTCCAACCTCGGCGCGGAGGTCTTCGTTCGCCCGGGCCAACTCGGCGGTGCGCTCTCGGACCCGGATCTCCAACTCGTCGCGGGCCCTCCTTAGCTCCTCCTCCGCCCATTTGCGCTCGGTGACGTCCTGCACCGCGCCGACCAGCTTCACCGGCCTCCCGGCGAGACGCCCCACCTCCTTCAGAGCCGCGGCGGTGGGGCCGAAATAGTCCGCGTCTTCGCCCCCGGATAGCCCGCTCAGATATCCGGCTAGCACGGCGCCGTACTCCTCCAGGGGCAGCGGGCCGTAGTCTAGCGTGTACTGCATCCTTTGCTGGAGGGCGCGCAGCTCGCCGTCAGGCCGGAAGATGCGGTACTCGTAGGTGACCACGTTTCCCGTCTGAAGCGCCTCCTGACCGGCCCGCCCGACTACGGGCAGGTCGTCGGGGTGGATGAGGCTCAGGTACGCGTCGAGCGTCTGCCCGAAGTCCTCACCGCTCACGCCGAAGATGCGGTAGATCTCATCTGACCAGATCACCCTGTCTTCGTCGAAGTCGTACTCCCAGTGCCCGAGCCGGGCGACGCGCTGCGCTTCGGCGAGGCTGGCCTCGCTCCTGCGTAACGCCTCCTCCGCGCGCTCGCGCTCCCTGAGCAGGGCGCCCCTGATCTCCTCCTGTTCCCTGAGCACCTGTTCGCGCGACGTCTCGGTGAAGCCGGCCGCAAGCTCTGACAAAAACGCGGCGAGTCGGGGCTGCAGCGCCACGATCTGGTCCGGCTCCAGGCCAGCGAGTAGGCGGAGCGTCAATTCCTCCTGCGTCCTGCTCAGCGACTCCGGGCTCAGGTAGTGCATGCCCGCCAGGGCGGAACCCAGACCCCGCGCCTCTGCGCGGTCGAACGGTTCGGAGAGGAGCAGGTCGACGGCCCGCTCCGACAGATCCTCCAGACGCCGGCGAACCTCCGCGGCAGGAAGCGCCGTGAAGCCTGTGCCGGCGACGGCGCGGTACCAGCCGGCGGCGATCTCCCCGCGGCGCCCCCGCAAGAACTCGAAGCTTTCGGATCGGTTCGCCGTGCTCATGCTGTCGTGACGCAGTCCCTTCCTGGTTCGCCCCGCGGCCCCTGGTGCCCCCGTGTCGCCTCCCTCAGTTGCGTTCCGCGCCAGCGCTACGGCTTGCGTCCGACGGCGCCCAAGTTGCCGGCCAGGTGCGGCTCGTCGTAGTACAGGTCATCGGGGTCCTCCGGGCGCCAAAGGGGCAAGAACACCAGCCCCGGTTCGAGGAACTCCAACCCGTGGAAGAACTCCTCGATCTGGGCGCGGGAACGGAGCTTCATGGGGTTGCCGGTTGCGGCGTACAGTTTGACGCTGTCCTCCACCTCTTCCCTCGATGCGCCCTCCGTCGTCGCGTGCGAGATGCAGAGGTAGCTCCCCGGCGCCAAGGCGTCGCGCAGCGCGCCGACCACCCGGTAGGCCTCCTCGTCATCGGGCAAGAACAGCAGCACCGAGGCGATCAGCACGGCCACCGGCCTGCCGAGGTCAAGCAGGCGCGAGACCTCCGGATGTTCGAGGATAGCCCGCGGGTCGCGCACATCGGCCTGTATGACGGCCGTGTTGGGGTTGCCCTTGAGGATCTCTTCGCTGTGCCTCACGGCCACAGGGTCCATGTCCACGTACACCACGCGCGCTGCCGGGTTCAATCCCTGGGCGATCTCGTGGACGTTGCCAACCGTCGGTATGCCGGAGCCGACGTCGAGGAACTGGTCGACGCCCTGGTCCACGAGGAGCCCAACGACCCGCCGGACGAAGGCGCGGTTGGCCCGCATGATGAACGGTGCCCTGGGCAAGATCCCAACGAACTGCCGGGCGACCGCGCGGTCGACCTCGAAGTTGTGGTAGCCGCCAAGCAGGTAGTCGTAGATGCGGGCGGCGCTAGGCGCTTCCTCGGGCGCCGCTCCCGGGATGCTCGTCGCTAACCCATCGTCTTTTTCCCTCAACAACCCTCCCTCCAGACCCCATGTCTCCCCACTCATTCTCTCCCGCAACCGGTGACTGCGCAAGTCCCGGCCTCCGGCGGGGAGGAAAGGTACCCGGTACTAGGGGGGGACCTTTCCTCCCCGCCGGACAAGGCCCGAGGGCGGACCGGAGATCGGGGCCGGCTTGCGCCAGGCCCCCCGCTGACTTCGGCCCGCTCGTCCGGGGCCGCGCGCCTGTGAATCTTGAGGGGCGCGCCCGGCAGGACTCGAACCTGCAACCTGCGGATTAGAAGTCCGCTGCTCTGTCCAGTTGAGCTACGGGCGCATCTGGCTCACCGGAGTAGCAGTCCGGATGCTCGCGTGCCGCGGAGAAGATTATAGCGGAAGGGCGCGGGGGGAAGTGCAGCGGGGCCCCGGGATATGCCACAATACCGGCCACTGATCCTGGAGGTCGGGGAGGGAAGTGTCGGTGGAATCCGTCAGCGGCGAAGCGTTCGGGCGTAGCGAAGAGCTTCTGCGCGAGAGCGAGGAGCGCTTCCGGCTCCTGGTCGAGGGCGTGAAGGACTACGCCATCTTCATGCTCGACCCCGAGGGGCGCGTCGTCACCTGGAACCGGGGGGCCGAGCGCATCAAGGGCTACAGGCCCGGGGAGATCCTGGGCCAGCACTTCTCGGTCTTCTACACCGAGAAGGACATAGAGCGCGGGCACCCCGCGGCGGAGTTGCGCATCGCGGCGGCCGAGGGCAGCTACGAGGAGCGGGGCCTGCGGGTACGCAAGGACGGGTCGCGCTTCTGGGCGAGCGTCGTCATCACCGCGTTGAGGGACGCGGAGGGTGACATTCGCGGCTTCGCCAAGGTCACGCGGGACATCACCGAGCGGGTGGAGGCGGAGGAACGCGAGCGCATGCTCCTCCGGGAGCAGGTGGTCCGCGAACAGTACTCCAGAATCCTTGAGAGCATAAGCGACGCCTTCTTCGCGGTAGACGCCGGGTGGCGGTTCACCTACGTCAACCGCAGGGCCGAGGAGCTGTGGGGTCGGTCCCGGGACGACCTTATCGGGGAGGATATCTGGGAGGAGTTCCCGCAACTCGCGGCCTCCGAGCTCTACAGGCAGATGATGCTCGCGGCGGAGCGTGGGGACACCACAGAGTTCGAGACGGCCTCCCCGGTGCTAGGCACGTGGGTGGCAGGGCAGGTCTACCCCTCCGACGACGGCCTCTCCGTTTACTTCAAGGACGTTACCGCGTCCAGGCTGGCCGCCGAGGAGCTCAGGCGCAGCACCGAGCGCTACCGGGGCTTCGTCGAGCAGTCGACCGAAGGCATATGGCGCTTCGAGCTCGAAGAGCCGGTGCCCACGGAGCTGCCCGTGGGCGAGCAGGTGGAGCGGTTTTACAGGCACGGTTACCTCGCAGAGTGCAACGACGCGATGGCGTCGATGTACGGCTTCTCCCACGCGGAGGAGCTGGTGGGCGCGCGACTTGGCGATTTCCTGCCCCGCTCCGTGCCCGAGAACGTGGGGTATTTGGAGGCCTTCGTGCGTTCCGGTTACCGGGTCACCGACGCCGAGTCGGAGGAGCCGGACAGGGATGGCAGGCCAAAGAACTTCATGAACAACCTTACCGGCATCGTCGAGGAAGGCCGGCTGGTCCGGGCGTGGGGGATCCAGAGGGACGTCACGAAGATCCGCCGCGCCGAGAAGATGCAGCGCTTCCTGGCCGCGTCAAGCGACGTGCTCGCGTCCTCGCTCGACTACAGGGCGACGCTAAGCAACGTCGCCAGGCTGGCGGTGCCGACCCTCGCGGACTGGTGCGCCGTGGACGTCCTCGGGGAGGACGGCGTGCTGGAGCGGCTCGCCGTCGAACACCCCGACCCCGAGAAGGTGGCGCTGGCCTACGAGCTGGAGGAACGCTACCCGGCCGACCCGACCTCCCGGAGAGGCGTGCACCAGGTGCTCAGGACCGGGGAGCCCGAGATGATGTCCGAGATTCCCCCCGGGCTGATCGAGGGCGCCGTCCGCGACGAGGAGCACCGCGAGATGCTTAGGGAGCTCGGCCTGAGGTCCTACATGGTCGTCCCGCTACTCGCCCGGGGGCGGAGCCTGGGCGTGATCTCCCTGATCTCCGCGGAATCCGGACGGGTCTACGGGGAGGCCGACCTCGAGTTTGCCCGGGAGCTGGCCCGGCGCGCGGCTCTCGCCGTGGACAACGCCAAGCTGTTCGAGGAGGCGGGGCGGGAGATCGCCGAGCGCGAGCGGGCGCAGGAAGAGCTGAGGGACTCGAGGGATCAGCTCGAGGTCATCCTGCGCGGTGTGGCCGACGGCATAACCGCCCAGGACGCCACGGGGCGCCTGATCTACGCCAACGAAGTGGCGGCCAGGATCGCCGGCTACCCCTCCGTCGAGGCGATGATAGAGACGCCCATGTCGGACAGGTTGGATCTCCTCGGGGTCGCGGACGAGTCGGGGCGGCCGTTCCCCCGCGAACGTACGCCGGGGCGAAGGGTGCTGCAGGGCGAGGAGAGCGCGGAGGAGATCCTGCGCTACCGTGTGTTGAGCACGGCCGAGGAACGCTGGGCGGTCGCCAAGGCGGTGCCGGTCTTCGACGAGCGGGGCGGTGTCCGCGTGGCGGTAACCATCTTCCGCGACATAACCGAGAGCAGAAAGGCGGAGGAATCGTTGCGCCGGGTAAGGGAGGCCGAGCGCAACCGGATGGCCCGGGACCTGCACGACGGCGTCCTGCAAGACCTCTCCTACACCGCGGCGGCGATGGGGGTAATGATGCTCGAGGCCCAGGGCACGAAGCTCGAAGGCCAACTCCAGGGGATCATCGATGCCGTCCGGCGGGCCGCCCAGGGGCTGCGTGATGCGGTCCACGACCTGCGAATCGAGGAGGAGTTGGACCGGCCCTTCCCAGAGCTCGTCGAGTCCCTGGTGCGGCGGAACCGCTCGCTGGGCCGGGGCTACGAGATCAACCTCGAAGTGGAGCCGGACTTCCCCGCGCATCCGTTGGGGGAGACCGGGACGCAACTCTGGCGAGTGCTCCAGGAGGCGTTAACCAACGTAAGGCGGCACTCGCAGGCCAGAAGGGTCACCGTGGTACTCAAAACCGAGGGGGAGGACATGATCGCGGAGGTCTCCGACGACGGACAGGGGTTCGGGCCCGAGACCGTCCCCGGCGTGGGCCAGGGCAGCATGCGCGAGCGGGCCGCGGCCGTTGGCGGCGAGCTGGAGATCGAGAGCGAACCGGGGCGGGGCACCAGGATGCGGTTGCGGGCCCCCTTGCCGAGGGAGGCGAGGAAGTGAGAGGGGATGGCCTCGCGACACTGACCCGCATCATGCTGGTGGACGACCACCCCGACTTCAGGGACCTCATTGCGACCCTGCTCGAAGGCCAACCAGACCTCGAGGTGGTCGCCCAGGCGGGCACCATGGCCGAGGCCCGCAGCCAGGCCGCGAGGTCGAGCTTCGACGTGGTGGTCCTCGATCTCGGCCTCCCCGACGGCAACGGCGCCGACCTGATCGGGGAACTGCGAGAGGCCAACCCCTCGGGGGCGGTCCTGATCATGAGCGCGAGCCTCCACCCCACCAACATCGAGAAGGCCATGCGCGCCGGCGCCGCCGAGGTTCTCGACAAGCTCTCGCCCCCCGCTGAGGTCGTCGGGACCGTGAGGCGCCTGGGAAACGCCTAGGAGAGCGGGTGAGGGGGATCGAACCCCCATCGCCAGCTTGGAAGGCTGGAGCTCTACCATTGAGCTACACCCGCGTGCCGGACTTCCGGGCTCTGCTGTCGGGGCGAGAGGATTCGAACCTCCGACCCCCTGCTCCCAAAGCAGGTGCGCTACCAGGCTGCGCCACGCCCCGCGGAGACCGGGATGAGTATAACAAAGCGGTAGGTGGCTTTAAATGACGGCGGCGGGCGAGACGGCCTCTATCTCCTCGTCGAGAAAGCGGCTGCCCAAGGTCGCGAACTCCTCGGGGTCGGCGCTGCAGACGTAGGTCGCGTTGCCCCCATCCTCGGCGTTGAGCGGGCGGCGCAGGTGGCCGCGGCGGGAGAGCACGCGACCGACCTCCAGCGCCGTCTGGCCGGCGGAGGAGATCAGGCGCACCTCGGGACCCAGGATGCGGTTGATTGGAGCCGAGATGAGCGGGTAGTGGGTGCAGCCGAGCACGACGGCGTCAACCCGCTGCCGCATGAGGGGCTCGAGGTACCCCGAGGCCACGGACTCAAGCTCGGGCCCGTCCACTATGCCCTTCTCGATAAGGGGCACGAACTCAGGGCACGCCTGCTCGTAGACCCGGATGCCGGCGTCAAGCGAGTGGACCGCCCGCCGGTACGCCGCGCTCCTCGCCGTGAGCTGGGTGGCGAGGACCCCCACGCGCCGGTTGCGCGTCTCCTCGACCGCAGCCCTGGCGCCCGGCTCAACCACGCCGATGATCGGGACGTCGAAGGAGCGCTGCAGGGTCCTGAGCGCCGCCGCGGCCGCGGTGTTGCAGGCGATAACGACCATCTTCACGTCTTGCTCGATAAGGTAGCGCACGATCTCGAAGGCGAACCACCGGACCTCCGCCGGGTCGCGCGGCCCGTATGGAACCCGCGCCGTGTCCCCGAAGTACACCGTGTGCTCGTAGGGCAGCCGGTCCCGGATCTCCGCCAGAACCGTCAGCCCGCCCACCCCGGAATCAAAAACGCCTATGGGCCGCGGATCGCTCACGGGGCCCTATTATATCCGTTTGACGCGCCTTCTAATAAACTCACCCGCACCATGATCTCCTTCGACCAAAATGGCATACGCTTCAAATACAGGGTCGCCGGCCTCGCGGTTCACGACGGGTACGTCCTTCTGACCAAGACGGATCAAGACAGGTACTGGATCCTTCCCGGCGGAAGGGTCGAGATTAACGAAGACACCCGGGCAGCACTCGGCCGCGAGCTTCTCGAAGAGACCTGCCAGCAAGCCCACATCGGGAACCTCCTCTGGATAGTCGAGGACTTCTTCTATCTCGACGGAACCGGCTACCACGAGCTTGCCTTCGTCTACGCCATCTCACCCATAAACACGGCCATCCTCGACAACGCCTGGACCTACCGGACCACCGATGGGGACACCGAGATAGAACTTCGATGGTTCAACCTCGACCGCCTCGAAGGCGTCGACTTCCGACCAGCGTTCCTGAAGGCCGAACTGCAACGCCCACCCGAGACAACGCAGCACCTGATCGTGAGAGAACCGCCCCGGAGTGAACCTGATTGTGACAGGCTGACAAGCTAGCGGGCCCGGAGGGGTTTCCCCCGGGCCCACGACAGTGGAGGCGGCGGGATTCGAACCCGCGTCCGCGAGCGCGCCGTCCGTGAGATTCTACGAGCGTAGCTCCCGGTTTAGTTTCGCCTTTCGCGACGGACCGGGGCGCCGCCGCGAGGCTAGCCCGTTAAGTGTCCCCCAGAAGCTCCGGGCCAGAACCCCTGAGGTAGAGCCCACTTAATGACACCGGGACCCGGGCCGTGGGCCGCCCGGACCGATGGGCGTCGCTACTTAAGCAGCGAGCGCCATTTCAGACTCGTTGTTGGCGAGTATCTTTGGTGCCGGCGTTTTACGAGTCTCCAGCAAACTCGGCTCGTCTCACTGGACGCTGACCACTCCCGTCGAAGCCAAAACGCCCCCTGTGTAGGCAATGATTTTATCACTGGCGCGGTCAGCCGTCAGCTATTAGCCTTTAGCTTCTCCTTCTCGACGCGTATCCAACATCGCCGACGAAAAGACTCAAGTCTTGCACCCGGCCCAGTGGATCCGTCGTGCGCCGGCCCGCCGGCCCAACCCAAAGGAAGCTGAAAGCCGACCGCTGAAAGCCGACCGCTCTAACGGCGCAGGCTCTCCTTGACGGCGCGCTGCATCTCGCGTTCTGCGGTCTTGCGGGCGATGTCGCGGCGCTTGTCGTGCTCGCGTTTTCGGCTGGCGACCCCGATCTGGAGCTTCACGTTGCCGTTCTTGGAGTAGAGCTTGAGCGGCACGAGGGTGTTGCCCTCGGTAAGCGTTTTGCCGGTGAGGCGGTCGATCTCCTTGCGGTGGAGAAGCAACTTGCGGTCGCGCGTCGGGCGCTGGTCGCGGTGCGTGGCGTTCTCGTATGGCGAGATGTGCGCCCCGATCAGGAACACCTCGCCGTCGCGCACCCTGGCGTAGCTCTCCTTGAGGTTGGCCCTCCCTTCGCGCACGGACTTGACCTCGGGCCCGGTCAGCGAGATGCCGGCCTCGTAGGTCTCCTCTATGTTGAAGTCGTGCAGGGCCTTCTTGTTTCTTGCAAAGTCCGTCATAGCCGTTTCACTACCCTAAGTTCGGCCCGCCTCATGAGCGGGAGTACGTCGATCAATTCTACCAGCACCCGATCCCCCACCCTGTAGGAGGCCCCTATGGTGTTGTTCGAGAGCACCACGCCGCTCGGCTCAAGCTCCCACCATCCGGGGAGCTTGCTTACGTGAACGAGGCCCGTTGCCCCGGTCTCCAGCTCTACGAACAACCCGAAGGAGGCGGTGCTGACGACGGTACCTTCGAGTTCCTCCCCCACAAGGTCGCGCATCAGCCACATCAGCGTGTAGTCGTCGGCGGTCCGCTCACAGATCGCGGAGCGGTACTCCCGCTCGGAGATGGCGGTAGTAACGGCCGGCAGGTCGTCCGGGGTCTCGTCGCCAAGCAGCGCCCTGTGCACCAGGACGTCGGCGTAGCGACGGATCGGGGACGTAAAGTGCGTGTAGTGCTCGAGCGCGAGCCCGTAGTGCCCGTCGTCGTGGGGCGAGTACAGGGCTCGCGGGATGGAGCGCAGTATAAGGTAGTTTACCGCGTCGGACTTCGCCATCTGGGAGATGGTGCCAAGGTTCTCCGGCGTCGGCTCGACCTGCATCCCGACGGCGGCTAGCCTCATGGTCAGCGTCTCCATCGACTCCTCGTCGGGGCGCTCGTGCACCCGGAAGACGCCGCCCCGCTTGCCCGAGATCGTACTCGCCACCGCCTCGTTGGCGAGGACCATCAGCTCCTCTATTAGCTCCCGCGCCTCGGTCGAGCGCCGCGTGGTGGCCCCGACGGGGACCCCGTCCTCGTCAAGCTCGTACTCGGGCTCGCGCCCGCCGAGCTCCAGCTTGCCGCGCACGGCGGCCCGCGTCTTGAGGCGCCGCGACAGCTCGTGGGCCGACCTCACGAGGTCGGGCTGCTCGACCCTCCCCTTCCCAGCGAGGAAGGCGTCCACGCCAGCGTAGGTAAGCCGCGCGTCGCTGGCGATGAGGCTGCGGTAGGCGACGGCGCTTTTCGTCTCCCCCGCCTCGGAGACCTCCATCTCGGCCGTCACCGTCGCCCGCTCGACGCCCGGCTTCAGGGAGCAGACGTCGTTCGAGAGGCGCTCGGGGAGCATGGGCGCGACGGTGCCGGGCAGGTACACGGAGTTGCCGCGGAAAGCAGCCTGGCGGTCAAGCGCCGATCCCGGCTCCACGTAGTGGGTGACGTCCGCGATGTGTACCCATACCCTGTAGCCGTCCGAGAGGCGCTCCACGGAGATCGCGTCGTCGAAGTCCTTGGCGTCGTCTCCGTCGATTGTGACCGTGGGCAGGTGCCTCAGGTCCCGGCGCTCGCCCGGCGGCTTTCCGGCCGCCGCCTCGGCCTCACCCTCGACCTTCTCAGAGAACGTGGGGCCGGTCCCGATGGAGGCGAAGAGCGCCTCGTAGACGTTGCGCGGATCGCCGGAGGGCCCGATCACGCGGGTAACCTCCCCGCGCAAGGAGCGGTTCATCTCCCTGGCGTTCACCAGCACGATGTCCCCAGCCTCGGCCCCGCGCCGCACCTTGCGGCCCACGAGCACGGGCCGGCGTTCCTCCACGAACAGGGGATCGGCGACGGAATACTTGCCGCGGCGTACCAGCACGGCAGGGATGATCACGACATCACTCCGGAGTAGGATCTAGCGGCGAACACCGCCAAGAGTCTACCACGAGGTGGGTTTGGGGCCTCGCGTTACGGCATCAGACGGGCACCCGGTCGAGGCGCGCGAACACCCCCAAAACCCCGGTCAAGCCCCTATCCCGAAAGCTGGAACCCTATACCTAGAACCTAAGGCTTAAATCTTCCGCAAGAACCTTGAGACGGAGAGGAAGCTCCCACCAACCCCTATCGCGACGCCGACGATCACGAGGACCAGTAGCACGGTGGCGGTACTGACGGCAGAGCCGGAGATCGGGACGAACGTCAGGGCGTCGCGTGACCAGTCGACGAACAGGTAGTTCAGCCAGACGACGGCCAGGGCGGCGAGGCCGGCGCCGAGGAGGCCCTGTATAAGGCCCTCGAGCACGAACGGGGTCCTCACGAAGCCGTCCGAGGCCCCGACGAGCTTCATCACCTCTATCTCCTTGCGACGGGCGAAGATCGAGAGCCTAATGGCGTTGGAGATCAGGAGCACGCTCGCCACGAGGAACAGGATGGTGGCCGCGTAGAGGCCCCAGAGCAGATACGACGTGACGGAGTTGAGGCGCTCTATGGTCTGCTGCGGGTAGCTCAGGTTCTCCTCGGTGAAGCCTTCTGCCTTGAGCTTGCCGGCAACCTCGTCAGCCAGGTCGGGGTCCGTGAGCTGGATCTGCAACGAGGCCGGCAGCACGCCCCGGTCAAGGTTCTCGTAGAGCTCGGGCTGCTCCCTGAAGGTGTCCTTGAACTCAGCGAGCGCCTCCTCCTCGCTTATCCTGTCAACGCTGGCGACCTCCTGCCAGCCCTTGGCCTTCTGCTCCAGCGCCGCGAGCTCCTCATCGCTCCGGCCCGGCATGAAGACCTCGACGCTCACGTCCTCGCGCACGGAGCCTATGATCCCCTCGACGTGCTGGCTCACGAGCAGCCCGACCCCGAAGACGAGGATGCAGATAAAGGTTGTCGTGACGGCCGTTATGCTCATGAGCAGGTTCAGGCGGATGTTCTTGAACGCCTCGGCCAGGAAGAACCCAAGGTTAAACCTCATCGGCGTAGGCCCCCTTCACCTTGTCGCGCACGATGCGGCCCCCCTCCAGGGCCACTACCCGCTTGCGCATAACGTCCACCATCTCCCTGTCGTGGGTTGCGACGACAACCGTGGTGCCGGTGCGGTTGATCCTGTGCAAGAGCTGCATGATGCCGACGCTGGTGTTCGGGTCGAGGTTGCCGGTCGGCTCGTCGGCGACGAGTATCGGCGGCTGGGAGACGAAGGCCCTGGCGATGGAGACTCGCTGCTGCTCCCCGCCGGAGAGCATCTCGGGGAACTTGTCCATCTTGCCCGAGAGGCCGACGAGGTCAAGAATCTGGGGCACCTTCGTCCGGATCACCCGCCGCCGCTGGCCCGTTACCTCCATGGCGTAGGCCACGTTCTCCGCCGCCGTCTTGTTCGGCAGCAGCTTGAAGTCCTGGAAGACGCAACCTATGTCCCTCCTCAGGTGCGGTATGCGACGCCGGGGCACGGAAGAGAGCCTCGTGCCGTTGACGAAGATGGCGCCAGCCGAGGGCTCCATCTCCTTCAGGATCAGGCGCACCATCGTAGATTTCCCCGAGCCGCTGGGCCCGACGAGAAAGACGAACTCCCCCTGGTCTATCTCGAGGTTGAGCCTCTCGAGCGCGACCGTGTCTTTGCCGTAGACCTTCGTGACGTTGCTGAATCGGATCATTACCTCTCCGGATGTGGCTTACCGCCCGTCGTGCTCACGGGGTCCGGCCCGAGGTTCCCCCTCCAGGAACTTTTTCGGCCACGCGAGACCTTAGCAACAAACTGTGGCGTTATCAACCGCCGAGGTCAACGCCGGAGACCCTCCCCGTGAGCACGACCGCCCCTTCGACGGCCTCGGCCTCGGTGACCTCGGCCCCGTAAGGCAGCCCCTCTACCGGATAGCGGAACGCGGTCCCAGCCAGCAACGAGTCCGCGAGGTCGTCCGGCACGGTCATCCCCGCTGCCCTGACGGTGTCGGGCCGGAAGACGAGCGCGCTGCCGTCGACGCCCACGCCGCCGTCCACCGTCACGGGGAACGTGACCCCGAGCAGCGACGCCTCGGACTCCACCGTGGCGCCGTCCCTCCCAAGCTCGACGCCGTTCACGGGGACCTCGGCGTTCTGCCGCGCAAGCCGCGAGACCTCGTCCTCGGATACCCTCATCCGCACCCGACCGGAGACCGGCTCCTCCGTCACGGCCGCCCGGCCCCGCAAGCTCTCGCCCACGTCCACGTCGAAGGGGTCGAGATCCACGGACACGCCCTCGGCCCGCACGCCGCCAAGGTCGGCCTCCCCGATGGAGACGCTGCCCCCCGAAAACTCGCCCAGGAGCATCTCCCACTGGGGGTCGCTCTCCAGCTCCACCCCGGGCCGCCCGGCGAGGCCCAGCCTGTCCTGCACGTCGCTGGCCACGAGGTTGTCTAGGACCAAGGGGAGCACGAAGTACGGAAGGGCGAGCAGGACGGCGGCAGCGACGACCAGGGTGATGAGGAGGCCCCGCACGGGCTCTAGGCTGCGGTTCGGGACTTCAGGAAGGCGTAGACGAAGTCGTCCAGCTCGCCGTCCAGGACCCTGTCCACGTTCGCCGTCTCCTCGTTCGTGCGATGGTCCTTGGCCAGCTTGTATGGGTGGAGGACGTAGGAGCGGATCTGGCTTCCCCACTCGTTGTCGGCCTTCACCCCGCTCTGGGCCGCGATCTCCCTCTCGCGCTTCTCCCGCTCGAGCTCGAAGAGCCTCGCCCTGAGGACGCGCATCGCGACCTCCCTGTTCTGGTGCTGGCTGCGCTCGTTCTGGCACTGGGCGACGATCCCGGTAGGGAGGTGCGTGATCCTCACTGCCGAGTCGGTTTTGTTGACGTGCTGGCCGCCGGCGCCCGAGGCCCTGTAGGTGTCGACCTTGAGGTCCTTCTCGTCGATCTCGACCTCGACCGCCTCGCCGACGACTGGCGCCACAGCGACGGAGGCGAAGCTCGTGTGCCGCCTGCCGCCCGCGTCGAATGGGCTGATCCTGACCAGCCTGTGCACGCCCCGCTCCGCGGAGAGGAGCCCGAAGGCGTACTCGCCCTTTACGGTGAAGGTGGCGCTCTTGATGCCCGCCTCCTCGCCCTCGGTGTACTCGATGACCTCGATGCCGAATCCCCTACGCTCGGCCCACCTCCGGTACATCCTCGCGAGCATCTCGGCCCAGTCCTGCGAGTCGACCCCGCCTGCCCCCGGGTTTATGGTGAGGATGGCGTCGCCCTCGTCGTAGTCCCCCGAGAAGAGCCTGGCAACCTCCTGCTCTTCCAGGGTCCTCTCGACCCGGTGCAGCTCCTCCCCCACCTCGGCGAGCAGCCCGGCGTCCTCCTCGGAGAGCTCGAGAAGCTCCCCGGAATCCGAGAGCCGCTGGCGCAGGTCATGCAGGAGCGACATCCTCCCCTGCAGCCGCGAGAAGCGGCCCGAGACCTCCCTGGCGGCCTCCGGGTCGTCCCAGAAGCCGGGGCGGCTCATCTCCTCCCCGAGCTCCGCTACCTCCGCGCCCAGGCGTCCCACGTCGAAGAACGCCTCCAGCTCGGCGAGGCGCCCTTCGAGCTCCTCCGTCTTCTCCCTGAGCTCGGCCAACTATCCCGTCCGCACGTCGGGGGCGTCGGTGGAGCTTATCGGGACGTTGAGCGGCGGGGCGTCCGGCTGACCGTGGCACTTCTTGAACTTGCGGCCGCTCCCGCAGGGGCAGGGGTCGTTCCGGCCGACCTTGTTTGCCTCCGCCCTGCGCGGGCTCTTCGGGCGCTCGTTCGGCTCTTCGGTGCCGCCGCTGTAGGAGTACTGCTCCATCTCCTCCTCGCGCAGCTTGACGTTCTCGACGCGGTAGATGTACGTTACGTAGTCCTCCTTGAGGCCACGCTCCATCTCCCGGAAGAGGTCGAAGCCCTCGCGTTTGTACTCGACGAGCGGGTCGCGCTGGGAGAGGCCGCGCCATCCGATGCCCTCGCGCAGGTAGTCCATCTCGTAGAGGTGCTCCCGCCAGCGGGAGTCGACGACGGAGAGGAGCGTCCGGCGCTCGGCCTCCCCGAAGGAGGCCACCCCGTCCGTGCGGGTGAGGCCCCGCTTCTCCAGCTCGGCCATCCGCTCGTCCCACTCGGCCCTGCGCTCATCGAGGCGGGCGCGGGCGTCTTCCAGGACCATATCCAGGACCCGCTCCGCCGTGAGCGTCTCGACGTCCAGGGACTTCAGGTCGACCTTGGTCGGGTAGAAGCGGTTGAGCTCGGCCGAGAGCGCGTCGAGGTCCCACTCCTCGGGGTAGACGTCCTCGGAGGCGTACTCCGAGACGACCCCGGTGAGGACGTCCTCGACGTACCCAAGGGTATCCACGTCCTCGCCCATCAGGATGTCGCGCCTGATGCCGTAGATCACCTCGCGCTGCTTGTTCAGCACGTCGTCGTACTCGAGGATCCTCTTGCGCATCTGGAAGTTGCGGCTCTCGACCTGCTCCTGCGCCCGGCGCACGGAGTTGGAGATCATACCGGCCTCGATCGGCACGTCCTCTTCGAGGCCTATGCGGTCGATCAGCCCCTGCATCCGCTGGCCGCCGAAGAGCCGGAGCAGCTCGTCCTCGAAGGAGAGGAAGAACCGCGACTCGCCAGGGTCACCCTGGCGACCGGAGCGCCCGCGGAGCTGGTTGTCTATGCGGCGGGACTCGTGGCGCTCGGTGCCGAGCACGTAGAGGCCGCCCAACTCCGCGACCCCCTCCCCGAGCTTGATGTCCGTTCCTCGGCCCGCCATGTTGGTAGCGATGGTAACGGCGCCCTTCTCGCCGGCCTCGAGGATCGTCTCGGCCTCCCGCTCGTGCTGCTTGGCGTTGAGGACGTTGTGCTTTACCCCGCGCCGCTTGAGCAGCCCGGAGAGGTGCTCGGAGACGTCCACGGAGACGGTGCCGACGAGGACAGGCTGACCCTTCTCGTGCCGCTCGACGATGTCCTCGACGACGGCGTCGTACTTGAACCTCTTCGTCTTGTAGACGAGGTCGTCCGCGTCGATCCGGACCAGGTCCTTGTTCGGGGGGATGGAGACGACCTCCATCTTGTACGTGTGCATGAACTCGTCCGCCTCGGTGGCGGCCGTGCCCGTCATGCCGGCGAGCTTCTTGTACATCCTGAAGAAGTTCTGGATCGTCACCGTGGCGACGGTCTGGTTCTCCTCCCGGATCTCCACGCCCTCCTTGGCCTCGATAGCCTGATGGAGGCCCTCCGAGTAGCGCCTCCCCTCGAGCACGCGTCCCGTGAACTCGTCCACGATAAAGACCTGCCCGTCGCTGACTATGTACTCCTTGTCCTTGTGGAAGAGCGTCTGCGCCCTCAGGGCCTGGTTGAGGTGGTTGACGAGGTTCGTGTTTACGTCGTCGTAGAGGTTCTCCACGCCTAAAGAGTTCTCGACCTTCTCGACGCCGCTCTCGCTCGGGGCGACCTGGCGCTTCTTCTCGTCCACCTCGTAGTCCTCGCCGGCCTTCAGGCGCGGCATGATCGCCGCGAAGCGGTAGTAGATGTCCGCGGCGCTCTCTGGCATCCCGCTGATGATGAGCGGGGTCCGAGCCTCGTCTATGAGGATCGAGTCGACCTCGTCCACTATGCCGTAGTTGAGCTCGCGCTGGACGAGCTGGTTGGTGGAGGTGGCTATGTTGTCCCTGAGGTAGTCGAAGCCGAACTGGGCGTTGGTGCCGTAGGTTATGTCGGCCGCGTACGCCTCCTTGCGCTCGTCGAAGTCAAGGTTCTCCTGGACGAGGCCGACAGTGAGGCCCAGGAAACCGTAGACCTCGCCCATCCAGCCGGCGTCGCGGCGGGCGAGGTAGTCGTTGACGGTAACGACGTGCACGCCCTTGCGCTCTAGGGCGTTGAGGTAGACGGGCATCGTCGCGGCGAGCGTCTTGCCCTCGCCGGTCTTCATCTCCGAGATCTTGCCCTCGTGCAGGGCTATGCCGCCCATCACCTGAACGTCGAAGGGCCGCATCCCCAGAGTACGCCTCGACGCCTCCCGCACGACGGCGAACGCCTCGGGCAGGATGCCTTCGAGGGTCTCGCCCTCCTGCAGCCGGCCGCGGAACTCCTCGGTCTTCGCCCGCAGCTCCTCGTCGGAGAGCTTCTCGACGTCGGGTTCGAGGGCCGTCACCGCGGCGACGCGTTGCTGGAGGACCTTTACCTTGCGGCCCTCGCCCATCCTCAAGATTTTCGTCAGCAGATTTGCCACGTGCGAACACCAACCTAGATCAGAACCAGTATACGCCGGTCCGCCGCCTAAGCGGACCGTTCCGCGCAATAGTTTAAGGCATGGAGCCCTATTTTGCGGGCTCTATGAGGCCGTAGTTGCCATCCCGGCGCCTGTAGACCACGTTGATGTCGCCCGTCTCGGCGCTCGTGAAGACGTAGAAGTCGTGATCCAGCAGGTCCATCTGGAGCACGGCCTCCTCGGCCCCCATCGGCTTCATCTGGAACTGCTTGGTCCTCACTATCCGCGCCTCGAGGTTCGCCTCTTCCTCGGGGGTGATCGGCTCTTCTGGCGGCGCCGGGGCGTTCTTGGTCTGCCCCTGCCAGCGGTCTATCTGGCGCCCCCGGAACCGGCGAACCTGCCGCTCGAGCTTGTCCGCCATCCCGTCTATGGAGGCGTACATGTCTTCGGAGGCCTCGGTAGCCTTGAGCACGGTACCGTTTATGAAGAGCGTCGCCTCGACGACCTCCGCGTCCACCACCGAGCGGTTGCGCGCGTGGATCAACTCGACCTCGGCCCGCGAGTCGCTCCTCTCCGAGTCGAAGAACTTGCTCACCCGCTCAACCTTCTCGAGCGCGTACCGCTCCAACGCCGGCGTCACGACGATGTTCCGCCCCTTGACCAGTACGTCCATGTGTTGCCTCCCTTCGGTCGGCGCTGTCAGCGGTCAGCGAGAGACCGCGACTCGCTACCCTGCTAGGTTCCCGAAACGACGATCGAATTATCCCTTCCGAATGAAACGGTTCTGGCGCGCGGCATGGAGACGCGGTCAACGGCGAAAAGCTGAAGGCTGACGGCTGAAAGCTGACGGCTAGCACGTCCTGCACAGCGTCACGGCGTGGACCTCGGCGGCGCCGGCGCGGAGTAGCGCCGTGGCGCACGCGGTAGTGGTGGCGCCGGTGGTAAAGACGTCGTCTACGACGAGGAGCCGGCCCCGCGCGCGCGCTCGGGCCGAGAAGGCGCCGGCGACGTTTTCGCGCCTCTCCGCGGCCGAGAGATCGACCTGGTCCCGCGTGCTCCGCACGACTTGTAGTGTATCCGAAACGGGCGTGTTTATCCTGCGCGAGAGGCCGCGGGCGAGCAGCGCCGCCTGGTTGAAGCCGCGCCTCCTGAGCCTTGCCCTGTGCAACGGCACCGGCACGACGGCATCGAACCTCCCGCCTACGACGGCCCCGGCCAGCAGCGGGGCGGCGAGCCTCTCGACAACCGGCGTGTACCCGCGGTACTTGAGGGCGTGCACTATCTCCTTCCCGACGCCCTCGTAGCGCAAGGGGGCGCGGGCCGTCTCGAAGGCGAAGTCCACGTTCTTGCAGGCGCCGCAGACCGGCGTGTCGAACGCCGTCGGGAGGCCGCAACGCCCACAGGCCGTGCCCCTCAACAGCGGAAGCGCCTCGAAGCACGGGCGGCACAGTACGTCGCTCGACCGCCGTTCGCAGCCAATACACCACAGCGGGTAGAAGAGGTCTGCCAGCGCTTCGAGGTAAGGTCGCAAGCGTCAGCGAAACGCGCCTGCGGAGGGCAACGACCATCCCGGCAAGATCCCACGGTGGTTCCCCCCGTCGGAGGTCCACAACGGCCATCGCGCGCCGCCCAACTCCTGCCCCGAGGTCACAGAAACACCCTCCCGGGTCGTCCAGCGCCATCCCTGCCTCACCGGTCGTAGATGGGATTCGGACTTCCCTCCCCAAACCTTAAGCTGAAATGCTGAGAAGCTAGAACCTCAGGCTGCGCGGAGGCAGGACGACGCCGGGGTTCACCCTGATGCCCTGGTCGAGGACGTTGCCCTCGCCCACGACGCAGCCCGCGCCGAGGACGGAGAGGCCGCGGACGATGGCGCCCTCGCCGACGCGGGCGTCCCTGCCGATGATGGAGCCGCGCACCACGGCGCCCGCCTCGACCTGCGCCCCGTCCAGCATTATGCTCCCCTCGACCACCGCGCCGCGCCCGACGCGGCAGCCCCGGCCCAGGGAGGACCGGCCGCCGATCGTGGCGAGGGTGTCCAGCTCGCAGCCCTCGGCCACCGAGAGCGGCGGGAGAAGCTTGACGTTCTTGCCGCAGTCGACTGAGGGGTCGACGTCCACGTACTCGAAGCCCTCGCGGTCCGTGCCGACCGCGCCGGAGAGCACGTCGTGGGAGGCGGCAAGGTAGCTGCGCGGGGTGCCTATATCCCTCCAGTAGGAGCTGGAGACGTGGGCCCGCAGGCGCCCCTGCGCCTGGAGCTCGGGGAAGATCTCGCGCTCTATCGAGACCTCGCGGCGGGCCGGTATCATGCCGAGCACCTCTGGCTCGAGCACGTAGATGCCGGCGTTCACGAGGTTCGTTGTCACCTCGTCGGCGGCCGGTTTCTCCAGGAACCGCTTTACGACCATCTCGTGGTCGACCTCGACGAGGCCGTAGGCCGTCGGGTCCTCCACGCTCGTCAGCGTGATAGTGGCGAGGGCGTCGCTGGCCTTGTGGATCCTTACGGCTTCGGCGAGGTCGGCCCCGGTCAGAACGTCCCCGTTGACCACCGCGAACGTCTCGCCGTCCAGGTACCCCTCGGCGTTCTTTATGCCGCCGGCCGTCCCTAGCGCGCGCTCCTCTATTGCGTAGTCCACCGAGAACTCGCCGATGCCGTCCCACCCGGCCAGGTAGGCCTGGATCGGGTCTGGCAGGTACCCCAGGGAGAGCACGGCCCCGTCGAGCCCCCCGCGCCTAAGGAAATCGAGCATGTACCCCATGAACGGCCGGTTGCGCAGCGGCACCAGCGCCTTCGGGATGTCGAAGGTTATCGGCCGCAGCCGGGTCCCCTGGCCACCCACCAGAACTACGGCTTTCATGTCAGCCTCCCGCGGTCAGGAATCAGCCCAGCCCCGAACCGCCGGCGATGGCGGAGATCGGGACGATCAGGAGGAAGAACAACGCCGTCAGCAGCGCGAGCAGGTAGACGGAGAACTTGAGCGCGCCGCCGCCGGACGGTTCTACCGCGTCCAAAGTAGGCTTCTCGAAGAACATGTTGCGGATGATCCCGAAGTAGTATGGCACGGAGATCACGCTGTTCACTACGAGCGCCCCGACAACCACGTAGACCAGCACCGAGCCCGACTCGGCACCGGAGAAGATGATCCAGGCCTTCCCCCAGAACCCGCTGAACGGCGGAATACCGACGAGCGAGGCCATAAAGACGCCCATGCTCGCCGCGAGCGCGGGCCTCGAGCGGAACAGCCCGTTGAAGCTCTTCCCCTCCTCCCCGACGAGGTCTATTACCAGGAACGCGCCCATGTTCATTACCGCGTAGGCGGCCGAGTAGATCAGGACGGCCTCGACCGCGCGCTCGACCCCCTGCCCCTGCAACGCGGCGAAGGCCGCCAGGATGTAACCCGAGTGGGCAACCGAGCTGTACGCGAGCATCCGGCGCACGTTGCGCTGGCGCAGCGCGGCCAGGTTCCCTACGAACATCGTGAGGATCGCGAGGAAGGCCATAACCGCGGTCCAAGTCGGCGCCGCCTCCGGCATCCCTTCCAGCAGTATCCGCAACAACACGGCGAAGGTGGCGGCCTTCGGGGCCACCGAGAGAAACGCGGCCGCGCTCGTCGGGGCGCCCTGGTAGGCGTCCGGCGTCCAGAAGTGGAACGGGGCAGCCGAGACCTTGAAGGCGAAGCCAGAGAGGAGCAGCACGAGGCCGAGCAGGGCGACCGGGGTGAGGCTGCCGGAGAACGTTTTGGCCACGTCGGCGAGCTGGGCCGAGCCCGAGACGCCGTAGATCAGGACGATGCCGTAGAGCAGCACGGAGGAGGCGACCACGCCCGTGATCAGGTACTTCATCCCCCCCTCGGCGCTCTCCCGACGCCGCCGGTCGAAGGCGACCATGGCGTATGAGGGGATGGTCGCCAGCTCTATCGCGAGGAAGATGCCGAAGAGGTCGCGCATGGAGACGAGCAGGATGGCGCCCAAGACCACAGAGAGGATCAGGGTTAGGTACTCCGCCGCGTCCCCCGTGCCCCCGGACCACCGCGCCGCCGCGAGCACGGCGAAGAACGCGCTGCCCGCGACCACGAGCTTGAAGTACAGCGCGAAGTTGTCCACCACGTAGCTGCCGCCGAAGAACTCGCCGGAGAACCCGGCGGCGAGCAGGCCGGCGGCGCTCCCGAAGACGGCGAGGGCCCCGAAGGCCGCCAGGCCCACCGCGAGGCCCACGCTCCGCTCGAAGAACACGCCGACGAGGAGGACGAGGATCGCGAACCCCAGGGCAAGAAGCTCAGGGAGGAGCGCCACGAAGGTCTGTCCGGTAAACGCCACTACATTCCCCCTATCGCGCTCAAGACCGCCTCGACGCCGGGCCGCTGCACGCTGATCAGGAGCGCCGGGAACACGCCGAACAGCACCAGCAGCACCGCGAGCGGGACCGCCGCCGCCATCTCCATCGTCCCCGCGTCCCCGACGGATTCGTAGGCCGGCTTCTGGATCGGCCCGAACACGACCCGCGCCAGCATGTAGAGCAGGTACATCGCCGAGAGCACGATGCCGAGCGCGGCCAGGATGCCCTGGACCGGGAAGGCGTCGTACCCGCCCATGATGCTCATGAACTCGGAGACGAACACGGCGAGCCCCGGCAGGCCCATCGCCGCCATGGCCCCGAGCGCCAGCAGGCCGCCGGCCCACGGCATCCTCGCGGCGAGGCCGCCGAGCTCCCTTATCTTGCGCGTCCCGGTCCTTGCCGCGATCACGCCGACCAGGACGAACAGGAGCGCCGAGTACAGCCCGTGCGTCACCTGCTGCAGCACGGCCCCGTTCAGGCCGACCGCGTTGCCGGAGGCGGCGCCCAGCAGGATAAAGCCCAAAGTACCGATGGAAGAGTAGGCGACCAGCGCCTTCAGGTCAGGCTGCATGAAGGCGACGAACGCGCCGTAGATTATGTTTATGGCGCCGAAGACCGCCAGGTACGGTAGGAAGGGCTGGACGCCATCCGGCAGGAGGGGTATGGCTACCTTGATCAGGCCGTACGTGCCGAGCTTCGGCAGGATGCCCGAGAGGACCACGTTCGTCGAGATCGGGCTGGAGACGTACACGTCGAGCAGCCACCCGTGCAGCGGCACCGCGGGCACCTTCACCAGCAGCCCGAAGAGGATCGGCGCCGCTATGGCGATCTGGGCCGTGCGCCCGAGGCCGCCGCCGGCCGTCAGGCCGTCCATCGCGTAGGTGCCGGCGAGGATGCCGAAGGCGAGGAAGCCGGCCAGCATCACCGTAGAGCCAAGGAACGTGTAGACGAAGAACTTTATGGCCGCCTGGCGGCGGTTCTCGTCGCCCCAGATGCCGACCAGGAGGTACATCGGAATTAGCGTGATCTCGAAGAAGATGTAGAAGAGGATAAGGTCTTGCGAGGCGAACACCCCTAGCATCCCGACCTCGGCGATAAACAGGATCGCGTAGTATTGCTTGAGGTTCTCCCTCACGTCGTAGGAGGCGACCACGGCTATGAGCGTGAGCAGGGCCGTCAGGAAGAACATCCCGAATCCGAGGCCGTCGAGGCCGACCCGGTAGCCCGTGTTGAGGGATTGGATCCAGGTAAAGTCCTGGGCGAGCGACGCCGCCCCGAGGTCGCTGCCGTACGCGAAGTACACATAAACGGTAAGCAGCAGCGGCACCGCCGCTATACCTAGGGCCGCGAAGCGCAGGGGCCTCTCCTCCTCGGGGAGGAGCAGCATCACTATGGCGCCGAGCAGCGGGATAAAGATGGTGATGGTCGTGATCACAGGCGCACCCCCACGGCGAAGGCGGCTATGGTTGCGAGGGCGATAAGTCCGACCACCATCACCGCGTACTGCGCCCCCACTATCACGCCGATGACGAGCACGGCTGCCAGGATGAAGAGCGCGTAGTTCTGCACCCCGCCGCTCTGCAGGCGCTGCAGGAGGCCGCCGGTACGCATCGCCCCGCGCCCGACGCCGCCGACGAGCCCGCCTAGCACGTTGCGGTCGAACCCGTTGGTGGCGCGCCCGAGCCAGCGCGCAGCCCGCACGAACGTCGCCCCGTAGAGCGCGTCGAAGTACCAGCCGTTGTCCAGGAACGTGTGAACCGGAGCGAACCTGCGGGCGAGCGCCCCGGAGCGCTCGGGCCTCTGGACGTAGAGCGCGTAGGCCACCCCTATACCGAGCAGGGCCACGAGTACCGAGAGCCCGCCGAGCCAGAAGCTGAAGGCTTGGTCCTCGAGCCCGAGCGTCTGCGTAGCGAACTCGCTCGGGACCACGAATTCGGCGAAGTAGTCCCGGATCGGCAACCCGAAGCTCTCGGGGATGCCGACCCAGCCGCTCACGACCGAGAGGAAGGCGAGTATGAGCATCGGCCCCGTCATGATGCCGGGCGACTCCGTCGCGTTCCTTGCAGCCTCCGTCCGGGGCTCCCCGGTAAAGGCCACGAAGATCGCGCGGAAGATGTAGAACGCCGTGAGGAACACGGTCAGGAGCGCCATGGCGAAGAGCACGTACAGGTGCTCCTCGTAGGCGGAGGCCACTATGGCGTCCTTTGACCAGAACCCCGCGAACGGAAAGATGCCGGAGAGCGAGAGGCCCGCGAGGACCATCGCCCAGAACGTTATGGGCATCCGCCGTCTCAGCCCCCCCATCTCGAACATGTTGTACGAGTCCATCGCGTAGATGATGCTGCCCGCGCACAGGAACAGGAGCGCCTTGAAGAAGGCGTGGTTGTAGAGGTGGAAGACGCCGGCGGTGTAGGAGCCGATCCCGAGCCCCAGCATCATGTACCCGAGCTGGGAGACCGTCGAGTAGGCGATAACGCGCTTGATGTCCTTCTTCACGAGCGCCATGGTGCCTGCCATCAGGGCCGTGAACCCGCCGATGTACGCCACCACGAGCATCGCCGTCGGGCTCTGCACGAAGATGTCGTAGGTGCGCGCCACTAGGTACACGCCGGCCGCGACCATGGTCGCCGCGTGGATGAGCGCGGAGACCGGCGTCGGGCCCTCCATCGCGTCCGGCAACCAGACGTGGAGCGGGAACTGCGCGCTCTTGCCGACCGCGCCTATAAAGACGAGCACGACGGCCGCCGTGAACACGGAGCCGCCGATAAACCCGGCCTGGGCGGCCTGGGAGATATCCTCGAACGCCACCGACCCCGTCGTGGACCAGAAGATGATGATCCCGATAAACAGCGCGGCGTCCCCGATCCTGGTGACGAGGAAAGCCTTCTGGGCCGCGTCGCGGGCAGAAGGCTTCTCGAACCAGTGGCCGACCAGCAGGTAGGAGCAGACGCCGACGAGCTCCCAGAAGAAGTAGAGCTGGATAAAGTTCGGCGCGAGCACCAGGCCAAGCATCGAGGCCGTGAACAGGTTGAGGACCGCGTAGAACCAGGCGAAGCGCTTGTCGCCCTCCATAAACGCGCCGGAGTAGAGCTGGATCATGAGGCTAACGAAGCACACCACGACGAGCATCACCGCGGCCAGCCCGTCTATAAGGACGCCCATCGAGAAGACGCCGCCGTCGCCGAGGTTGATCCATGGCTTCGAGAACTCTATGGGCTCGCCGCCGCCCGGGACGATTCCGGCCACGAACAGGAGCGCGAAGACGGAGAAGACGAGCGAGATCGTCACCCCGAGGATAGCGACGTACTGGGCGTTTTCCTTGAGCAACCGCCCGAAGAGCACGAGCACCACGAAGACCAGCGCGGGCAGCGCGGGTATCGCCGTGATGATTAGTTGTTGGCCGACCGTCTCCACTAAGCCGTCACCTTTCTAGCCCCTCATCGAGGTGACTTCGTCCACGTTGACGGTCCGCCTCGACCGGAACACGGCCAGCACTATAGCAAGCCCAACCGCGATTTCCGCCGCGGCGATGGCTATGACGAGCACCGCGTAGCTAGCCCCGAGCCCGCCGGCGTTCGGCAGAAAGTCCGCGAAGGCCACGAGCGTCAGGTTCACGCCGTTTATCATCAGCTCGACGCACATGAAGATCACCACAGCGTTCCTGCGCACCAGCGCCCCCCACGCCCCGATGGCGAACATGATCGCCCCGACGACGAGGTACGCCTCGAGCGCGGGAGAGGCCAGGAGCGCGTCCAGCACCTGCTGCGCCTGGGAGGGCATCTGCGGCATTACTCCTCCACCCCCCTGTCGACGCCCGTGCCGATCTTCCGCCGGCTCACCACGATCGCCGCGACTATCGCGACGAGCAGCAGCACCGAGACCACCTGGAAGAGCAGCGCGAAGATGTCAGACCCGGGGGCGACGCCGAGGAGCTGGCGCCCGATCTTGGCCACCTCCCGCGGCCCGTTGCCTGGCGCCGTCGAGCCCCAGTCCTCCACGGCAACGACGTAGGAGAGAAAAACACCCACGCCCACCGCCACGCACAGGCCGGCCCAGAACTGGCGGTTGATTATCGAGCGGTAGCGCCGCACCTGCGGCCTCTGGGTGAACATGATCCCGAACAGGATCACCACCGTCACGGCCCCTACGTAGATCAAAACCTGAAAAGCCGCAAGCGCGGGCGCGTTGAGCATGACGAAGAACCCGGCCACGCCGAGGAAAGACCCCGACATGAACAGCGCCGAGTGGACCACGTTCCGGCTGATAACGACCCCGAGGGCGGAGACGAGCACCATCCCCGCCAGGAACCCGAACGCTATGGTCAAGCCGCCGCCTCTTTCTTCGGCGCCCTCTTTGGGGCGGCCTTGGCCGCCTTCGGCTTCTTCTTGACGGCTGGCTTCGGGTCTATGGTCGGGTCGACCGGCCGCTCGCCGAACTGGCGGGCGAGCTCCAGGCGGTTGTACGCCTGGGCCTCGAACTCCTCGGTGTGGTAGATGCAGTTGACCGGGCAGACCTCGACGCACAAGCTACAGTACATGCACCTGG
>DATFPF010000146.1:0-4252 GCA_035264945.1 Rubrobacter sp.
CGACGGCGGCGGCTCCATCCGCATACCGTCGTCCCTGTGCGGCGTCTACGGCATAAAGGCGCAGTACGGCCGCGTGCCCGTCTTCCCGACGAGCGCCACCCCGACGCTCGGGCACGTAGGCCCGATCTCGCGTACCGTGCGCGACGCCGCGTTGTTGCTCGGCGTCGTCTCAGGCTTCGACGCCCGCGACCCGGCGGGCGTCTCCGCGCCCGTACCGGACTACCTCGCGGCCTGCGAGGCGCCGCTCGACGGGATGCGCGTGGCCTGGAGCCCCACGCTCGGCTACGCGAGGCCCACGCCCGAGGTGCTGGAGATCACCGAGGGGGCCGTCCGGGCCATCGAGGACCTGGGCGTCTCGGTGGACCTCGTGGAGGAGGTGTTCGCCGACCCGGTCGAGCTGTGGAACGCCGAGTTCTTCGCGGGCGCGGGGACCAGGCTCAAGGACGCCCTCCAGAACTCGCGCGAGCTCCTAGATCCCGCGGTGGCCGACGTCCTGGACGGCGCCCTGGAGGCGACCGTCACCGACTACTACGAGAAGGTCTTCGCGAGGTACGCGCTGCGGGAAGAGGTTCGCCGATTCTTCGAGCGGTACGACCTGCTCCTCACGCCGACCCTGCCGGTCCCGGCGTTCGGGGCCGGGGTGAACGTCCCGCCTGAGCTGCCCGACCGCAACGTGGTCTCGTGGGTCTACTACACCTACCCGTTCAACCTGACCGGCAACCCGGCGGCGTCGATCCCATGCGGCTTCACCGCGGGCGGCCTGCCCGTGGGATTGCAGGTGGTCGCGGGGACGAACCGCGAGGCGGACGTGCTGAGCCTGAGCGCGGCCTTCGAGGCGGCGCGGCCCTGGGCGAGCAGCTACCCTGAACCGCAGATCTGAAGAAGAGAGGACACAGGTGACCACGCAACCGTTGAGCATAGACCGGGCGAAGAGCGCGGGGCGCATAGAGCGCGACATAGAGACACTGGCCGGGCCGGACTACACGCGCTCGGAAGAGGCGATCCGGCGCTACGCCTACACGCCCGAGTACCGCAACACCCTCGACTACTTTATGGGCGAGCTCGGGGCACTCGGCTTCGAGCATTACGAGGACCCGGTCGGCACGCTCGTCGCCCGGAACCGGCCCATGGGGGAGAAGGTCTTCGGCGTGGGCTCCCACTGCGACTCGAACCGCAACGGGGGCAAGTACGACGGCACGATGGGCGTCGTCGCCGCGCTCGAGGTCTGCCGCCTGAACGAGGAGCTGGGGCTCGGCCTCCCGCTGCAGCTCGTCTCTTTCCTGGAGGAAGAGGGCTCGGGGTTCGGGCAGATGCTCCTCGGCAGCCGCATTATCGCCCAGAGGGTGAGCGAGAAGGACCTGCGCGAGGGGTTCCGCGCGGTTGACGATGGGCGTAGCTTCTGGGAGCACGCCGAGGAGGCGGGCTACGAGCCGGGGCGGTGGAGAGACTCGATCCGCATCCTCGACGACCTTGTGGGTTGGATCGAGCTGCACATCGAGCAGGCCCGCGTCCTCCAGGACACGGGGAACCGCATAGGCGTGGTCAACGCGATAGCGGGCTACGTCCACGCCGACGTAACCGTCCACGGCAGGAGCGACCACGCCGGGGCCACCCCCATGGACTTCCGCCAGGACGCGGGCCTCGTCGCCGCCGAGTGCATGCTCGAGCTCGAGCGGCTCGCGCGCGAGGCGGGAGGGGGCACGGTGGGCACGGTCGGCGAGATGGAGCTGCGGCCGAACCTCATAAACGCCGTCCCAGGCCAGGCTAGGTTCTCCCTCGACGTCCGCGGGGTGGACGAGGAGGGCTTCCGCGGCGTGGCCCGCGACATCGCAGCCTTCGCCGAGGAGGCCGCCGAAAGGCGCGGCATGGCCGCAGGATACGTCCAGCGCCAGACCCTGCCTGCGACGCCGCTCGACGGGCGCGTGGTTGGCGCCCTCGAGGAGGCCGCGGAGGCGACCGGCGAGCCCTACCTGGCGATGCACTCGGGCGCCGCCCACGACACCATGAGCATCGCCGACAGGGTCCCGAGCGCGATGGTCTTCGTCCCCTGCAAGGACGGCATAAGCCACTCGCCGGAGGAGGACGCCGACCCGGCCGACGCCGCCCTTGGGGCCGAGGTCATGCTCAACGCGATCAAGAAGTTCGTGGAGGACGGGGCCTAGGGGCGGGGCTCGCCCGCCAGGAGAGGAGCGTGAGGAAGATGACCGTGTCGACAAAGGATGGTCGGGTACTCGACGCCGACGGCCGCGTGGGGGAAGTATACGCCGCGGGTGCGAGGGCGTCCGTTGTTGGAGGCTCGCTCGACGTGCGGGCGGGCGGGGGGATCGGCGCCGCAGGCGCCCACGCCCGTCTCGGGGGGGATGCGCGATGAGCGACGATACGGGCCGGATCTACGAGCGCGCCCGCCTCGGGCAGAGCGTGACGCCCGGTTCGCGCCCGGCAGTGCTGGTGGTGGACTTCAGCCGCGGCTTCACCGACCCGGAGTCCACGATGGGCTCGGACCTTACCGGCGAGGTCGAGGCGACGACGCGCCTCCTCGCCGTCGCGCGCGCCAAGGGGATACCCGTCATCTTCACCACCATCGGCTTCGAGTCGAACCTGAAGGACGGCTCCCTCTGGCTCCAGAAGGCGCCGGGCCTCGCCGAGCTTCAGATCGGCGGCAAATGGGTCGAGATAGACCCGCGCCTCGAACGCGCAGAGGACGAGGTGGTGATCCTCAAGAAGGGGGCATCGGCCTTTTTTGGCACGAACCTGCCCTCGGTCCTCGTCTCCCAGGGCGTCGACACGATCGTCCTCTGCGGCGCGACGACGAGCGGCTGCATCCGGGCGACGGCCGTCGACCTGCTGCAATACGGCTACCCCACGCTCGTCCCGCGCGAGTGCGTCGGTGACCGGGCGCGGGCGCCGCACGAGGCGAACCTTATCGACATACAGGCCAAGTACGCCGACGTAGTCCCGATCGAGGACGCCCTCTCCTACCTGGAGGGCGTCGGGGGCAAGGTCGGGGCCGCGGAGTAGAAGATGCCGGAGATCGAACGGAGAGAGATGGAGAGCTGGAGAAACCGCAAGACCCTGATCCTGGGCCGCACCGACATGATGGGGCTCCTGGAGCCCCACGAGTACAACGACCGCGTCGAGCACGCCTACAGGATGCACGGCGAGGGCCGCTACTACATGGAGCCCAAGGGCCACATCGTCCTCGACAAGTACCCGGGCGAGTGGGAGGTGATGCCCTCCTACATCGAGGAGCCCGAGGCCGCCGCCTGCAAGTGGGTATCCATCCGCGAGGAGAACCGCGCAAAGTTCGACCTCCCGACGGTGTTCTCGATCCTGATCTACACCCACCCCGAGACCGGTTTCCCGCTCGCCATCTGCGACGGGAGCTACCACACCGTCATGCGCACCGGGTCAGCGGCGGCCGTCTCCGCGAAGCACCTCGCCCGCCCCGACAGCAAGACGCTCGCCATCGTCGGGGCGGGGAACATGGCCGAGGGCGTCCTCGCTACCTGCAACGAGGTCTTCGCCTGGGAGAGCGTCCGCGTCTGGAGCCGCTCTCAGGGTACCCTCGACGATTTCGTCAGGGAGCAGCAACCCAGGTACGAAGGGTTCGAGATCCGGGCCTCGACGAACCTGGAGGAGGTAGTGCGCGGCGCCGACGTCGTCGTCACCGTCACGCCGGCCCGGGGCCCTATCGTCGAGGACGCCTGGATAGGCGAGGGCACCCACATCGCGGCTTTAGGCGCGGACAAGGAGGGGGACCAGGAGTTGGATCCCAAAATCCTGACGAGGGCCCGCACCTTCGTCGACGACATCCGCCAGTGCCGGACGGACGGGGAGATCAACGTCCCGTTGCGCGAGGGCATCATCTCGGAGGGCGACGTCGTCGGGGAGATCGGCCAGGTCGTCGCCGGCAAGCTCGAAGGCCGCACCTCAGAAAGGGACATTACGGTCTTCGACTCGACCGGCTTCGCCCTCCAGGACTCGGCGACCGTCCCGCTGGAGTACGAGCGGGCGCTCGCCGCCGGTGTCGGCATCGAGAAGAAGATGATCTCGACCTGAGAGGAAGGCCTCAGGCCCCAGGTTCTAGGCTTCGGCCGGACGACACCGCCCGCCGACGCCCCGGTCCGGCTGCGTGAACGTGGTGGCCGGGGAGGGCGGGCCTCCGGAGACCGACGCGATGTCCGTCATAGAGGGGGCGTTCGCGCCGCTGTCCGGCAGACGGCTCCTCGATGTCGGCTGCGGCGCCGGCGCG
>DATFPF010000147.1:0-12131 GCA_035264945.1 Rubrobacter sp.
GCCGAGGAGGAGAAGCTCGACCCGGTAATCGGGCGGAGCGACGAGATCGCGCGCATCATGCAGATACTCGTCCGCCGCACTAAGAACAACCCCGTGATCATCGGCGAGCCGGGGGTCGGCAAGACCGCCATCGTCGAGGGCTTGGCGGAGGAGATCGCCGAGGACCGCGTCCCCGACATCCTCGCCAACAAGGAGGTCTACACGCTCGACCTCGGGGCGCTCGTCGCCGGCTCCAAGTACCGCGGCGAGTTCGAGGAGCGGCTCAAGAAGATAATGAAGGAGATCACCGACCACGGCGACATCATCCTGTTCATCGACGAGATCCACAACCTCGTCGGGGCGGGTGCCGCCGAGGGCGCCATAGACGCCGCTTCCATCCTGAAGCCGGCGCTGGCGCGCGGGGAGATCCAGGTCATCGGCGCCACCACCATCGACGAGTACCGCAAGTACGTCGAGAAGGACAAGGCGCTCGAGCGTCGCTTCCAGACCATCCAGGTCGGCGAGCCGTCCGTCGAGGAGACGGAGCTGATCCTCAAGGGCCTGCGCGAGAAGTACGAGGAGCACCACAACATAGACATCACAGACGAGGCCCTGAAGGCCGCGTCGCAGCTCGGTGATCGGTACATCGCCGACAGGTTCCTGCCAGACAAGGCCATCGACCTCGTCGACGAGGCGGCTTCCAAGATGAGGATCAAGACCATGTCCTCGCCGCCTTACTACCGCGAGATCGACGAGGAGCTCACCCAGGTCCGCACGGAGAAGGAAGCCGCGATCGACGGCCAGGAGTTCGAGAAGGCCGCCCGCTTCCGCGACTCCGAGCGCAAGCTCGTCGCCCAGCGGCGCGAGCTCGAGAAGGCCTGGCGCGAGGGCAAGGTCGAGGAGAAGCGGGTCTCCATCGGGGAGAACGAGATAGCGGAGATCGTCTCGATGTGGACGGGCATCCCGGTCAAGAAGATGACCGAGGAGGAGTCCGAGAGGCTTCTCCAGATGGAGGACTCCCTGCACGGCCGGGTCGTCGGGCAGAACGAGGCAATCAAGGCCGTCTCCCGCTCCATCCGCCGCACCTTCGCCGGCATCAAGGACCCGAACCGGCCCAGCGGCTCGTTCGTCTTCCTCGGCCCCACGGGCGTCGGCAAGACGGAGCTCGCCCGCACGCTCGCCGAGTACCTCTTCGGCGACCAGGAGTCCATGATCCGGCTCGACATGTCCGAGTACATGGAGCGCCACACCGTCAGCCGCCTGGTCGGTTCGCCGCCAGGATACGTCGGCTACGACGAGGGCGGGCAGCTCACCGAGAAGGTAAGGCGCCGTCCTTACAGCGTCGTCCTCTTCGACGAGATAGAGAAGGCCCACCCCGACGTCTTCAACATAATGTTGCAGATCCTTGAGGACGGGCAGCTCACCGACGCCCAGGGCCGCAGCGTGGACTTCAAGAACGTCGTGATCATCATGACCTCCAACGTCGGGGCGCAGACGATCAACAAGACCCAGTCGCTCGGCTTCGGCGGGGGCGAGGAGGGCCTCTCCTACAAGGAGATGAAGGGACGCGTTACAAGCGAGTTGCGCAAGATCTTCCGTCCCGAGCTCCTCAACAGGATCGACGAGATAATCGTCTTCCACAAGCTCGAGCGTGCCCAGATGCGCGAGATCATCGAGGTCCAGGTCAAGCGCTTCCGCAAGCAGCTCGCCGAGCGCGAGGTCACCGTCGAGTTCACTACCGAGGCCCTGGACAAGCTCGCCGAGGAGGGGTACGACCCGGCGTTCGGGGCGAGGCCTTTGCGCCGCGTGCTGCAGCGCATGATCGAAGACCCCATGAGCGAGATGATCCTCAAGGGCGAGATCCCGAACGGCTCCAAGGTGACCATCGAGCCCAACGACAAGTCCTCAGACGACATCTCCGAGGACGAGACGATAGTGGACATCAAGGTCAGCCAGCCCAAGGAGATCGTCAAGGTCGAGTCCGAGTAAGGAGAACCGAATCTAGCTAGACGAGGGCCGGGGCGCTTATGGCGCCCCGGCTTTTCGCTTCCCTGGCGCCCTGCGGTATCGGTGCCCGGCCTCTGCAAGCCTTCGCGTTGCTGGCGCCTTCGAGGTAGGCCGGATCGCTCGGGCCGGGTTCCGGTGTTGCCTGCGTCGTGCCCCGCTTGCCTCGCCGACCGCCGGTTAGTTGGGACCTGCCGAGGCGCCGCCACCCGCGACGAACTCCTCGTAGGGGACACCCGGCTGGAAGATGGCGTTCTCTTCTGCGGTGAAACGGTGCTTCCAGGCGCCGGCTTCCCGGACGAACAGCGTGAAGCGGTCTATGGAGGTGCCGTCCTCAAAGGTCCTGTATACGGTCACGCCGGCCTCGGGGTCGGAGGTGGAGGCTTCGACGATGACGTCTATGGCGGCGAGATCCAGGCCCTCGGTGTCGGCGAAGTACTGGTTCTTCAGGTACCACTCGTCTTCGGGGTAGAGGGCCCTCGTTGCGGCGTCCAGGTTGGCGTAGGTGTAGGCCCAGTTCTCGCGGTCCACGGCCTTGTAGTAGTCCTCGGCCGCTCCGGCTATTTCGGTCTTGGAGATGGGCGGGGCGCTGCTCGTTGGCCCGGGATCCGGGCTCGTGGTCTCCGGGGGCCGGGGGACGGGGGCGACGCGTTTCAGGTCGCCGATGTCCCACGTGTAGGTGCCGCCGCGGTCGGTGGGCCTGTAGTCTAGCTGGAGGCCGCGGGACTCCGGGGGGACCTCGTAGACGATCTCGCCGCTCGCCTTCCGCCCTGGACCTATCTCGCCCCCGGCCAGCTCCTTCTGCAGGGAGTGCACGGTCTGGGAGGCCGAGTACCCCTCCTCGTTCTTGAGCACGAACCCGAGCAGGCCCGAGACGGGGACGGCCCCCTCGGAGACGTTCTCGAAGGTGAGGTCCGCGGCGAGGAACCTGTTGTCCGGGTTCTCTGTGGGCTCGTCGAGGTTCGTGGCGGGCAGGACGCGCACCCCGTTGAGGGTTGCTTCGACGCCCCCGGCCTCGACCGAGTCGCCAACGCCGAGCGCCTGCCCCATCGGGGGATCGGAAGCTTCGTCTTCGGGCCCCCGACCCGTTGGCTCCGGGCCGTCTGCGGGGGCCGGCTCGCTGGCCGAGGCCCGCGGGGCGTCCGCGTCCGTGCCGTCTACCAGGGCCAGGCCGACAATGGCGCCGATACCTGCGAGGACGACCACGACGGCCGCGAGGCCCAGGATCAGGGGCAGCGCCCGGTTGTCGCCTGAGGCGCGCGGCTGGGCGTTGGGCGGCGCGGGTATCCCTTGCGCGGGTGCCGCGTCCCGTGCGGCGGGGGATAACCGGGCGCCGCAAGACCCGCAGAAGCTGTCCCCCGCATCGACGATGCCTCCGCACCGCGCGCAGTAGACGGGCCTGCCGCCGTCCGCCAAGACTACCTTTGCTCCAAGATCACGACGCCAGGCATTCTAAGCGAAACGGAGGGGCCAAGGAAGCGCCGTCCTGCGCGTCCCGCTGGCGGGCTCGCCGTGGGGCCGGCGCGAAAGCGGCGCGTGCCGGGGTCAGAGAGGCCGGGCGGGGTATTCTCGACCCTATCCCTTACAATCCGTCTATGGCTACAAAGACACTATACGTTTGCTCGAACTGCGGGCACCAGGCGCCGAAGTGGCTCGGGCGTTGCCCGGACTGCGGGGAGTGGAGCACGTTCGTCGAGGAGGCGCGCGCGGAGAAGAAGGTCGTCGGCTTCGCGGAGCGGGCGACGAGGAAGAAGGCCGGGGTGGCGGGCCGGACGTTGAGGCTAGACCAGGTCGAGGCCGCGGTCGATGGGGGACGTATAGGCACGAGCGTCGGCGAGCTCGACAGGGTTCTCGGAGGCGGGATCGTGCCGGGCTCGATGGTGCTCGTCGGCGGCGAGCCCGGCGTCGGCAAGAGCACGCTCCTCTTGCAGGTGATGGGGTACCTCGGCGAGGGCTGCCTTATGGTCTCAGGCGAGGAGTCGCCGCGGCAGGTGGCGCTCTCGGCGAAGCGGCTCGGGGTGCAGGGCGCGGGGTTCAGCGTGCTCTCCGAGACCGACGTGGACGTGATCGAGGCCACCATCCTGGAGGAGCGGCCCGGCGTGGTCGTCGTGGACTCCATCCAGACCCTCTACTCGCCCGAGCTGTCCGGGGCGCCGGGCGGGGTCGGGCAGGTGCGCGAGTGCGCCGCGAGGCTAATGCGGCTTGCGAAGAGCGAGGGGATAGCGATAGTTCTCGTCGGGCACGTCACCAAGGACGGTTCCATCGCGGGGCCGCGGGTACTCGAGCACATGGTTGACACGGTGCTCCAGTTCGAGGGGGACAGGTTCCAGTCGTTCAGGGTGTTGCGGGCCCTCAAGAACAGGTTCGGCTCGACGAACGAGATCGGGGTGTTCGAGATGACGGGCCGGGGGATGGTCGAGGTCGAGGACCCTTCGGCGTTCTTCCTCTCCAGGAGGGAGGAGGACATGCCCTCGGGCGTGGCGACGGTGTGCCTGCTCGAGGGCACGCGCCCGATGCTGGTCGAGATAGAGAGCCTCGTGGCGCCGAGCCCGCTCGCGAACCCGCGCAGGATCGCCAACGGCGTGGACACGGGGAGGGTGAACATGCTGTGCGCGGTGCTCGCCCGGCGGGCAGGCCTCGGCCTCGCGGACCACGACGTGTACGTGAACGTGACGGGCGGGGTTCGGGTCGAGGAGCCGGCCGCCGACCTCGGGGTGGCGCTCGCGATAGCCTCCGCGTTGCGGGACAAGCCCGTAGGAAAAGGGACGGCATGCTTCGGGGAGGTGGGGCTCACGGGGGACGTGAGGTTCGTCTCGGGGGCGCCGCGGCGGACCGGCGAGGTCCTGAAGATGGGGTATAACCGTATAATCAGGCCAGAGGGAACGTCGGAAGAGAGTTTTCATGGAAGCTCCAAAAAGGACGCGAGCGTGATCGAGGTGAGCACGTTGGAGGAGGCCGTGGCGGTGGCGCTGCTTTGAGCCCTTCCCGCCGAAAGATGCCAGACGAGCTCGTCGGGGCGCTCCGGCTCGTGGCCCCGGGCACGGAATTGCGGGAGGCCATAGAGAACATCATCAGGGCGCACAACGGCGCGCTCATCGTGATCTCGCGCCCCGAGAAGCTCGAGGACCTCGGCATAATCTCCGGGGGGATGAAGCTCGACTTGGACTTCGCGCCGATGCGGCTCTACGAGCTCGCGAAGATGGACGGGGCCATAGTCCTCTCGCCGAACGTCGCCGTGATCCACTACGCCAACGTCCAGCTCAGCCCGGACCCGACGCTCGACTCCGACGAGACGGGGATGCGCCACCTCGCCGGCCACCGCACCGCCAAGCAGAGCGGGGACCTCGTCATAGTCGTCTCCGAGCGGCGGCGCGTCGTGAGCCTCTACCAGGGCGACCACGGCCCCGTAGTCCTCGAGGACATCGGCGTGGTTCTCTCCAAGGCGAACTCCGCGATAGCCACCCTCGAGAAGTTCACGCGGAGGCTTCGCGAGGAGGCCCGCGCGCTGACCATCCACGAGTACGACGGGGCCGTCACGCTGCGGGAGGTCGTGGGCGCCGTGGGCAACTTCGAGTATTCGGTGCGGATAGCCGAGGAGGTAGAGGCCTACGTCAGGGAGCTCGGGAGCGAGGGGCGACTCGTCGAGATGCAACTCGAGCAGGCCTTCCACGACGTGCCGGAGCAGTACGACGCCCTGATCCGGGACTACGCCGCCGAGGGCGTGGAGTGCGCGGACGCCAGGCAGCGCCTGCGTAGCTTCACCTCAGAGCAACTCTCGGAGCCGGAGGAGATCACGCGGGCGCTCGGCTACGACGACGTCGGCCGGACGGAGGACTTCTTCCTCAAGCCGCGAGGCTACCGCCAGCTCGAGCGGGTGCCGCGCCTGCCCCGTCGGGTGGCGGAGAGCCTGATCCGGGAGTTCGGCTCCCTGAAGGACCTGCTCGAAGCGAGCGAGGCCGAGCTCGACGAGGTCGAGGGCGTCGGCCAGGCGCGCGCCCGGGCGATCCAGCGCGGCCTCGAGCGCCAGCGCAGCCTGGAGACCTCGGGCGAGGCGCTGTAGGGGTGCCCGGGCACGCCCCGGCCATAGCGCTCGTGCTGGCCGGCGGGCTGGGCACCCGAATGGGACGCACCAAGCAGTTCCTGGAGATCGGGGGCAAGCCGGCGCTCTACCACACCCTGAAGGCCTTCGAGGAGGCCGACCACGTGGGCGGTATCTACGCCGTTGGCGACGGGCCGCGCGTCGAAGCGCTGGCGAGGGTGACCGGAATCTCCAAGTACGTCCGGTGCGGGGAGGCTGGAACCTTCCGCCAGTTGTCCACGAAGAGCGGGCTCCTTCTCTGCGACGAAGACCCCGAGACCGTGGTCCTGGTCCACGACGGCTCGCGTCCCCTGGTCACCCCGGCGCTCATAGGGCGCGTCGTGGAGGCAGCACTTGCCGATGACCGTCCGGATGGCGTGGTGCCGGCGACCCGCGTCTCGGACACCGTCAAGGTCGAGAAGAACGGGGAGGTGGCGGAGACGCTCGACCGGACGCAGCTGCGGGCCGTCCAGACGCCGCAGGCGTTCCGGCTCGGTTACCTCAGGAGGCTGCACGAGGCCACCGACGAGTACCTCGGGGCCGCCACCGACGACGCCTCGCTCGTCGAGCTGGAAGGGGGGCGGGTGGTCCTCGTCGAAGGCGAGAAGACAAACATAAAGCTCACCACGCCGGAGGACCTGATCTTCGCCGAGGCCATCCTCGCCGCGCGTGGGCGAGATCCCATGAGGGGTTTCGCCAGGGAGCGCCGTTGATGCGGGTCGGCCTCGGCGTGGACGCGCACGCCTTCGCAGCACCCGAAGACGGAAGAAAGCTCATCCTGGGCGGGGTGGAGATCCCCTCGGACAGGGGCCTCCGCGGCCACTCGGACGCCGACGTACTGGCCCACGCCGTCACCGACGCCCTCCTTGGCGCCGCCGGCCTCGAGGACATCGGTCACTATTTCCCCGACACGGACGCCAGATGGAAGGACGCCGACTCCATAGATCTCTTGCGCGGGGCGCGCCGGACCGTCGGCGATAGCTGGGAGGTGGCGAACGTGGACGCCGTCGTGGTCTGCGAGCGTCCCAAGATTCGAGACCACCGCGCCGCAATGAGGGAGAACCTCGCCGGTGCTTTAGGCGTCGACCCATCGCGGGTCAGCGTGCGCGGCACGACCACCGAACGCCTCGGCTTTGCCGGCAGGGGGGAGGGCATAGCCGCCCAGGCCGTCTGCCTCCTGCAGGAGAGGTAACCCCGTGGCGGGGGTCCGCGCGCGCTTCGCCCCCAGCCCGACGGGGATGCTCCACCTCGGCGGCGCCCGAACCGCACTCTTCAACTACCTCTTCGCCAGGCACCACGGCGGCGAGCTCGTCCTCCGCGTCGAGGACACCGACAGGGCGCGGAGCGACCGCGCGTTCGAGGAGGCCCAGCTCGAAGACCTCGCCTGGCTCGGCCTCGACTTCGACGAGGGGCCGCGCCGGCAGAGCGAACGCGGGGAGCTGTACGAGGAGCACATGGAACGCCTTGCGGAGGCCGGCCTGGCCTACGAGGGCGAGGACGAAAAAGGACGGCGGGCGCTCTACTTCCGGCCGTCCGGTCGCGCCGGGACCTTCCGGGACGGGCTGCGCGGCGAGGTCCCGTTCAGCCGCGTCGAAGACTTCGTGGTCCGTAAGTCCGACGGCACGCCTTCGTACAATTTCGCCGCCGTCGTTGACGACCGGAGCATGGGCATCACGCACGTAATAAGGGGTGAGGAGCACCTACCGAACACGGGCCGCCAGGTCCTCCTCTACAGGGCCCTCGACTTCGTGGAGCCGGAGTTTATCCACCTCGGCGTCATCCTCGGCCCCGACGGCAGGAAGCTCTCCAAACGCCACGGCGATGCCAGCGTCGCGGACTTCCGGCGCGAGGGCTACCTGCCGGAGGCGCTCGTCAACCACCTCGCGCTCCTCGGCTGGACCCACCCGGCGGGCAGGGAGGAGTTCGCCGACCTCGACGAGCTCGTTCGCGAGTGGGACCCTACGCGTCTCGGCGCGAGCCCCTCCACGTTCGACCCCGACCGCCTCCTCTATTTCAACGCCAGGCACCTCCGGCGCCTGACGGACGAGGAGTTGCGCCGGCGCGTCGAACCCTTTCTCGAGGGGCCGTTGCCGGAGGGCAGGGAGGCCGCCGCGCTGGCGGTGATCCGGGAGGAGGCCAGGGCGCTCTCGGACGCGCCCCGCCTGCTGCGCGAGGTGGTGGAACCCGTGGATCCCACGACTTTTCTCGAGGAACTGCCCGAGTCCGGCGCTGATGTGTTCGAGCACGTGGCCGCGTCGCTAACCGGCAGGGAGGTGCGAGACGTTGAAGCCGCGCGTGGTTTCGTGGGGGAGCTGCGCGCCTGGGCCAAAGAACGAGGAATAAAGACCCGCGACCTGCTCCACCCGATACGGTTGGCGCTGACGGGGCGGAACAAGGGGCCGGAGATCTCGCTCGTGCTCGCGGTGCTCGGGCCGGAGGAGGCGCGCGCGCGGATAGAGCGGGCCGGAGAGGCTAGACTAGGGCCATGAGCGTTTTCGTGCGGGACAGCCTGGGCGGCGGGATGGTCGAGGTCGGGGAGGACGGGAAGATCGGGCTCTACGTCTGCGGGCCCACGGTCTACGACCACGTCCACATCGGCAACGCGCGGGCGCCGCTGTTCTGGGACGTCGTGGTCAGGTACCTCAGGAGCCGGGGCTACGACGTTACCTTCGTCCAGAACATCACGGACATAGAGGACAAGATCATCGACAAGGCCAACGATGAGGGCGTCTCCTGGCAGGAGATAGTCTCCCGCTACACGGACTCCTTCCACGAGCGGCTTGCGTTGCTGGGAATCGGCTTACCAGACGTGGAGCCGCGGGCGACGGAGCACATCCCGGAGATGATCTCCCTGATCGAGGAGCTTATTGAGAAGGATCACGCCTACGCCCCGGGCAACGGCGACGTCTACTTCTCCGTCGAGAGCTTCCCGGACTACGGCTCTTTGAGCCACCAGAACCCGAAGGAGATGCGCGAGACGGAGAAGGGCCAGACGGAGGACAAGAGGAGCCCGCTGGACTTCGCGCTCTGGAAGGCCTCCAAGCCCGGCGAGCCATCCTGGTCGAGCCCCTGGGGGCCCGGCCGTCCCGGCTGGCACATCGAGTGCTCGGCGATGGTCGGGAAGCACCTGCCTGACGGCGCGGACATCCACGGCGGCGGCACGGACATCCGCTTCCCGCACCACGAGAACGAGCTTGCCCAGAGCTGCGCGGCCCACCCGGACCACCCGTTCGTCCGCGCCTGGGCGCACCACGGGATGGTCACGTTCGGGGGGGCGGAAAAGATGGCGAAGAGCGTCGGCAACGTGCTAGACGTGGGGCGGGCCGTCGAGCTCCACGGGCGCAACGCCGTAAGGATGTGGCTGCTCCAGAGCCACTACTCGCAGCCCATAGAGTACTCGGCTGAGATCCTTGAAGAGAAGCGCCGCTCCTACGAGCGGCTGCAACGGCTTTACCGTCAGGTCTCCGGCTCCGCCTCCTCCTCGGGCCTCTCGGACGAGCTCGCCGCGGGCCTGCGCGAGCGCCTCGACGGGGCGATGCGGGACGACCTGAACACCCCCGAGGTCGTCGCCACGCTCTTCGAGGCGACCAACCGGGCCGCGCGCGAGATCTCGGCCCGCCCCGACGCGGCGGACGGGTTCGCGTCCCTCGCCGAAGCCGTGGAGGAGGTCATGAGCGTCTACGGGTTCGACCTCGCGCGGGAGATGGCTACCGAGGTAGACGGCGTGCGCATCCGGTACCCCGAGGAGCCGGGCGAGCGGGTCCTGGCCCTTGCCGCCAGCAGGGAGCTGTCGCGGCGGGAGAAGGACTGGGCCACGGCGGACCGCCTGCGCGACGAGCTCGCCGAGACGGGTTGGGCCGTCGAGGACACCCAGGACGGCCCCATCCTGAGCCGCCGGTAGCCGGTGGCTGAGATCATCTACGGCATCCGCCCCGTCGTCGAGGCGCTGAAGAGCCGCCGGCGAAGGGTGCTCGAGGTCCTGGACTCTGTCGGTAGCGGAGAGGTCCGCGCGGCCGCCGGCAGCGTGCCCGTCAGGAAGGCCCCCCGCGATAGGGTCGACGAGCTTGCGCGCGGCGGGGTCCACCAGGGCGTCGTGGCGCGGGTCGAGGCGTATCCTTACTCCGGTTTGGAGGAGATCCTGGCCATGCCCGAGCCCCTGGTCCTGGTGCTCGACGGCGTTACGGACCCCCGCAACCTCGGCGCGGTCCTGCGGGCTGCGGACGGGGCGGGGGCGAGCGGGGTCGTGATCCCCAAGGACAAGGCCGTCGGCGTGACGGCGGCGGCGGTCAAGGCGAGCGCCGGCGCGAGCGAGCACGTCCGCGTCGCGAGGGTGACGAACCTGAGGCGGGCGGTGGAGCGGATGAAGGAGGCGAACGTCTGGGTCTACGCCGCCGAAGCGGGCGGGACCGACTACGCCAAGCTGGACCTCGCAGGCCGGACGGCCCTCGTGCTCGGGAGCGAGGGGCGGGGCGTGAGGCGGCTCGTGCGCGAGGCGTGCGACGGGACCGTCTCGATCCCGATGCTAGGCGCCGTCTCGTCCCTGAACGTCTCGGTGGCCGCGGCGGTGCTGGCGTACGAGGCCCGCAGGCAGAGAGGATAGCCGCCGTGCCCTCGTACCTCGTCCTTGACGCCTACAACGTCATAGGTGCCCTCGACCGCTACAGGGACGCGGACGACTTCGACGCAGCCCGCGAGCTGCTCGTAACCGACGCCCTCAAGGCGGCCGGCTGGACGGGCCGGAGCATCATCGTCGTCTTCGACGCCCACCGCGCCCCCGACCCCCGCAGGGAAGAGGCAAGGGCCGGCGGCGCCGTCCGCATCGTCTACAGCGCCCCAGGCGAGTCCGCCGACGATGAGATAGAGCGCCTGCTGGCGAAGCTGGAGGGCACAGCCACCGTCTACACCGCCGACTTCGCCCTCCAGCGCACGGCGCTGGCCCGCGGCTCGACCCGCGCCACCCCCCGCGAGTTCGCCAACCTGCTCGACGAGCTCCCGGCCGTCACCCGCAACCCCAACGCCCCGAGGAAGTCCCGTGTGGCAGACCGGCTTTCGCCCGAGACCATCCGAAAGTTAGAAGAGATACGCAGGCGAGGGACGTAGGGGAGCACGCTCCGGCTACGCCTACGCTCTCAGCCCGGCGCTTCGCGCCTCGTCAGCCCGCTCCCTTTGGTCGCTTTCAGCACGCCTCCGGTCTTCGACCTCCGGCTTTCAGCTAAGGGCTAGGGCGATATCGGCGTGGGGTTTGCGCTGTTACAATCTTCAGGGCGTACGGTGCGTGCCGGCGAGCTGGTCTTGAGAGGCTTTTAGCTAAAAGCGAGGGCCGGAGGCCCGAAGCGTGCTGAAAGTGGAGGCTCGCGAAGCGGGCCGGAACGCGCTGAGAGCGGAAGCCGAAGGCTGAAGCGTGCTGACAAGCGGAGGCCGAAAGGCCGGAGCGTGCGGCGCGCCGCCTGCGGCGGCGCGCCCGGGTAGCTCAGAGGTAGAGCAGCCGCCTTGTAAGCGGCCGGTCGGGGGTTCGATTCCCTTCCCGGGCTCCGATTGCGGGCCCCGCCCGGGCCCGTTGAAAATGACTTCGCGTTTGCTACCATATTCTGGCGCTCCGCAGGAGGGTGTTGCGAGGCGTGGCCGGGGGTGTGCCCGAGTGGCCAAAGGGAGCAGACTGTAAATCTGCCGGCTTCGCCTACGGAGGTTCGAATCCTCCCGCCCCCATAAGATGGATATGCCCCTGTAGCTCAGTGGTAGAGCACCTCCATGGTAAGGAGGGGGTCAGCGGTTCAAATCCGCTCGGGGGCTCTTGGACGGGACTCCGGCCCTGTCCGCGACATAGGCGTGGCGGCGTAGCTCAGTCGGTTAGAGCAGCGGAATCATAATCCGCGTGTCGCAGGTTCGAGTCCTGCCGCCGCTACCATCTTTTGTCCCCAAAGATGTGGTAACGAGAAAGGAAGACACGGATGTCAAGAGGGAAGTTCGAGAGGAACAAGCCGCACCTCAACGTCGGCACCATAGGCCACGTCGACCACGGCAAGACCACTCTCACCGCCGCCATAACCAAGACCCTTGCCAAGGCCGTCCC
>DATFPF010000148.1:0-12255 GCA_035264945.1 Rubrobacter sp.
GCCCAGCCTTCGAAGGCGGCGGATGCGGCCTTCACGGCCCGGTCTACGTCCTCTTTGGTGGAGAGGGGGGTCTCTCCTATGACCCTGCCGGTGGCCGGGTCGTAGACGGGCTCGGTCCCGCGGCCGTCGCCGTCCTCCCAGCAACCCCCTATAAAGTTGCGGACTTCCCTGCGCGTCTTCTGCATCGTCGCTACGCTCCTCTTCTTTACGTGGCTAGAAGAGCCACTCGTGGTCCGGGTCGTTCTTGAACTTCCACTCGCGGGTCGGGCCTGCCATGACGTTGAGGTAGTAGAGGTCGTAGCCAGGGGGCGCCGAGACGGCGTGGTAGCCGCGGGGGACGAGGACGGTGTCGTCGTCGCGGACGGTCATGGTCTCGTCGAGGGAGCGGTCCTCCGTGTAGACCTTCTGGACGGCGAAGCCCTGGGGGGGTTGGATCTTATGGTAGTAGGTCTCCTCCAGATAACTCTCGTTCGGAAGGTCGTCCCGGTCGTGCTTGTGCGGTGGGTAACTCGACCAGTGCCCGTTGGGCGTGAGAACCTCCACGACGAGCAGCCTCTCGGCCGGTCTTCCGGCCATGAGTATCGGATGGACGCGACGCTCCGCGTTCCCGGAACCTCGTACCTCGACCTCTATGTCTTCGGGCTTTATGAGAAGGGGATCGAAGGGCGTCATCCCGGCGACGCTTGGCGCCGAGGTTACCGCAAGCTCCAGGTAGCTCACCGCCTCGATGCTGTAGTCCGTCCCCGGCGGCAGGTAGAGCGCGTACGGCGGCCCCTCGAAGACGGTGTCGCGCCCCCCGATTCCCCTCCACTCGTCGTCCGAGGTGGAGACGTTGCAGAAGCCTGAGAGGAGGACCAGGCAGACCTCCTCGGCGTCCGCGCGGCGCTCGACGGTCCGCCCTTCGGCGAGCCGCAAGACCTCGAAGCCTACGTAATCCCAGCCGGCGGACTCCGGCGTTACCTTCACGACGCTCCCGTCCCCGTCAGGCCTCTCGTTGATGCTGACCACAAGGTCCGACACGTTATCTGCCCTCTCCCTGGAGGTAACGGCGCTCCGATTGCCTGTTGCGCGCGTACTCCTCGCGTGCGTCCCTCACGGTATCCATGCCCGACACCTCCGCAACCGGCACGTCCCAGAAGGACTCGTAGTCGGGCACGCCCTCGTAGCGGTCAACCGGGATGTGTATGACGGCGGTCCTGTCCACGTTCTTCGCCTCCGCCAGCGCGCCCTTCAGCTCGCCGACGCCCTTCGCCCGGATGACGTGGGCCCCCAGGCTCTCCGCGTTGGCCGCCAGGTCCACCGGCAGCGTCTCGCCCGGCTCTTCTTCGGTGTCGAGGCCGATGGAGCCGTTCTTGCGGTACCGGTACTGGGTACCGAAGCCCTGGGCGCCGACGGAGCGGGAGAGGGCGCCTATGGACGAGAAGCCCGAGTTGTCCACGAGGACGATGGTGAGCTTGTGGCCCTCCTGGATGGAGGTGACGATCTCGGCGCTCATCATCAGGTACGAGCCGTCGCCGACCATGACGTAGACCTCGCGCTCTGGGGCCGCCATCTTGATGCCGAGTCCGCCCGCGATCTCGTACCCCATGCAAGAGTAGCCGTACTCGACGTGGTAGCCCTTGGGATCCCTCGTCCGCCAGAGCTTGTGCAGATCCCCCGGCATCGACCCCGCCGCGCAGACGACCACATCCTCCGGCTCGGAGAAAGAGTTGACCGTCCCGATCACCGCGCTCTGCGCCGGGAGCGGCCCGTGCTCGAGCGAGTACAGCCGCCCGACCTCGGCATCCCATTCGGCGCTAGCCTTCGCGCTCTCCTCCCTGTAGGCGGGCTCCACCTCGTAGCCGTCGAGGGCCGAGTCGAGGGCCTCCAGGGTCGCCCTGGCGTCCCCGACGAGGCCGACGCCGGCGTGCTTGACGGCGTCGACGTCGGCGACGTTCACGTTGACGAACCGCACGTCTGGGTTCTGGAAGGCTGTCTTCGAGGCGGTGGTGAAGTCGCTCCAGCGGGTGCCGACGCCTATGACGACGTCCGCGTCGCGGGCGGCCCGGTTGGCGGCGAAGGTACCAGTCGCGCCCACGGCCCCGAGGGCGAGCGGGTGGTCGTAGGGCATCGAGCCCTTGCCCGCCTGGGTCTCCCCCACGGGGACGCCGGTCCGCTCGGCGAAGGCGCGCAGCGTCTCCGTCGCCTCGGAGTAGATGGTGCCGCCGCCCGAGACGATCACGGGCCGCCCGGAGCCGCGGATCAGCTCCGCCGCCCGCGCGAGCGCAGCCCCGTCCGGCAACGGCCGCCCGACGCGCCACACGCGCCTCTCGAAGAACTCCTCGGGGTAGTCGTAGGCCTCGGCCTGGACGTCCTGGGGCAGCGCGAGCGTCACGGCGCCCGTCTCGGCTGGGTTCGTAAGGACGCGCATGGCGGCGAGGGCCGCGGGAATTATCTGCTCGGGGCGGTTGATCCTGTCCCAGTACCTGGAGACCGGCCTGAAGGCGTCGTTGACGGTGAGGTCCCCGTCGTGCGGCGCCTCGAGCTGCTGGAGCACCGGGTCGGGCCCGCGCGAGGCGAACACGTCCCCCGGGAGCAGCAGGACGGGCAGGCGGTTTATGGTGGCGAGGGCCGCGCCCGTCACCATGTTCGTAGCGCCCGGCCCTATGGAGGAGGTGCAGGCGAACGCCTGCAGGCGGTTCTTCTGGCGCGCGTAGGCCGCGGCCGAGTGGACCATGGCCTGCTCGTTGCGCGACTGGTAGTAGGTGAGGTCTTCCTCGTACTCAAGGAGCGCCTGCCCGACGCCCGCGACGTTGCCGTGCCCGAAGATGCCGAAGCAGCCGGCGAAGAACCGCCCCTCCACGCCGTCGCGCTCGACGTACTGGCTCGCCAGGAAGCGGACCAGCGCCTGGGCCATCGTTAACCGAACCGTCATCGGGCTTCCTCCCGTTCGTCTCTCACGCGTCGCGCCGCATCCGGCTACACCTTCTCCTTCAGATAATCGAGGCTCTTTCGCACCTCGACGACGGGCCCCTCGCCCTGCGGTGGCTCGGTCTCGACCACGGAGTCCTGCTCGAGCACGTACCAGCCCGAGTAGCCCGAACCTTCGAGCCGGCCCACTACCCCGGCGACGTCGACGTCGCCCTCCCCCAGGGGGCGGAACGCGTTCTTCTGGGCGGCCTCCTTGAAGCTGAGCTCCCTGCCGGCGAGCCTCCCGGCCACCTCCAGGTCGACGTCCTTGAGGTGGACGTGGTTGACCCTGGGGCCTGCGATCTCGGCGATCTCGACCGGGTCGCTCCCCCCGATGGCGAGGTGCCCCGTATCCAGGCAGAGCCCCATCTCAGAGCCCTCCAGGAAGCGCTTGAGCTGTTCGTCGCCCTCGATGGCGGTCCCGTAGTGGTGGTGCAGCGAGACGGCGATGCCGTGCCGGTCGCAGATCTCCCCCACGGACTTCAGGGACTCGAACAACTCCCTCCACGCGCCGTCGTCGAGCTCGACGAAAGGCCCGAAGTCGTCGGAGCCGGACATCACCGCCAGGACCACCACGTCCGCCCCGGCGGCGGCGAAGAACTCGGCCCGCCGCCCGACGAGCGCCAGCTCCGACTCTCGTCTGGCGGGATCGTGCAGGACGGCCGGCACGAAGCCGCCGACGAGGCCGAGGCCGTACCCGGCCAGGAGGTCCGAGACCGCGGATGGGTCGGAGGGCAGCAGGCCCTCGGGGCCGGCCTCGACGGCGGGCAGGCCGAGCGAGGCCGCCTCCTTGAGCACCCGGTCCGCGGGCATCTGGTAGCCCCAGTCCGGGATCTCGATGACCCCCCAGGAGACAGGGGCGCCGGCTATGCGTCCGCTCACCGGGCCACCGACCCTTCCTTCTCGTAGAGCCCCGGCTTCTCGGTCACGGTAACGCCCTCGGGGTTGCCCGAGCGGATGGACGCGATGCATGCCTCTGCGACGACGAGCGAGGCGTAGCCGTCCCAGGCATCCGGCGCGGGCGGGCGGCCGCCTTCTATAGCCTCGACCCACTCCTGAAGCTCGATGGAGTAGGCAGGCTCGAACCTGTCCAGCCAGTCGCCGTCCGCCCCCTGGGAGAACGAACGGTCGAGGCGCACCACGGCACCCGACGGGGGGGCGGTGTGGGCCGTGCCGCTCGCGCCCACCACCTCAACGCCCACCTCGTAGCCGAACCGCGCGTCCACGTTTACCTCTATCGTCGCCAGTCGACCGTCGGCGAAGGTGAGCTGTATAAGCTGCAGGTCGAACTCGCCCTCCCCGCTTCCCGTGGTGTTCAGGCCGCGGACGAAGGCCTCCTCGACCTCGGCCTCGAGCATCCAGCGGGCCGAGTCGAGGTCGTGGATCGCCGCGTTGATGACCACCCACTCTGAGTCCACGCCGGGCGGTATCTGGGCGTTCCTGTGCCACCCCTTGAACAGGACCGGCTCCCCGATGGCGCCCGAGGCTGCGACGTTCTTGACGTCCACGTGCTGCGGGTCGTAGCGGCGCATGAAGCCAACCTGCACGAGTTTCCGGCCGGCCTCGACCTCGGCCTCGACGATCCCGAGCGCCTCCTCCGGGCTCGTGGCGAGCGGCTTCTCGCACAGGACGGGCTTGCCGACCCGCAGGCACTCGTGCACCAGCTCGGCGTGCGTGGGGTCGGGTGAGGCTATAACGACGGCCGCGACCCTCTCGTCCCGGATCATCTCGGACGCGTCCCCGAAGACCGCGGCGCCGCCGCATTCCCCGGCTACCTTCCCGGCCCGCTCGGTATCGATGTCGGAGACGGCCGCCACCCGCGCGCCCGCGACCTTCCGGTGCAGGCAGTGGGCGTGCATCCCGCCCATGCCTCCGCTCCCGACGACGCCTACCGGGATCCTCTCGTCGCCCCCGCGTCCCTCGTTCTCCACGTCTACCCCTTTGTTTTCGATGTGCCCGCCAGACGGAACCGTCATCGCGCCGCGCCTTCGGGCGCGTGCCGCGCGTTCCTGTTCTGCCAGAGCGCGTTCATGCGTTCGTACCTCTCCGCCACGGAGCAGATGAGTTCCTCGTCTGCTATCTCGCCGGCCAGCCAGCGGCGGCCCGGCTCGCCGTAGATGGAGCGCCCGATGGCGAACCCCCGGCACAGCGGCTCGGAGGCCGCGGCGGCGAAGCTCTCGGCGAGCTTCTCCTCCTCCATCGCCTGCCCGAGCACGAGCAGCCCCGCGCAGTAAGGGTCGTGCTCCCGCACCACGTCCCCGATCCTGGCCCAGACCGCAGGGTCCGGGTTGGGCGGTATCTTCCACCACTCGGGGCGGACCCCGATCTCGTAGAACCGCTCGATCAACCGCGCCACGCTGTCCCCGTCGTAGGTGGTCTCGGGCGAGGCCTGGACCTCGAGCAGCAGCAGCCGGTCGTTGACGAGGCATGCGTCGTAGAGCTGCAGGACCCGCCGCTCCTGGGCTTCCTGCGTCTCCCCGTCGTCTCCTGGGTGCATGTAGAGGTTGCACTTGACCACGTGCTCCTCGGGCCAGGCGCGCAGTGTGGCGGCGATGTTAGGCCCGCCGACGAACTCGACGGGCCGGCTCTTCGCCACCTCGACGGCGCGCGAGATCCAGGCCCCGCTCCCCGTCAGCTCCTCCAATGCCTCGTCCCCGTAGACGTCGTCTATGAGCACGCCGGCCGCCTCGTCCTCCTCTGCCACCCGCCGGAACGCCCGGCCGAGCAGCACCTTGAGCCCGCGCAGCCGCCCGCGGTCCACCCCGAGCTCGTCGGCCGCTTCCTCGAGCTGCCAGCGGTGGTCCACCGCCAGGATCCGCAGCTCCGGCGGGTCGTTGCGGGTCGTCGCCCGGTGCAGGTGCTCGAGCCACGCGTCGTCCCGCAGGCGCCTGGGCTTCTCCTCCAAACCGAGGAAGTACTCGAGCTCCTCCGTCGTCGCCATGGCGGGCGAGCATCCGTGCCTGGAGACGACGATCGCGCCGCAGGCGTTGCCGAGGCGCAGGCACTCCTCCAGCGGCTCCTCGCGCAGCCAGCCGCTCAGGAACCCACTCATGAACGCGTCCCCCGCGCCCACGGAGTTGAAGACCTCGACGGGGAAGCCAGGCACCCTGACGCCGTCTTCGAGGTCATCGGGTATGTCGCCGGGGAAGACTATGGCCCCCATCGCGCCCACCTTGAGCACGATGGTCGCTCCGGAGAGGCCACGGATGCTCAGGAGCGCCCCGCGGGTGTCCGTCGAGCCGCCGGCGATCCTTACCTCCTCTTCTGTGCCCACGACGAGGTCGCAGTCGGGGAGCACGGAGCGGTAGACCTCCGTCACCTCCTCGCTGGCGACGAACATCTCCCCGCCCTGCTCGTGCGAGGCGACGCCCCAGAAGACTGGCCTGTAGTCCAGGTCGAAGGCCACCTTTGTTCCCGCACCCCGCGCCGCCCTTATGGCTTTGGCGGAGGCGGCCCTGGCGGCAGGCCGCGAGAGGGGCGTGCCCGTGACGAGCAGCGCCTTCGAGGAGGCCACGAAGTCAGGGTCCACGTCCCCCTCCTCGATCGCGAGGTCGGCGGCGTCGCCGTAGGCGAAGAGCCTCGGGAAGTCCTCTATGGCCCTGACGGCGAGCAGGACGTAGGGGGTAAGCTTCTCCGGGTCCGACCGGACCTGGCTGACGTCGACCCCGTTCTCGGCAAGGGTCTTGCGCACGAAGCGGCCCATCTGCTCCTCCCCGACGCGGGTGAGCATGGCGCTCTTCACGCCGAGCCTCGCCGTGCCGACGGCGATGTTCGTGGCGCTGCCGCCGACGTACTTGCGGAAGGACTGGACGTCCTCCAGCTTGGACCCGTCCTGCTCGGCGTAGAGGTCAACGCTGGTGCGCCCGATGCACACGAGGTCTGGCCCGCTCACGCGCCGCCCCCGATACCGCTCCCGATACCGCTCTCCCCGGTCGTCGCGGTCGCCCCGGCGGGGTCCCCGACCCGCTCCCAGCTCCCCGTGTCGCACGAGCGGTCCATCGCGTCGACTACCCGCATGGTCGAGACGATGTCGTGGATGCTCGCCGCGCGATCCTGCCCGTCTGCTATGGACGAGAGGAACCTCTCGGCCTCGGCGACCTTCAAATCGTCGTAGCCCATGGAGATGCCGGCCCCCGGCTGGAAGTTGGCGAAGTCGCCCATGCCTGGCGCCGCGTAAACCGTGCGGTAGCCGCGGTCGCCCGTCCCGTCAGCCCTGTAGAGCTGCAGCTCGTTGAGGCGCTGGAAGTCCCATGAGAGGGCGCCGCTCGTGCCGTTGACCTCGAAGCTCATCCTTACGTGCGGCCCGACGCAGGTCCGGCTGTTCTCAATAGTCCCGCGGGCGCCGCTCGCGAACCGGAGGAGGCCGCCCACGTAGTCCTCGTTCTCGACGGGGCCCTGGGGCCCGCCCTCGGCCGTGAAGTGGCCCGTGCCCACGCCCTCGGGCACCTCGGGCCGGCTCCGGATAAACGTCTCCCTCTGGGCCGAGACGCCCTCGATGGGGCCGAGGAGGTTCTGGGCCATGTCGACCGAGTGGGGCATGATGTCCCCTAGCACCCCGAGGCCCGCGCCGTCGAGCTTGTAGCGCCAGGTAAGCGCCCCGTTCGGGTCGGCGGCGTAGTCGGCGAGGAAGTAGCCCCTGTAGTGCGTGATCTCCCCGAGCTCCCCGGCCGCGATTAGCTCCTTGGCGTACTCGACCACGGGGACGTGGCGGTACATCAGGCCGATCATGCTCCGCACGCCGGCCTCATCGACCGCCCGACCGATGTCGTAGGTCTCGGCCGGGTACCTCCCGCACGGCTTCTCGAGCCAGATGTGCTTGCCGGCCCGCGCGGCCGCGACGGCTACCTCCTTGTGCAAATAGTTCGGCGCCGCGATGCTCACGGCCTCGACCTCGGGGTGCCCGACGACCTCCCGCCAGTCTGTGGTCCAGCCCTCGTACCCGAGGCGGTCGGCGGCGTCCCGCGCCCGCTCCTCGACCGCGTCTGCCGCTATGACGAGCCTCGGGTGGAGGTCGCAATCCGGGTAGTGGTCGAGCAGGCGCCGGTACGCCCGCGTGTGCAGTTGTCCCATCCATCCGAGGCTTACAGTTCCTATGCCTATCTCTCTCGCCACGTCTCCCCTTTCCCGCCGCCGGTCCTCGACCGGACGTACGCCTGCTACAGATCCACCAGCATCATCTCGAACCAGTAGGACTCGGCAGGGTATCGGTGAGCTCCGTACTCAATGGGCCGCCCGTTGGCGTCGTAGGCGATCCTGTTCACGGTCAGCACCGGGTCCCCCGGCTCCATCTCCAGCATCTCGGCCTCCTCGGCGCCGGCCTTGCGGGCCCCGACCCGCTGCGTCGCCACGTTGGGCGAGATCCCACCTCTCCTAAGCAGCTCGTAGAACCCGGTCCGCTCCAGGTCCTCCTCCCGGAAATCCACGAGACCCGCCGGCACCACGTTGTGCATGAGGGCGATGGGGTCGTTCCCCGCAACCCGCAACCTGTCGAACACGATCACTGGCGCGTTCGGCTCCAGCGCAAGATGCTCCGCAACGTCGGGCGGGCACGGGACCCTCTCCAGCGAGAGAAGCCTGGTCCGCGGCTCCCTGCCCGCCTCCTTGAGGTCGTCGTAGAGGCTGGTCAAAGCGACGGCCCGCCTCACGGGCCTGGGCGCGACGATGGTCCCGATGCCCCGCCGGCGCAGAAGCAGGCCCTTGTCCACGAGCTGCTTCATCGCCGCGCGCATGGTAGGGCGGCTGATCCCTAACCGCGTGGCAAGCTCTACCTCCCCCCCGAGCTTGCTCCCCCGCGGCAACCGACCGTCCTCGATGGCCGCCTCCAAGGCCTGCGCCGCCTGATGGTACAGCGGCACAGGGCTCCTATGGTCCAACGTCACACCCGCAAGCGCATCGGTCATCGGTTCCTCTCCCCGTCTCTACACCCCTAATGTAAAGACATTATGAGTTTAAGATAACAGTACCTCATTTGTGTGTCAAGAGCGAGGCGAAATGCAGGTTCTCGGAAGGTTTTGAGGTTCTAGGTTTTGAGGCTTCGGGGGTTCAAGACCTTGTTCCGGACGCTAACCGTCTTCCGGCGGTCGGTTGCGGCGGCTTGGGTGGCTTCGGCCCTCCGCGCGTTGTTCGATGGCGGTGCGGGCCACGGCGTTGAGGAAGGCGACGATCAAGCCTATGCCGGTAAGAGGTAGAAGACGGTGAAGAGCTTGCCGGCGGCGGTCTGGGGGCGAGGTCGCCGTAGCCGACGGTGGTGAGGGTGATGGAGCTGAAGTAGAAGGCGTCGAGCAGGCTCCAACCTTCGATCCGCCAGTAGAAGAGCGTCCCCGCGAAGAGGGTAACCATCACGAGCACGAAGAGCCCGCGGAACTCGGGGTCGCGTAGGGAACGCCGCACGGTGCGGGCCAGCCGCAGCGGAACCAGAACCAGCACGAGAACCAGCAAGAGCACCGCCGCCACCGCCCCGATCACCCAGCGCTCCCCTCCGCGGACCGATACGGTGGACCTCGACGCACGACCGCTTTCATCTCCGGTCTACCGGCCCTCGAGCTCCACACATTCACCACCCCCGATACGACTCCACCTCCAAGATACATGGTACGTGCCTGCGCCGGTCAGCGAAAGCGTCGCGAGGCCCTGATCCACCTTCCGGAGCAGCAAGGGGAGACGCGGAGAGCCCGGATAATCCTGCTTTCGCGGACGCCGCGGCATCAGGCGGCATCGGCATAATGGCGTACCTGTTGGCGTAGTGGGTAAAGGTCAAGAGCAATAGTTGGCGGCAACTCTTGCCGCCCTAGTGGTTGCCGGCCGTGGCATATTTCCACCGGGCCGCCCTCCACGACTCGGGTAGCCCGATGGTATCGTGGCGAGGGAGGCTAATTTGGTCTTCGAGGACGAAAGCAAGCCGGCGCACGTCCCTGTAGCGCCGCTGTCGTTTCCGTGCGAACGGGAAGGTACCGGCGGCGGCCGAGCGGACAACGGCGCGGTCTTGCTCCGGTGCGACCGGCTTGGGCACCCGGGGAGGGTAGCGGGATGGTCACCCTTCTCGTCATACCGCCTTCCGAGTGTCTGTTCAGTCGCCGTCCTGCGGTACCTCGGCGGCCAGCCCCGCCCGGACGCGCCCGTACTCTTCCTCCAGCCGCTCGATCAGCGCGGCGGCCGACGAGAGGTCGCCGGAGGCGCCGACGCTCTGAAGCTCCGCGGCGATCTCGCTCATCCCGACGGCTCCCATGCTTCCGCAGCTCCCCTTGAAGGCGTGCGCGGCGCGCTCGACGGCGCTGGCGTCGTCGGCCGCCACGGCGTCGCGCAATTCGGCGATCCGCCGCGGGGCGTCATCCGAAAATAGCCTGACGAGCTCGGCGAGCAACTCCCCGTCGCCGAGCTCGCGCAGACCGTCGAGGACGCCGTGGCTGAGGGGCGCGCTTTCGTCCACGGCGGCTCCCGCTCGGCCGTTGCCGACGGAGGATTCTACTCCCCGCGGGGCCCCCTGCGGGACCCATCGCGCCAGGACTTCGCTTAGGGCCTCCCGGATGATCGGCTTGGCCAGGTAGTCGTCCATGCCGGACGCGATGGCCCGCTCCCTGTCGCCCTCCATCGCGTTGGCTGTCATGGCGATGATGGGCACGTGGCGGCCCGTCCTCTCCTCCCGGCGCCTTATCTCGGCCGTCGCCTCGTGGCCGTCCATCTCGGGCATCCGCACGTCCATCAGGACGGCCGCGTAGGGCACGCGCGAGAGGGCCTCGACCGCTTCTAGCCCGTTCGCCACCACGTCGGCCCGGTAATCCATGCTCTGGAGCATCATGGTGGCGACCTGCTGGTTCACGGCGTTGTCCTCGGCGACGAGCACCCTGGCGCCGGATCCGGCCCCGGTCGTTTCGCCGTCCTCGCGCCCGGCGGGGACCCGCCCAGGCCCCGGCTCGGCGCCTACGGTTAGCCCGAGTGCCTCGACTATCGCGTCGTAGAGCCGCGACTGCCTGACCGGCTTCGTGAGCACGGCGGAGAACCCCGAGCGTTCCGTCCCGTCGCTCGCCCCGAGGGCGCCCTCTGAGGTCAGGAGGATGAGGCCGGTGGACGAGAGCTCTGGGTCGTCCTTGATGGCGCGGGCCATCTCGATGCCGCCCATCCCCGGCATCCGAAGGTCTATCAGGGCGAGGGCGTAAGGCGCCCCTTTCCGCGCGGCGTTCCGTAGCGAGAGAAGCCCCCTGTCGGCGCTCTCCGCCGTGTCCGACGCCAGGCCCCAGGACGACAACTGCTGGCACAGTATCTCCCGGTTGGCGGCGTTGTCGTCCACCACGAGCGCGCGCCTGTCCTCGAGGTTCGGCGGGGGCGCCGCCGCGGTTTCGTCCGGCGTACCCTTGTCGAACCTGACGGTGAACCAGAAGGTGCTTCCCTTGCCTTGCTCGCTCTCTACCCCGATCTCACCCCCCATCAACTCGACCAGTTGCTTGGAGATCGCAAGCCCCAGCCCGGTGCCACCGTACTTGCGCGTCGTCGACGCGTCTGCCTGCGAGAAGGCCAGGAAGAGGGTGGACCGCTGCTCCTCCGTGATGCCGATGCCGGTGTCGCTCACGGAGAAGCGCAGCAACACCTCCTCCTCACCCTCCTCCAAGAGGTCGGTTCTCACCACCACCTCTCCCTCTTCTGTGAACTTGATGGCGTTGCCCAAGAGGTTGGTCAAGACCTGCGCGAGGCGACCCGGGTCCCCCCGAAGGGCGGACTGTGGCCCGAGCTCGACGAAGCTGGCGAGCTCCAGCCCTTTGGCGCTCGCCCGATCCGCGAAGAGCGCCAGGGTCTCCTCCACCATCGTCTGCAGCCGGAAGTCAACCGCCTCGAGGTCCAGCTTGCCTGCCTCTATCTTTGAGAAGTCGAGTATGTCGTTGATGATCGTAAGCAGGTTCTCGCCCGAGGCGCGCACCGTCTCGGCGTACAGCTGCTGCTCGGGCGTGAGGTCCGTGTCGATGAGCAGGCCGGTCATGCCGATGACGCCGTTCATCGGCGTCCTTATCTCGTGGGACATGTTGGCCAAAAACTCGCTCTTCGCGCGGCTTGCGGCCTGCGCGGCGTCCCTGGCCGCCTCCAACTCGGCCACGACGGACCTTAGCTGGGCGGTGCGCTCCCGGACGCGGATCTCAAGGCCCTCGTTGAGCTTGCGAACCTCCTCTTCCGCCAGACCCCGCTCCGCGAGCTCCCTCTGGGCCTCCGCGTAGAGGCGGGCGTTGTCCACCGCAAGCGCCGCCCGTCTCGCGACCTCTCGTGCGAGCCCGAGGTCCGCCCCCCCGTAGACGCGGCCCGACTCGGCCGTTACCAGGGAGA